>NZ_BRYH01000023.1:0-350082 GCF_054772055.1 Lacrimispora brassicae | reverse complement strand
TTTCGGGAATCACGCCTTGTGAATGAAAACACTCTGATAAGGAAGAAAAAAATGAATTTCATGCTTATACTGCCTTAAAGATCAGGGCAGCAGGCAAAAAAATAACTTCATAATGACCTCATAATTAAGCAGGATCAGAACCAAAGATCTGCCTGCGCAGCCGGCATCCGGTGGGAGTCGCGGCAAGGCCGCCCTCTGAAGTTTCCTTCAAAGAGGAAGACATAAGGTTGCCCACCTGCTTCATGGCTAGGATCACTTCGTCTGCAGGAATGGCGCTTGTGATTCCGGCACAGGCAAGCTCTGAGGCGGTAAAGGCATTGGCAACGCCCATGGCATTTCGCTTGATGCAGGGAACCTCCACCAGGCCGGCCACAGGGTCGCACACCAGACCCATGGTATTTTTAAGGGCGATGGCGCAGCTATGGGAGACCATCTGGGGTGTGCCTCCGAAGATTTCCGTAAGGGCAGCCGCCGCCATGGCGGAAGCAGAGCCTACTTCAGCCTGGCACCCGCCCTCTGCACCGGCGATGCTGGCACATTTGGCAATGACCATGCCAATGGCCGATGCGGTGAACAGGGACATGATGATATCGCGCTTTGGAAGGTCAAATTCTTCCATTACGGAAATGAGCGCTGCCGGAATGACCCCGCAGGAGCCTGCCGTAGGAGCTGCCACGATCTGTCCCATGCAGGAATTGTATTCCGTCACGGCAAGAGCCATGCTTATGGCATTTCCAAGGAGATGTCCGTAATGGTTCTTTCCTTCCTCCACCGCCTTTTTTAATTTGGCGGCCGCTCCGCCGGAAAGTCCGCTGGCAGAGCGGAGGCCCTCATCCATGCCGTTTTGGACTGACTGCCTCATGACTTCAAAGCTGTTCTCCATGTTGGCGTAGAGGATTTCCGGCTTGGTTTCCATATCTCCGGCCTGCTGCTTTAAGACGATTTCCGATATTTTCTTATTGGAAGATGAAGCGGCTGACACAAGCTCTTCCACGGAATTATATTTTAATTGCATAGGTTCCTCCTGGTCAGTTTAATTTTAACAAAATCGTATTGTATACATGAGGGAGGGTCTTGATCTGGGAGACTAAGGACTGGTCAAAATCAGAATCCATCTCAATGGTCATAATGGCAACTCCGCCTTTTTCCTGTCTGTTTAAGCGGAAATTGCAGATGTTGGCTTTGCCCACTGCAACCAGGTTGGTAACATGGGCGATGATGCCGGGAACATCCTGATGCATGACGATCAGGGTGGTGTTTTGGCCGGTAAAGTAAACTTCCATGTCATTTACCTTGTTGATGACGATGTTGCCGCCTCCCACAGATGCCCCCTGGACGGAAATGCTGCTGCCCTGAGCCGAAGTCAGGGTGACGAGGGCCGTGTTTGGATGGGCATTTTCAATGATGCCGGTGCGGATTGTCACAGATATCCCTTGTTTTTCTGCCGTCTCAAGGCTTGTGCGGATTCCAGGATCCCAGGGATCAAACTTTAAAATTCCCCCTACAATGGCTTTGTCGGTACCGTGCCCTTTAAAGGTTTTTGCGAAGGAGCCGTGAAACAGGATATCTGCCTTTGCTGCAGGAGCACCTAAAAGCAGGGCAGCCGTTTTGCCGATACGGGCGGCTCCTGCCGTATGGGAGCTGGAAGGCCCGATCATGACAGGGCCGATAATATCAAATACATTCATGTCAATTCTCCAATTCCGGGCATTGTTTCTTTCATTGGTTTACAGCGGTTTGAATTCCGGGTTGCGTCCGTGAAACTCCGTATAATAGGAAAATCCGCACTGTTTCAGAAGCTCCCTGGCTGTCTGAAAATCTGCGCCTAAATCCTCGGGTATGTGGGCGTCAGAACCGATGGTTATGATCTCCCCTCCTAATTCCTTATAGCGCATTATGATACTGTCACATGGGTTGGGCTGTCCGATCCCTTTCCGAAGTCCGGCTGTGTTGCATTCGATTCCCTTCCCCCGTTCAATGATCGCTCTTAAAATGTCGTCAAGTATGTCCCGGTATGCCTCATAGCTGTAATAAGCAGCCTTGTTGGGACCGTAACGGACAATATAGTCGATGTGGCCTGCCACGTCGTAGGTATCCAGATTTTTCACATTATCCAGTGTGGCCTGGAAATACTGAAGATATGCTTCCTGTTCCTCTCTTCCCTTAAAAAACTCCGGATAAGCAGGATCCTTTCTATTGATAAAATGGGTGGAACCAATGACAAAATCAAAGGGATGGCTTGACAGCAGTTGGTTGTAATATTCTTTTAAATGGGTTTGAAGTCCCAGTTCGATCCCAATGCGAAGATCGATCCGGTCCTTGTATTCTTCCCTTAAGGCAGACATCGTATCTAAGTACTTATCCGTCTGGAGGGTAAAATCAATGACAGAGTCCACGTCATAATCATGGTGGTCCGTAACACAGAGGGAGGTCATCCCAAGGCTGATGGCCCGTTCTAACTGAGACTTCATGGGGGTGTGGGAGTCTCCTGAAAAATCTGTGTGAAAATGATAATCTGGCAGCATGAGGTTCTCCTTTCAAAAATTAAATTCATTATAATCAATCTAAGGAAGAAAAGCAACGCAGGGGAGGTATGGTTTTACCTAAATTTCACCAAAATTTTACATAATTTATAAAAAGCGTTGAAAAAGCGATTCTGCCTATGCTATATTTGAAACGGTGCGCTTACACAGATGGTCCGGCGTACCGGAATAAAACCATATTCAGTGGTTACAAGGAGGTAACACATGTCTATAAATGACATATCGAGTTTGTTTGGCTTTATGGGTGGACTGGGAATGTTCCTGTACGGCATGAATACTATGGCAGACGGCATGCAAAAGAGCGCAGGAAGCCGTATGAGCCGTTTTCTGGGAATGCTCACAAACAACCGTTTCCTGGCAGTGATCCTGGGGGCACTTATAACAGCCATTATCCAGAGCAGCGGGGCGACCACGGTTATGGTAGTAGGCTTTGTAAGTGCAGGTGTGCTTAATCTGACTCAGGCGGTAGGTGTTATCATGGGAGCCAACATCGGTACCACCATTACGGCCTGGATCGTATCCATGAATCAGTTGGGAGATGCATTTTCCATACTGCAGCCTTCCTTTTCAGCCCCTCTTTTCATCGGAATCGGGGCGGTTCTTCTGCTGTTTGGGAATAAGCAGAGGGCGAAAACCATAGGGGAGATCCTGGTGGGCCTTGGGATGCTGTTTGTGGGCCTGGATTTTATGTCAGGAGCCATCTCTCCCTATACCGATGCCCCGGTTTTTTCTGAGGCCTTCCGTCTTTTAGGAAGAAACCCCTTACTGGGCATGCTCATCGGAGCCCTGGTGACAGCCCTGATCCAAAGTTCTTCTGCATCTGTGGGCATTCTTCAGACCCTTGCCATGAACGGGGTGGTTACTACCAATGCCGCTATTTTTATCACTCTGGGACAGAACATCGGTTCCTGCGTTACCGCTCTCATTTCCAGCATCGGCGGTTCCAGAACCGCAAAGCGTGCGGCAGTGATTCATTTGTCCTTCAATGTGATGGGGGCCCTTATTTTCGGCATCGGTTCATTTGTCCTTTTTATGGCTGCTCCGGCTTTGGCTGCCCATAACATCACAGCGGTTCAGATTTCCATATTCCATACGTTCTTTAACCTGACCAATACGCTGCTTCTTTTTCCGTTTGCAAAGCAGTTGGTGGATTTATCCGGATTTGTAATTCCGGAAAGCAAAACAGATGACGCGGAGACAGCAGGGGAAGAAGCTGTGACCATGAAGCACCTGGATGAGAGGATTTTTGAATCTCCGGCTTTTGCAGTGGAAACAGCCGCCATGGAAGTGGTACATATGGGACAGATCACCCTGGAAAATGTGAAGCGGGCCATGGAGGCAGTCCTTACGAAAAATGCGGATGAAGCAAAGGAAGTGTATAAAACGGAAAAGACGATCAATAATATGGAAAAGATGCTGATGGAATATCTGGTTAAAATCAACAATCTTTCCCTTACAGAGGAACAAAAACTGGTAGTCAACAACTTATTTTACAGCATCAATGATATTGAGCGGGTGGGAGACCATGGGGAAAACCTTGCTGAACAGGCGGAATATTTGATCCAGCATGAAATCAGCTTTTCCGATACAGGTGCTTCTGATTTAAAAATCATCTGTGAGGCTGCGTACCAATCCTTTTTCCATTCCATAGAAGCCAGGAGAAAGGGGGACATGGAGGAGGTACGGAAGGTGAGCCAGTGCGAGGATGAGGTGGATCTTCTGGAAGAGGAGCTGAGAGAAAAGCATATCGAACGGCTTTCCACAGGGGAATGCAATACTTCATCAGGGGTTGTGTTCCTGGAGCTTATAAGCAATCTGGAACGAATTTCCGACCATTCCTATAATCTGGCCAGCTATGTGAAGAATGAGATCTAAGGGAAGTCTGGATTTTATAAAATAAAAAAAGGACTTGCTATTTACTGGATTATTAGGTAAAATAAAGGTTAGTTGATTAATATTTAACAATCAAATTAATTTTATTCTTAGGAGGAATTGAATTATGGCAGTAAAAGTGGCGATTAATGGTTTCGGCCGTATTGGCCGTCTTGCATTCAGACAGATGTTCGGCGCAGAGGGCTACGAAATAGTAGCTATTAACGATTTAACAGATCCAAAGATGTTAGCACATTTATTAAAATACGATACTGCACAGGGCGGATACGCTGGATACTATGGTGAGGGTATTCACACCGTAGAGGCTTCCGATGACTCCATTACTGTAGATGGAAAGACTATTAAAATTTATGCTCAGGCAAAGGCTGCTGAGCTTCCATGGGGAGAGATCGGAGTTGATGTAGTTCTTGAGTGTACAGGATTCTATTGCTCCAAGGACAAGGCTCAGGCTCACATTGATGCAGGCGCCAAGAAGGTTGTTATCTCCGCTCCGGCTGGAGATGATCTTCCTACCGTGGTTTACAGCGTAAACGAGGATGTTTTAACAGCAGATGACAAGATCATCTCCGCTGCTTCCTGTACAACAAACTGCCTGGCTCCTATGGCTAAGACTCTTAACGATTACGCACCGATCCAGTCCGGTATCATGAGCACGATCCATGCTTACACAGGCGATCAGATGATCCTTGACGGACCTCACAGAAAAGGCGACTTAAGAAGAGCAAGAGCAGGCGCTGCCAACATCGTTCCAAACTCCACCGGTGCTGCAAAGGCAATCGGCTTGGTTATTCCGGAATTAAACGGCAAGTTAATCGGTTCCGCACAGCGTGTTCCGGTTCCTACAGGCTCCACAACCATCTTAACCGCAGTTGTTAAGGGTGCAGACGTAACCAAGGAAGGCATTAACGCAGCCATGAAGGCAGCAGCAAGCGAATCCTTTGGATACAATACAGATGAGATCGTTTCTTCTGACGTTGTTGGTATGAGATTCGGTTCCTTGTTTGATTCTACCCAGACTATGGTTTCCAAGATTGGCGATGATTTATATCAGGTTCAGGTTGTTGCATGGTATGACAACGAGAATTCCTATACAAGCCAGATGGTTCGTACAATTAAGTACTTTGCTGAGTTAGGCTAATGATCCACAAAGGGTCCGGTCGTAAAGGACCGGGCCCTTTATCTCTATAAATACATGAAAGAACAGTAAACCTGAAAGGAGCATTGAAACATGCTTAATAAGAAAACAGTTGATGATTTATCCGGATTACAGGGAAAGAAAGTTTTAGTAAGATGTGATTTCAACATACCGTTAAAGGATGGAGTGATTCAGAACTTTAACCGTATCGACGGAGCCGTTCCTACGATCAAGAAATTATTGGACCAGGGTGCAAAAGTGATTCTTTGCTCCCACCTTGGCAAGCCAAAGGGCGAGCCTCTTCCGGAGATGTCTTTAGAGCCAGTTGCTCCCGCTTTAAGCGAAAGACTTGGAGTAGAGGTAAAATTTGTAAACGATCCTAAGGTAACAGGTCCTGAGACCAGGAAGGTTGCTGAGGAATTAAAGGATGGAGAAGTTCTGCTGCTTCAGAATACCCGGTACAGAGCTGAAGAGACAAAGTACGGCAAGGATGAAAATGCAGAAGAATATGCAAAAGAGCTGGCTTCCCTTAGTGACGGTATTTTCGTAAATGATGCATTCGGCACCGCACACAGAGCTCACTGCTCCAATGTAGGTGTTACCAAATACACAGCCACCAATGTGGTTGGTTATCTGATGGAAAAGGAAATCAAATTCCTGGGCCAGGCAGTTGAGAATCCGGTACGTCCTTTCGTGGCAATCCTGGGCGGAGCAAAGGTTTCCGATAAGATCAACGTGATCAATAACCTGCTTGATAAGGTTGACACCTTAATCATCGGCGGTGGTATGGCTTACACCTTTGCAAAGGCTCAGGGGAAAGAGATCGGAAATTCCTTATGTGAAGGGGATAAGCTTGATTATGCTTTGGAGATGATCAAGAAAGCGGAAGACAAGGGCGTAAAGCTTCTGCTTCCAATCGATAACGTGGAAGGCCTGGAGTTTTCCAATGATACGGAAAGAAAAATCGTTGAGATCATTGACGCAGGCTGGTCAGGATTTGATATCGGACCGAAAACCATTGAGCTTTTCAAGGATGCTTTAAAGGGCGCCAAGACTGTTGTATGGAACGGACCTATGGGCGTATTTGAATTTTCCAATTTTGCAGAAGGCACTTTAGAGGTATGCCGTGCAGTTGCAGAGCTTTCTGACGCCACTACGGTGATCGGAGGCGGTGACTCTGTAAATGCGGTTAAGAGACTTGGCTTTGCTGACAAGATGACCCATATCTCCACAGGCGGAGGCGCTTCTCTTGAGTTCCTGGAAGGCAAGGAGCTGCCAGGCGTGGCTGCTGCAGACAATAAGTAAAAAGAAGTCTTCATGAAGTAAATGATGCCTGAGAAGATACCGGCCCGGACAAAAGAAAACTGTCCGGGCCTTGAAAGACAGGAGATTCCGGTCTTTAAAATGACGAACATAAAGGAAGGTTGATACTATGTCCAGAAAGAAAATTATAGCAGGTAACTGGAAGATGAATATGACTCCCACCGAGGCGGTGGAGCTGGTAAATACGTTAAAGCCTCTGGTGGCAAATGATGATGTAGACGTTGTTTTCTGTGTTCCGGCTATTGATATCATACCGGCCATGGAGGCTGCAAAGGGAACTAATATCCACATCGGCGCTGAAAACATGTACTATGAGGATAAGGGCGCTTATACCGGAGAGATTTCTCCTGCCATGTTAAAGGATGCAGGCGTGAAATACGTGGTGATCGGCCATTCCGAGAGAAGGGAATATTTTGCTGAAGCAGATGTGACCGTGAACAAAAAGGTTCTTAAGGCATTTGAATACGGCATTACTCCCATTGTTTGCTGCGGAGAATCCCTGACTCAGAGAGAACAGGGAATCACCCTTGACTGGATCCGCCAGCAGATTAAGATCGCTTTCCTGGGCGTACCGTCAGAGAATGCGGCAAAAGCGGTCATCGCTTATGAGCCTATCTGGGCCATTGGTACCGGAAAGGTTGCGACAACGGAACAGGCCCAGGAAGTTTGCTGCGCTATCCGTAGATGCATCGCTGAAATCTATGACGAAGCCACAGCCGAAGCCATCCGTATCCAGTACGGCGGTTCCGTATCTGCTGCAAGCGCTCCGGAGCTGTTTGCACAGCCTGATATTGACGGCGGCCTGGTAGGCGGGGCATCCTTAAAGCCTGAGTTTGGAAATATCGTAAATTACAACAAATAAGCAGATGAAAGCTGCAGCCTCCTTTTCTTAACCGGTGGGGGGCGGCAGCTTTTTCCGCTGGGAAGAAAACGTGTGCAGAAGTCCTGTTTTTATTTCATCATTCACCGGTTGCAAGAAATGTGCAAATCATGTAAAATATGATTTGTGAGACAATGACTCCCATAAGATTTCCCACACGTTGGAGCATGCTGATATCTTTGCAGAATGCTGCCATTACAATAGAATGAAGAAGAGAAAAAGGAGAACTAGTTATGAGCAGAAAACCGGTTGTATTAATGATACTTGATGGTTACGGATTAAATGATAACTGCGACCATAACGCTGTTTGTGAAGGCAAGACCCCAATCATGGATCAGCTTATGAGCCAGTGTCCTTTTGTTAAGGGCAACGCCAGCGGACTGGCAGTAGGTCTTCCTGACGGACAGATGGGCAACTCAGAGGTCGGGCATTTGAATATGGGCGCAGGGCGCATCGTATATCAGGAGCTTACCAGAATTACAAAGTCCATAGAAGACGGCGACTTTTTTGAAGTGGCGGAATTTTTACAGGCAGTGGAAAACTGCAAAAAGTCCGGGTCAGACCTTCATATGTGGGGACTGGTATCCGACGGCGGGGTGCACAGCCACAATACCCATATTTACGGTCTTTTAGAACTGGCAAAGAGAAACGGCCTGGACAACGTTTATGTTCATTGCTTCCTGGACGGACGTGATACGCCTCCGGCTTCCGGAAAGGGCTTCGTGGAAGCGATGGAAAAAAAGATGAAAGAGATCGGCACCGGGAAAGTGGCGTCTGTCATGGGACGTTATTATGCTATGGACCGGGATAACCGCTGGGACCGTGTGGAACGGGCATATAACGCCCTGACAAAGGGAGAAGGAAACCATGAGGAGTCGGCTGCAGCCGGAATCCAGGCTTCCTATGACAAAGCGGTTTACGATGAGTTTGTAGAGCCTTTTGTTGTGATGGAGGATGGAAAACCGGTTGCTACCGTAAAAGACGGTGATTCCGTAATCTTCTTTAACTTCCGTCCTGACCGGGCAAGAGAAATTACAAGAGCCTTCTGCGACGATGAATTTAAGGGATTTGCAAGAGATAAGCGTCTGGATCTGACCTATGTATGCTTTACGAATTACGATGAAACCATCCATAACAAGCTGGTTGCCTTTAAAAAGGAAGGCATTGCAAACACCTTCGGCGAATTCCTGGCTCAGAACAACATGACCCAGGCCAGGATTGCAGAAACTGAAAAATATGCCCATGTGACCTTTTTCTTTAACGGCGGCGTGGAAGAGCCTAATAAGGGAGAGGACAGGATCCTGGTTCCGTCTCCAAAGGTTGCCACTTATGACCTTCAGCCTGAGATGAGTGCTCCCATTGTTTGTGATAAGCTGGTGGAGGCGATCAAATCAGGAAAATATGATGTGATCATTATCAACTTTGCAAATCCGGATATGGTGGGTCATACAGGAATTGAGACAGCAGCCATCAAGGCGATTGAGACAGTAGATGGATGTGTGGGAAGAACCGTAGAGGCCATCAGGGAAACGGATGGAATTCTGTTCATCTGCGCTGATCATGGAAATGCGGAGCAGCTTCTGGATTATGAGACAGGAGAACCATTTACTGCCCATACCACCAACCCGGTTCCGTTTATCCTGGTAAATGCAGACCCATCCTATAAGCTGAGAGAAGGCGGCTGTCTGGCCGATATCGCTCCTACTCTGATCGAACTCATGGGATTAAAACAGCCAGAAGATATGACAGGAAAATCTTTACTTGTGAAATAAATTCAAAGAAGTTTGATTCTTCTAAAGAAAAATAAGGGCTTTTCAGTGGCAGCACTGGATGGCCCTTATTTTTTTGTGTCTCTGGACAAAAGACATGAAAAATTTATGTAAACTGAAAAATTAAATTCGTCCATATTCGTTTTATGCTTCCATTTCTTATGAAAATACGATAGAATAGAGAAAGATATCTTAGGAAGGGTTTCAGATGAGTATTCGAATCAGGTTTTCTTTGGAGCCAAAGAAAAAATTTTTTTCAGGGATTAGCTGGAATTGCCAGTCAGCGGAGAGTATGGCAAAAAAGCTGGCAAAGGAAATGGGGTACCATTGTTTCCGGGTAGAGGGTTTTTTGCTTGTACAGTTATGCCAGGAAGGCTATATCTGGCTTAAGTGGAGCAGGGGCAAGCTTCAGGGGGAGAGTCAGACCAACATAGCCGGCCCCGGTTTCCATGCGGCGGCCATCAGTTTTCTGGAGCGGCTTGCAAAAGAAGAGAAGCTAAGGCTCAGGGTCGAGGACAGGACCGGATATTATATAAAAAGGGATTTTCTTGCCATGAGACAGAAGTACTTTTACCAGTGGTTTTCTGATCTTATGAAGCTGTTGTCCGGCTGGGGCGGAGATGGGGAATACATGTTTTGCTGGCCTTCGGTTTATTATGTACCGGACCGTCAGGAGGGAAAACTGATCACCCATATTCGGTCATTTTCTTTTAAAGAGATTAAAGGGATGGTACATTCTGGTATAGGTGTTGCATTTGCCAGGGATTTTTTTGTATGGAATGAGCTGGAAAAGGACGCCTGTTTTTACAGAAACAGCGCTATGGTCCTCCTTCACCAGTTCTGCTATTTCATGCCCTCAGTCCGCAGCAGGCAGGATGAGCAGGTGAACAGGGAGATTATCCAGCTCCTTGAACGGGCGCTTTCCATGGACCGGAAACTTCCCTTTCCAAAGAAAGAGTATTTGGAAGTGTGCAGCCTTGACGGCCATTTTCCTGTGGACTTAGAAGGTGTGTTTTCCCTGCCGGAGGAGGTTTTCATCGGCTGCAGAAAACATCTGGTTTACCGGAAAATCGGCAACATGAGCTTTGGGATCCCGGGGAATTTTCTTTACGATGAATCACATAACGGCAGCATGGACCACTACTATGACGGTAAGGAATATGGGGCCCATGATTATTACGTTTACGCTGCGGTTTTTGACGGGCGTAAGGCCGAGTTTAAGAAGCAGTGGTTTGAGCAGGGAAAAGGGCCTGAAATCATGGATTTTGACATAGGAAAGGCCAATGCCCGGGCGGCTTTTTATGAGCCGGAGGAACGGGAAGGGGAAATTCTTTATGGGATGTCTGCGCAGATTCTGTATAAGGAACAGCGCATGAACATTAATATTGTCAGCAGAAAGCCGGGGGAAAGAGATTGGGCCTTAGGGCTCATTAAGAATATTAAGATAACAGAGTAGAGGATTGTATGGAACAGAAAGAGATGAAAACGAGCACATTGTTAAAACGCTTTGTGCCCTACTATAAGAAATATACGAAAGTCATGGCCATGGATTTATTCTGTGCGTCGCTTACCACCATTTGTGAAATGGTACTGCCTTTGATCCTGCGTTATATCACCAATCAGGGACTTAAGGATATAACATCCCTTACGGTTCGGATGATCATCGGGATCGGCGCCCTTTATTTTGGTCTCAGGATCATAGACGGAATGGCCAGCTTTTACATGGCTTATACAGGCCATGTCATGGGAGCTGCCATTGAGACTGATATGAGACAGGATGCATTTGCACATTTGCAGAAGCTGTCAGATAATTATTTTAACAATACAAAGGTTGGGCAGATCATGTCCCGGATCACCAGTGACTTATTTGACGTGACGGAATTTGCCCACCACTGCCCGGAGGAATTCTTCATTGCCTTCTTAAAGACAGTGGTGTCCTTTTTGATACTGGCAGGGATCAGCCTCCCTCTGACCCTTACTATTTTCCTGCTGATTCCGGTTATGGCGATATCCTGTACCTACTTTAACTTACAGGTGAGAAGGGCTTTTAAGCACCAGAGAAACCACATTGGAGAGCTGAATGCCAGGATCGAGGACAGTCTCCTTGGAAACCGGGTTGTCCGGGCCTTTGCCAACGAAAAGATCGAGATCGAAAAATTCAACCGGGATAATCTGGAGTTTTTGGAGATCAAACGAAAAACATATAAATACATGGCCGCTTTCCAGAATACTATCCGGATGTTTGACGGTCTGATGTATGTGGTGGTCATTGTTGCAGGCGGCATATTCATGATCAAGGGACTGATTGAGCCAGGGGATCTGGTGGCTTATACCCTGTATGTGACCACTTTGCTTGCCACTATCCGCAGGATCATCGAATTTGCGGAGCAGTTCCAGAGGGGAATGACAGGAATCGAACGTTTTACAGAGTTAATGGATGCCAACGTGGATATCTTTGACGAAGAGGGGGCAAAGCCGCTTCATGATGTAAAAGGTAACATCACCTTTCACCAGGTGTCCTTTGAATACCCGGATGACCATAATCCGGTGCTGGCTAATATTGACCTTGATATCAAACAGGGAGAAAGGGTGGCTCTTGTAGGTCCTTCCGGAGGCGGAAAGACCACCTTATGCAACCTGATCCCCCGTTTCTACGATCCCACTGAGGGAGAGATCCTTATAGACGGCCAGGACATTAAAAATGTGACTCTGGATAGCTTAAGAAGCACTGTAGGCGTAGTGCAGCAGGATGTGTACCTGTTTTCAGGAACGGTGTTTGAAAACATTGAATACGGGCATCCAGGTGCTTCCAGGGATGAAGTGGTCCAGGCGGCAAAGCTGGCCGGGGCCCATGAGTTCATCACAGGGCTTAAGGATGGTTATGACACCTATGTGGGTGAGCGTGGGGTAAAGCTTTCAGGAGGACAAAAGCAGCGCATCAGCATTGCCAGGGTATTTCTTAAAAATCCCCAGGTGCTGATCCTTGATGAAGCCACCTCTGCCCTTGATAATGAGAGCGAGCATCTGGTTTCCCAGTCCCTGGACCGTTTGGCAGTAGGCCGCACCACACTGACCATTGCCCACCGCCTGACGACCATTCAGAACGCAGACCGGATACTGGTGCTGTCTGACAACAATATTGTGGAAGAGGGAAATCATGAGGAACTGCTTTTAAAGCGGGGAATGTATTATCAGCTTTATACGTCTGCAGGTGAGGAAGAGCAGGCTGCCCTGACAGTGTAGTCATAAGCCCTCAGCGGCTGCAGGGTATTTGATCCTTACAGAATTTGCCAGATGCAGGAACGTAAGTATTCCTGCGCCTGGCTCATTGCTTTAGGAAGTCAAATAGCCCTCAGCAAGCTGTGAGCTGTTTTGCCCTTGCAGCATTCGCCAGATGAAGGAATACAAATATTCCTGCGCCTAGGCTCATCGCTTTAGGAAGTTAAATAGCCCTCAGCAAGCTGTGAACTATTTGACCCTTGCAGCATCCGCCAGATGCAGGAGTACAAGCATTTCTGGGCCTGGCTCATTGCCTACAGAAATAGAGGAGAATGGAAATGAAAGTAGCGATAGTAACAGACAGCAACAGCGGAATCACCCAGAGACAGGGAGAGGAAGCCGGGATTTTCGTAATACCTATGCCTTTTATGATGGCTGGGGAACCCTTTTATGAGGATATCAGCCTGACACAGAAGGATTTCTATGAAAAGCTGGAGGGGGGAGTGGATATTTCCACCTCTCAGCCGTCTCCTGCCGATCTTATGGATCTTTGGAACAAGCTTTTGGAAGAATATGAGGAAATTGTGCACATTCCCATGTCCAGCGGGTTGAGCAGCGCCTGTCAGACGGCCCTTGTGCTGGCAGACGATTATGAGGGAAAGGTGTTTGTGGTCAATAACCAGAGGATTTCAGTGACTCAAAGGCAGTCGGTTATGGAAGCCAGGAAAATGGCGGATTTCGGAATGACTGCCGCTGCCATTAAGAAGAAGCTGGAAGAGGCAAAGATGAATTCTACCATTTACATTACCCTGGATACCCTGGAATACTTAAAAAAGGGCGGAAGGATCACTCCGGCGGCGGCTCTTTTAGGGACATTTTTGAGGATTAAGCCGGTTCTTACCATTCAGGGAGAGAAGCTGGATGCCTTTGCTAAGGCAAGAACCATGAAGCAGGCCAAAGCCATGATGATCACGGCTGCGAAAAAGGATATGGAAGAGCGTTTCGGTGATCCGGAAGGGATCCATACGGGTATTGCCGTTGCCCATACCAACAATGAAGCGGCTGCCATGGAATTTAAGAAGGAGCTGGAAGAGATTTTTCCAAAGACAGGAGAAATCTATGTGGACAACCTTTCTTTAAGCGTATCCTGCCATATCGGGCCGGGGGCGCTGGCAATTGCATGTACCAAAAGGTTGGAGGTATGACAGAAATGAAGTTGGAGGTGGGCGGTCATGTTCCAGATAAAGATTTTTAATCAGAAACATGCCATGAGCCTGCGGGTAACTCTGATCATTGTCCTTCTTGTGGTGGGCTGCATTCCGATACTGATCCAGAATTCGGTGATGCTTGGAGCTTACCGGCAGAACCTCATTGATACCAGAATGCAGGAAATTCAAAACCAGTGCTGGATCCTAAGCAACAAGATGACAAGGATCGGATATTTGACCATGGAGCCCAAGGACTCGCTTTTGGACAATGAAATGTCCGTAAAGGCGGATATGTTCAATGGACGGATCGTGGTGGTGAACCGGAATTTCAGGATCATCAGCGATACCTTTTCGCTTTCTGTGGGCAAGCTCAATGTATCTGATGAGGTCATCCGGTGCTTTGATGGAGAAAACAGCAGCAAGTATAATTTTGAGAAGCATTATTCGGCTCTGACCATCCCTATTTATTCCAACAGCCAGGAAAAGGAGATTGCCGGCGTCATGATCGTAACGGCATCTACGGAGGATCTGCTGAACCGGATTTCCATTGTGTCGGAAAAAGGAGCATTTCTTCAGCTTATGATCTTTTCCGTTCTGGCCATATTTGTGGTCCTCCTTGTGAAGCTTCTGATGAAGCCCTTCCGGGAGCTGCAGCGTATGCTGAACAGGGCGGCGGAAGGAGATATGGATGAGGACATCAGCACCTATGCTTATAAGGAAACCATGCAGATTACGGAAACCATTAACATGACTTTAAAGAAGTTAAAGGCTGTGGACCAGTCCAGGGAGGAATTCGTGTCAAACGTGTCCCATGAGTTAAAAACTCCCATCACATCCATCCGGGTGCTGGCCGATTCCCTCATGGGGCTGGAAGACGTTCCTGCAGAGCTTTACCGGGAATTTTTAAGCGATATATCCGATGAAATCGAGCGGGAAAGCAAGATCATTGACGACCTGCTGTCCCTGGTCCGCATGGACAAGACTTCCGGAGGGAACCTAAACATTGCCCAGGTGAACATCAACGGACTGATGGAGCTGATTTTAAAGAGGCTGCGCCCCATTGCCGGAAAGCGGAATGTGGAGCTGACCTTTGAAAGCATCCGGGAGGTCACTGCCGATGTGGATGAGATGAAACTGTCCCTGGCTTTAAGCAATCTGGTGGAGAATGCAATCAAGTACAATGTGGAAGGCGGCTGGGTCCGGGTGACTCTTGATGCGGATCATAAGTTTTTTTACGTAAAAGTGGCTGATTCGGGAATCGGGATCTCGGAAGAGTTTCAGGAGCATGTATTTGAGCGGTTTTACCGGGTGGATAAAGCCAGATCCAGGGAAACAGGAGGCACAGGCCTTGGCCTTTCCATTACGAAAAAGATTGTGCTGATGCACCAGGGAGCATTGAAGCTGCAAAGCAAGGAGGGAGAGGGAGCCACATTTACCGTACGAATTCCTCTCACTTATATTTCTTAGAAACAGGAGGCTATTAGATGAAACTCCTTTTAAGCAACCCTTTATATCCAGAACAATGGGCAGCAATGAGGAAAAGCTCTACGGACGGCATGGCTTTACGCCCGGGAAACCGGGGCGGATTCTGTCCCATAATACGGGCAGTCATATTGAAACGGCTGATGGCTGTTCTCCTCCTGATGTGTGTTCTATGCCTGGCCGGCTGTGGAAAAAAGGAAGGAAAGGGAACGGAAGCCGTCGATGAAGTTTATCAGATTTATTACCTGAATTCTGCCATGACAAAGATGGAACCACAGGAGTATCAAATGCCCAGGAAACCGGAAGGGGACTCAGAAGAGTTGACGGACTGGAGAATCCGGAATCTCATGGAACAGCTTCGGACCGTACCAAAGGACTTGGACCGGCAGGCCGCAGTTCCGGATAAGGTGGGCTTTGAGCGCTATAAGCTGGAGGACACGGTTCTTTATCTGTATTTTGATAACAATTACGCTATGATGAATGGGACCAGAGAAATCTTATGCAGGGCTTCCCTGGTAAGAACTTTGACCCAGATAAAAGGGGTGGATTATGTTGCCGTGTATACGGCGGAACAACCCCTTATGGACAGCTCAGGAAGTCCGGTAGGCCCTATGGCCAACTCTGACTTTATTGATAACATCAGCAATGTCAACTCCTATGAGAAGACGGAGCTGCCTTTGTATTTCGCTGATGATACGGGAGAGAAGCTGGTCAAGGAAACAAGGGAAGTGGTGCATAACGTAAACACATCTCTGGAAAAGCTGGTCATTGAGCAGTTGATCGCCGGTCCTGGAAGGCCGGGGATGAATCCGACCCTGCCCAAGGATACAAAGCTTCTGAATGTGTCGGTCAATGAAAATATCTGTTATATTAATTTTGATTCCGCATTTCTTAACAATACCCTGGAGGTAAAGGAATATATCCCGATTTATTCTATCGTGAATTCCCTGGCTGCGGCCTCCTCCATCAACAAGGTGCAGATCACGGTAAACGGTTCTCAGGAAGTCATGTTTAGGGATTCCATTTCCTTAAACCAGCTTTTTGAACGCAACTTAGATTACAATGCGGAGAATGAAGAAGTACCAAATGATATAGGAGGAACAGAACAATAAAACGCCCATTATGTCTGATCGCAGGGGGATTTGTACTTGGAGAGGCTGCCGCTTTGCTGGTTATGACATCCTGGCTTTTGATTCCGGCTTTTTTTGCTGCCGGGATTGTTCTTTATGGTTATTGGAGAGGCAGAAACTGGCTTTGGGTTCTTTTGCCTCTTCTTTTTTTGTACCTGGGCGCAGCCTGGGCCGGATATGACAAAGGACGATGGAGGGAACGGGAGGCAAAGACGGAACACATTTTAGGGAACTATGTGGAGGCCCAGGGAAAGGTGGCAGCTCTGGAAGAAGAGAATGGAACTTTGAGGATCACCTTAAATGGGAATCAGGTATGGGAATACGGGAAAGAGGGAAGGGATGAGGCCTCCCGGTTTCCCCTTCCCGGCATTCTTGTGACCATGAAGCCTTCCTTCCGGATGAAAGAGCTGAATTTATGTCTGGGGCAGACCGTAAGGATCAGAGGAGAGGCCCAGCCCTTTTCCCAGGCCAGAAATCCGGGGGAGTTTGATTCCAAAGCCTATTATCAGGCTCAGGGACTGGACTGCAGGCTTTCCGGGGAGGAGCTGGAGATGGTTGATGCCAATCCGGCTCCTGTTGCCCAGGGACTGCGCCTCATAAGGGAATGGGGAAAAGAGATTCTTTACCGATACGGGGAAGAGGAAGACGCCGGAATCCTTACGGCTGCAGTATTGGGGGATAAACGGGGCATTTCCAAGGAGATAAAGACCCTGTATCAGAAAAACGGGATCGCTCACCTTCTGGCCATCAGCGGCCTTCACATGTCTTTTGCAGGGATCTTCCTTTACCGGATCCTGAGAAAAGCAGGCCTTGGATACGGCGGCTCCGGACTGGCCGGGACGGTTCTTATCTTTCTCTACGGGATTTTAACAGGGGGAGGCCCTTCGGTCATGAGAGCGGTCATCATGATGAGTACGGGATTTTTTGCCTCCTATCTTGGGAGAACCTATGATTTATTATCCTCCGCCTCTCTGGCACTTCTTCTTTTGGCCGTTCAATCGCCTCTTCTTATTACCCAGGGAGGGGTCCAGTTATCCTTTGGAGCCGTTTTTGCCATAGGAGGGGTGACGCCTGTGATAATAAACTGGCTGGGAAAGGAAAAGCCTCTGGCCGGCGCTGTTTCCGCTGCATTTGCCATTCAGGTGGTCACAATGCCCATCCTGCTCTATCATTTTTACCAGATTCCCCTTTACAGCATCTTTCTCAATCTTCTTGTGATTCCCCTGATGGGAGGTGTACTCTGCTCCGGGTTCGGGGTGATCTTCCTTGGGAATTTAAGCCCTGTGCTGGGGATTTTTGCGGCAGGGACGGGACATTACATTCTGGCCTTGTATGAGCTCCTTTGCAGGAAGATGTCCGCACTGCCCGGCTATAGCCTGACTCTTGGAAGGCCGGGAGCAGAACGGATGGCTGCATATGGATTGCTGCTGCTGGCAGGACTTTCGTATCTGGCAATGGAAGGAAAAGGCTGGAGGGAGACAGGAGAGGGAAAGGAAAAGGAAAAAGCAAAGGAAAAAGCAAAGGGGATTTCATATCCGGGAAAGTTGATTATTCTTTTCGTGATGTATTGCCTTTGCATCCTGGTCTTTCGGCCGGGACCGGTAAATGGGCTGGAGGCCCTGTTCCTTGATGTAGGGCAGGGGGACGGCATTCTGCTGCGGACGGAGAGGTTTGCGGTGCTGGTGGATGGGGGAAGTTCTTCGAAAAAGTCTTTGGGAGAATATACCCTTGAACCGTGCTTAAAGAGCCTGGGAGTTTCCGTGATCCATTACGCATTTATCAGCCACGGGGATCAGGACCATTTAAGCGGGGTAGAATATCTTTTAGAATCCTGTGATGACATAAGGATAGAAAACCTCATGCTTCCCTACCAGGGGAGAGAGGACAAGTCTATAATCAGGCTGGCAGAGCTTGCAGGGAAGCGGGGGACAAAGGTGCGGTACCTGACTGGGGGAGACAGGATACAGGTCGGAAGGCTTGGAATCGCCTGCCTTTACCCAAATGAGTCGGATGTGCCGGAGAATACCAATGAGGAATCAGAGGTGCTTAAAATGGATTATGGAAACTGCCATATGCTGTTTACCGGCGATATGGGAGAGAAGGAAGAGGAGCGGCTTCTTGGACGGCCCGTGGAAAACAGGCTGTTAGAGGAGGTCAATGTACTGAAAACCGCACATCACGGCTCCAGGTATTCTTCCAGCCAGGTATTTCTTGAGGCAATAAAGCCCCGGTGGGCTGTTATATCCTACGGTGAGGGCAATTCTTACGGCCATCCCCATGAGGAGGTATTGGACCGTTTGGAAAACCAGAAGGCAGAGGTTTTAAAAACCGGGGAGAGAGGGGCAATCAGGATGTGGACGGATGGGGAGATGGTCCGGTTCACAAGTTTTATTGACTGAGATGGATTCTCCCGGTATAATAAGAGGAAGTAAGGTTGAAGGAGGTTTATCTTTCAACCATGAATTAGCCAATGGGCCGGATATGCAAGTATATCCGCCTGATTTGCGCTAGCAATGAGCCGAAGGAATTTATTTGGCCAATGCTGCGATAGCTGCAGAAAACTCGTGAAGTGTGTTTCCTGCAGCTCACCAGAATAGAGAAATGAGAGGAAGGACGCCATGCAGACGCTGACCCTTGATATTAAAAATCACAGCTTCAAGCCGGTCTATCTTCTATATGGAGAAGAAGCGTTTTTAAAGAACAGCTATAAAAATCAAATGAAGGCGGCAATTACAGCAGGCGATACCATGAACTTCAACCAGTTTGAAGGAAAAGGCATCGATGTGCGGGAGATCATCAGCCTTGGGGATACCATGCCTTTTTTTGCGGAAAAACGCCTGATCCTGGTGGAAAACAGCGGTTTTTTTAAATCAGCTTCCGATGAAATGACATCTTATCTGTCCCAGATCCCAGATACCACCTGCCTGATTTTTGTGGAATCAGAGGTGGATAAGAGAAGCAAAATGTTTAAGAAGGTGAAGGAACTGGGGTATGCGGCTGAAATGGAGCGCCAGGACTTGTCCCATCTTTCCAGATGGGCGGGAACTTTGCTTTCCAGAGAGGGAAAGAAGATCACAGGACATACCATGGAGCTGTTTCTTCACATGGCCGGAGATGATATGGAAAATATCCGCATGGAACTGGAAAAGCTCATAAGCTATACTCTGGGAAGAGAGGTCATTACGGATGAAGACGTGGAGACCATTTGTACGGTCCGAACCACCAATAAAATCTTTGACATGGTGGCAGCCATCGTAAACCGGCAGACAAAGAAGGCCATGGACCTTTATGAGGACCTGCTCACCTTAAAGGAACCTCCTATGAGGATCCTGTTTCTGATTGCCAGGCAGTTCAACCAGCTTTTACAGGCAAAGGAGCTGATGGGAAAGGGAATGGATAAGGGCGGCATTGCCTCCAAGCTTAAGATCCCTCCCTTTGCGGCAGGAAAGATCATGCCTCAGGCAAGGACCTTTTCCAGGGAACAGATCCTGTCTTATGTAACCCTTTGCGTGGAAGCAGAAGAAGCCGTAAAGACCGGACGGCTGAATGACAGGATGGCGGTAGAATTGCTGCTGACACAAAAATATTAGGCTTTAACGATTAAACCGGTAAAATCTGGTTATTTTATTTGGAAAGGAGGTCAGGATGGGAGACTTATTGAAAAGAGAGCAGATAAGATTGTTTTTATCAAGGCTGCTGCTTGCTATGCTGGTTATTATATTTTATAAAGTTGTTATGAATTTTTCCGATGTGGTGATTTGGGTCAAGTCATTTACAAAGGTACTGCTTCCCTTTTTTTATGGATTTGTCATAGCATATCTGTTGAATATTCCGTGTTCTGCACTGGAACGGTGCTTAAAAAGGCTCAGATTCAGTTTTTTCCGAAAAGGTTCCAGAGGGATCAGCGTTTTTATTATTTATGCCCTGTTTATTGCTATTGTTGTTCTGATCATAAACAAAGTGATTCCCCTGCTTCAGAAAAGTATATTGGATTTTATATCAAACTTTAATACTTATTATAATAATGCCATAATGGCCATCGAGCATCTGCCCCTGGAAAAGCTGGGCTTATGGGAAAAGGTGGAAAATATTATGCCGCCCCAGACCGCTTGGAAGAACATGCTGGAGAAAATCGGCATGAAAGAAGTATTGGGCTCATTAAGTGCTGTTCTGGGTGTTACTTCCCATATTTTAAGCGGATTTATTACGATTGTGACTTCCGTTTATTTCCTTCTGGAGGCTCATAATTTTAACTTTCAGATGAAGAGGCTCATGAATTTGTTTCTTCACGAAAAGGTTAGAAAAGCAGTTTTTAGGTACGGAACCATAATCAATGACAGTTTTAAAAAGTTTATCGTCTGCCAGCTTTTAGATTCTTTGATTTTATGTACGATTACCACTGTTGAATTTACCATACTTGGTTCCCGGTATTCGGTGGCTCTTGGAATTTTGTTGGCTGTCTGCAATATTATTCCTTACTTTGGCTCGATTTTTGGCTCCATTGGCGTTGTAATCATCATTGCATGTACAAGCGGAATCAATACAGGGGCCATTGCCGCCCTGGTTTTACTGATTACCCAGCAGGTGGACGGAAATGTGATACAGCCAAAGCTTATGGGAAACTCATTTTCCTTAAGTCCGGCTTTGATCGTCATAGGAATTACCTTGGGCGGTGCAGTTGCCGGGATATGGGGAATGGTTTTAGCAGTGCCTGTGGTTCATATATTAAAGGTCATTGCCGGGGATTTCATAACGGTCAGAGAAAGAAAGGTTCGGGAAGCCTGTGCAGGTCCATTGATAATCATTGAGGGTACTGCTCCGGAGGTCTCATCCGATAACAGCGAATAAGGGTTTGCCTCATATTCGGTGTAATCTTTATATCGTATCATTGGCTTTTGTACAATTAATTATGCTAAGGATGGCAGGTTCTTCGGAACCTGTGTTTCTGTTTGAAACGTAAGAAAGGAGCATTGCTTTCTTAGATGATTATTCATCTATTTGGCAATACTCCTTTCTTTATGGATCGGATTTTATTGAATCCCCTTTTTATGGCAGTTATTTCCAACAACTGGTGTCTTTTTCATCGTCGCATTCACAACAGAGATCCTGATGGGCCGAAATGGTACCCAGTGTGTCACCAAGCTGTGAAAATATGGTACTTAATAGAGCGATTTCATCGGAAGACCGGCCTTCTGCAATGCAGCAAGCCAGGGAAGATACAAGCATTACAAGTTCACAGGATTGCATAAATATATCACCTCTGAATAGTATATGTGGCAGGGAGGCGACAAGACAGAAAAATCTTACACTAGCTTATAAATGTTAAAAGGTTCAAAAAGTATCAGATAATTGTCTTTTTGCAACCCTTTTCCATATTTGGCCTGATAGCAGTGAATGGCATCCTGTAAAAACTCTTCCGTCACATTTAAGTGTTCCGCGATCTCATATCCATTCCGGCAGCCGGCTTCCTTTGCCGCCACCAGCTTTTCTAAGGTTATCATTTTATTGTAGGCCCAGAGACGGGCGGTGCGTTCCTGCTTTAAGTTGGATACATCGGACTGGTCCAGAATGTTGCCGGTGGTGGTATAGTAATGCCCCAGCTCTTCCGCCAGGACACAGGCCTTCTGGCAGTCCGGCATATCCTGGCGGATCAGTATCTGTGTTCCTCTGATCCTGCCGTCATTGGCTATTAACGGCCGTTCTTTTATGATGATTCCATAGGAATCCGCTTCTTCTAATAAAGATTCATAGTTCAAATAAATCACCTCAATGAGTTATCTTTTATTCATCAAAAAAGGCATCATCATGCTGTTTCATTTCTTCGGTCACCTTGATGTCAGTTCTTTCATGAGCTGCAACCGGCTCTAAGTAAATCCTGTCATTCCCATTTGAAATTTTTACAATGTTGTGGTCTTTGCTGTATTCTGGGATGTGGACCATCTCTCTGACACGTTTTAAAGCTTCCTTCTGGCCTTTTTCATTTAAATGGTGAAAATTTTCAAGCATTTCTCCCGCATATTCCCCAAAACAGCCGCTTACATAGCTAAAAGCAGAAGCGGTATCGCTCTCCCAGCCCATGAGATAAGCCGGCGTTGTTTTCAATGCATTGGCAATGGCTAGGATCTTTGACTGGGGAAGTCCTCTTCCATCTACCTCGATCTTATTAATGGAAGAACGGGATTTATAGCCTGCCTTTAAAGCCAGTTCTTCCTGGGAGATTCCCAGTTCTTCCCGCCTTCTTTTAATAATCTGTCCTATTTCCACAGGATCACCTCCATAACCGCATTATACCACGGTGTAGAAAAATATTCAACAAAAAATCGAAATGATGTTGACAAATATGATACATTGGAGTATGATAACGAATGTAGACAATATGACTACTAAAAAGGGGGAGAAAGGTATGACAGATACGGTTCGGCTGAATGATGAAATCAAAAGATCCGGACTGAAAAAGGGGTGGATTGCAGCAGAACTGGGTCTGTCCGCTTATGGTTTTTGGAGGAAAATAAACAATGAAAATCAGTTTAAGGCAGGGGAGATCAAGGCGCTGTGCAAGCTGCTGAAAGTTACATCGCTGAAGAAGAGAGATGAAATTTTTTTTGCTGATGATGTAGACTAAATGACTACAATGCGGCAGTGGGGAAAGGAGCGATTGATGGAAATGAAGGATATGGGGAAGGTGAGGAGTCCCACACAGAAGGAATGCACCCGGCATGGGAAAAGGCTGGTGCTGAAAAGAGAGGGCAGCCAAATGAAAGGAGGGATTAAATGTACAACGAGATCGTGAGTGGAGTTATGGGAAGGCTGAAAGAGCTTTTTCCGGAAGCCAGGATCGGTACAATTCCCCTGGGGGAGGGGATTTCTGAACCATATTTTGAGGTCGGACTTTTAGAAACATTGGAAAAGCCTGTAAACGGCCGGCGTTATTTCCGCAGTGTGAGCATGTATGTGAAATATTACTGCCAGGATTCGGAACAGCAGCTAAAGGACAGAAATTTTGTACTGGATGTTCTTATGGACAGGCTGGAAGACATTACTCTGGAAGATGGCTCCCTGATAAGAGGCATAAGCAGAAGGGGAAAATATGAGAGAGATGCTTTAAACTTCCTGGTGGATTACCAGATTTATATTTTAAAAGACGGGGAGTCAGAAGAATCCATGGAAGATATGAAATTAAAGTAAAAGAGGTGTTATTGTGGCAAAAAAAGACGTAAAAGAAACGGGCGGGACTGCCGCTGTACGCTATACAAAGGATCAGTTGATCCGCTCGGAAAGGTATCGCAATCAGAGGGACTTACTAAGCGCTTTGCTTGACGATAGAAAAGAATACTCTGTAACAGAAGCAGAAGAAATTATGAATCAATTTATGAAAGGAAGGGTGAAAGTATGTTAGGTGGAGGAAATTTTACAGTTCAAAACAAGGTATTTCCTGGTGCATATATTAATTTTGTCAGTACTGCTTCGGCTGGTGCGTCTATGGGAAGCCGGGGAGTAGCGGCAATCCCCATGGTCCTTGAATGGGGACCGGAGAAGGAAGTGTTTGAGGTTACGGCGGAGGATTTTCCAAAAAAGTGTAAAGAAATTTTTGGCTATGCAATGGATGATGCAGTGATGCTTCCGGTGAGAGAGCTTTTCGGAAATATGACGAAAGGCATTTTTTACCGCTTGAATACAGGGGTACATGGAGCCAATGATTACGGTACGGCAAGGTACTCCGGCGTGCGGGGAAACAGCCTGATGACCGTTATTTCAAAAAGTGTGGATAACACTTTAAGATTTGATGTGAAAACACTGTTTGCCGGAAAAGAAGTTGATTGCCAGACTGTCACAGAGGCAGGAGAGCTGAGAGACAACAGCTATGTGACATTCAAAAAGGATGCTGCTCTGGCAGAGACAGCAGGGCTGCCATTTACAGGAGGCACCAATGGCGCTGATGTTGCAGGAGAAGATTACGCAGAATTTCTGGAGAAGATGGAAAGTGCCTCCTTCCAGATTCTATGCTGCCCTTCCACAGACGATAAGGTAAAAGCTTTGTTTACAGCATTTACAAAACGCATGAGAGATGAGGCCGGCGTCAAGTTTCAGACAGTATTACACCAGTATTCCAAGGCCGATTACGAGGGTGTCATTTCCGTGGAAAATGAAGCAGAGGAATCAGTTACAGGGCTTGTTTATTGGGTTGCCGGTGCAGAATCGGCTTGTGCTGTCAACAAGACCATGGAAAATAAGGTTTACGACGGCGAATATACGGTTAAGACTTCCTATACCCAGGCCCAGCTTGCTGATGCAATCAAGGCAGGCAAGCTCATGGTTCACAAGGTAGGAAGTGAAATCCGGGTTCTGACTGACAGTAACACATTGGTTACTTATACAGAGGAAAAGGGAGAAGATTTCTCTAACAACCAGACGGTCCGTGTTCTGGATCAGATTGGAAATGACATCGCTTCTCTTTTCCATACACGTTATCTGGGTAAAATCTCAAACGATGACGCAGGGCGTGTAAGCCTTTGGAATGATATCGTTACATATGGAAAACAGTTGACCGTGTTAAGGGCCATAGAAGCCGTAAATTCAGAGGAAGTTACCGTGGAAAAGGGACAGGGCAAAAGATCCGTTGTAGTGAATTTTCCGGTGAAACCAATTAATTCCATGAGCATTTTATACATGACAGTGGTTGTATCATAAGAAAGGGGTAAGGAAATATGAGCAATATTACAATGGACGCATGGGACGCAATCAGCGCCACAAAAGCAGAGTGTTTTATCACAATTGAAAATGAGCGGTACAATTTTATGCAGGCATTGAACCTGGAGGCAAAGATCGAAAAGGTGAAATCAGAGATCCCGATTCTGGGACGGGCTATGAAGGGAAATAAGACTGTGGGAATGAAGGGAAGCGGATCTGCTACTTTCCATTATAATACAAGCATTTTCCGGGATATCTTATACAAGTTCCAGCAGACAGGAAAGGATATTTATTTTGATATCCAGGTAACCAATGAAGATCCTGCTTCCAGAGTAGGCCGCCAGACTGTGATTTTAAAAGATTGCAACTTAAATGGAGGCATTATCACCAAATTTGATGCAACAGGGGAATATCTGGAAGATGAATTTGAATTCACATTTGAAAGCTGGGAAATGCCGGAAAGATTCAGCAACCTTGCGGGAATGCAGTAAAAGAAGAAGGGGATAAAAAGAAATGGGAGATTTAAGTTGTTTTTTGAGTCAGAACGCAGTTAAAGCGGAGCATGAAAAGTTTGTTGCTTCCAAACGTTTCTTAGGTCCGGACAAAAAGCCGGTGGAATGGGAGATTAAAGCGATTACTTCTAAGGAAGATGAAGCCCTGAGAAAAGAGAGCACCAAACGGGTTTCAGTAACCGGAAAAAAGGGTCAGTATACCCAGGAGACGGATTATAACCTTTATCTTGGAAAGCTGGCGGCAGAATGCACGGTTTATCCTAACTTAAATGATAAGGAACTGCAGGATTCCTATCATGTTATGGGGGCAGACGGGCTTTTAAAGGCCATGCTGACTGCCGGTGAATACGCAGGTTATCTGGAGCGCATTCAGCAGGTAAATGGGTTTGATATCACTCTGGAAGAGCAGGTTGAAGAAGCAAAAAACTAATAGAAGTAGGCGATATGGAAGCCAATATTGCCTACTATTGCCTCCACAAGCTCCACAAATGGCCTCATGAGTTTCTTAGCCTGGACAGGTATGAACGGGCGTTTGTAATGGCAGCGGTACAGCTTAAGCTGGAAAATGATAAGAAAGAAGCACAAAAGGCGAAGTCTGCAGGGAAAAGATAGAAGAATGGAAGGACACCTTTCGGGGTGTTCTTCTGGAAAGGAGGGAAAGTGTATGGCAACAATACAAAACTCAATACAGCTTCAGGATGGTGCATCCTCCGTATTAACGAGAATCAATCATTCAATTAATATTACAAGTGAGTCCTTTCGAAGATTCCAGATAGCCTCAGGTAATTTTACCGGCTTGCCAGGACTGCAGGCTGCCGTAACAGATATTCACAGCATGGGAATTCAGTTTGAACAGGTTACGGAGGTAATCGTACAGGCCAAGGAACAGCAGGAAAAATTGAATAAAAAGATAGACGATGGTAAGAAAAAGATTCAGGCAATGAAGGATCTCTGGGGCAAGGTTTTGTCAGGGGTTGGAAAAATGGGAATTAACAATAGCCCTATGGAAATATTTAACCAGGCAAATGATATAAAATCTGCGGGAAATATCATTCAGACCCGGACAGGGATGCAGGGGCAGGATCTGGATATGGCCAAGCAAGGTGCAAAAAATCTATATGTGGATAACGTAAGCGGCAGTCTGGGTGATGCTGCGAAGAGCCTGTCTTCGGTTCATCAGATGACCGGTCAGACAGGGGACAGCTTGGAACAGCTTACAAGAGCCGGATTACTCCTTGAGGACACCTTTGGTTACAGTCTGGCAGACAGTATCCGTACTGCCGGAGTGCTGCAAGAACAGTTTGGAGTTACCGGTGCTCAGTCATTGGACTTAATCGTACAGGCAACTCAGGCCGGACTTGATAAAAACGGGGAGCTTCTGGATACAATCAATAAATACTCCTCCCAGTTTGAAAATTTAGGTCTTGGCGGGGCTGACATGTTTAATATGCTGGTCAATGGAGCTCAGAATGGAGAGATTTCAGTCAGTACATTAGGTGAGGCTGTAAAGGAATTTTCATCAAGGGCTGTTGGCGGAGGAAAGGATGCGCAGGAAGGTTTTTCTGCTTTGGGGCTTGACGCTGCTAAGATGACAGAAGCGTTGGGAAGCGGGGGCGATACGGCAAAGCAGGCATTCCAACAGACCATAGCCGCTTTAAGCAGTATGGAAGATCCTGTCAAAAGAAATATAGCAGGAATGAAGCTGTTTGGCAGCGCCTGGGGAGCGCTTGGCAGTGAAGGAATTATGGCATTGTCCAACTTGGATGGTTCTGTAGAACTGTCAACGGAACACCTGGAAGAATTAAATAATGTAAAATACAATGATGCAGCCAGCGCACTAAGCACTTTGGCTAAAACGGTCAATATGGGGCTTGCCGGTCCCATAGGCAATATGGTTGACAATGTGACTAAGGCCATCAGCAGCTTCACAACCGGACTTAAAGGAAATGTCGATGAAATAAGCGGGATTTTTGGTGCCATTGGATTTGTGGCAGGAGTCGTGGGGAGGGCTTTTTCAGAAGTATGGCCTGTGATAGAGCCTGTTTTGTGGGGGATAATTGCGGCTTTGATTGTTTACAATGCAACTATGGAGAAGGGGTGGCTCACGACAATAAAAAATGCGGCTGGCCAAGCGTGGAAAACGATCTGTGATTGGGCAGAGACTGCAGCGATAATTGCATTGATAGCTGCCCAGGACGGATTAAATGCAGCATTAGCCGCCTGCCCTATTAACTGGATAATTATGTTAATAATCATTTTAATAGCGCTTTTTTATGCAGGTGTAGCCGCAGTTAATAAATTCGCCGGAACCTCTTACAGCGCAACCGGAATGATATGCGGTGCAATTGGAGTAGCCGTTGCCTTCATTGCCAATGCACTAATGGGGATTCTGGAAATTGGATTTGGAATCATTGAGTACCTTTATAATGGTTGGGTAGCTTTTGCAAACTTTTTCGGAAATCTATTTAATGATCCGGTCGCTTCCGTGATTCATTTATTTGCAGATTTAGGTGATACGATTCTTGGAGTGATACAAAAGATAGCAGAGGGCCTGGACTTTATATTTGGTACGCATATGGCAGATACTGTGAAAGGCTGGCGGGATAATTTATCTAATCTTGCCAATGAGTTAGCTGATAAGTATGGAAATGGATCTTATGAGGTCAAAGCAGATAAACTGGACATAAATCAGGTATTGGCTGACATTGGCTGGCCACAGGAACGGTTGAATTACGGTGATAGCTTCCAGAAAGGGGATACTTTTGGAAGAGGAATAGAAGGTGGTGCAAAGAGTAAACTTGATGGGATAAAAGGTTTTTTAGAAAAACAGAATTCGGAAAACGGCTTACCCGGAGCAGCAGACAGTATTGCCCAGAGTACCGGAAATACTGCTATGAATACGGCGGCCATGGCAGACTCAATGGATATAGTGGATGAGGAACTAAAATATATGCGGGATGCCGCAGAGCAGGAAATCATTAACCGTTTTACGCTGGCGGAACTGAAGGTAGATGTAAATAACAACAACACCATAAAGAACATGACTGATTATGATGAACTGAATCGAAGGCTTGGTGATGCTACCAGCGAAATTCTTGCTTCGGCTGCGGAAGGAGTGAATTTTTAATGGCATATGAAGTTTATATTGACGATATGCTTCTCCCGCTACCTCCGGAAAAGATCCCTATCAAGTATAGCGGGCAGAATAAGACGGCAAACCTGATAAACGGAGAAGAAATCAATTTGGTCAACCCCTTTGGCCTCGCCGAAATAAGCATTGATGTAATAATACCTCAAATGGATTACCCTTCTGCGATTTGGGATGGGAGCATTGACAGTGCAGAAGATTTTCTGGAGAGACTCCAGGAGTTAAAGAATGGCCAAGGTTCTTTTGAATTTACAGTTGTCCGGCAGGGAATGGGGGGAAACAATCTTTTTGATACCAGCATGGATGTCACTCTGGAAGATTATAAGGTTACAGATGATGTGAGTGAGGGACTTGATCTCATGGTATCCCTTACAATGAAGGAATATAGAAGTTACGGAACTAAAATCATGAATTTTACCATTGTTGAGGATAAGCAGGAACTGGAGTCTGTACAGCCGGAAGGGGAACGCCAGGGAGAACCGCATCCGGTGAAGAGTTATACAGTTGCCAAGGGGGACTGCCTATGGTCCATAGCGAAAAAACAGCTTGGCAATGGAAGCCGGTGGCAGGAAATCCATAATCTGAACCGGGACAAAATAACGAATCCCAATGTCATTTATCCGGGGCAGGTTCTCACTATGCCGTAGGAGGTAGGAAATGGAAGTACATTTATATATCCAGAACGGTCAGACAGTATATGAGCCGGTGGTAAAAGGAGTTATTACCTGGGAGACTCAGCGCAGAGGACAGCCCGGAAAATGTTCTTTTACCTTAATTCCGGACAAACGCCTCCAGATCGAGGAGGGCAATGCCCTCCGTCTGGATGTGGATGGTAAACCCGTTTTCTTTGGATTTATTTTTGAGCGTAACTGGAGCAGTGATGGAGAAATGAAGGTCACCGCGTATGACCAGCTTAGATATTTAAAAAATAAAGAGACTTATAATTACACGGATTTAACTGCCGGAGAGGTGATCCAGATGATAGCCAGGGATTACAATCTAAACACAGGAGAATTAGAGGATACAGGGGACCGAATCTCCAGAAAAGAAAAGGATAAAACCTTGTTTGATATTATCTTAAACAATCTGGATCTTGCTATGATACATACGAAGAACTTGTTTACATTTTATGACGATGCAGGAAAGCTGACTTTGAAAAATATGAATAGCATGAAGCTGGACATCATGATTGATGGCAAGGCGGCACAGGATTATGACTATAAGGTCAGCATTGACAGCAATACTTACAACCAGATCAAACTGTATTGTGACAACAATGATACAAAGCAAAGAGAAATCTATATGACAAAACATACTGAAAATATCAACAAATGGGGAATTCTTCAGAAAGATGAGTCCATTGATAAAGGGGTTAACGGCCAGGCCATAGCGGAAACATATTTGACTTTGTATAACCGTCCTTCCAGGACTTTGACTGTAAAGGATGCTTTTGGAGATATCCGGGTGCGGGCGGGCTGTCTGATTCCGGTATTCCTTGATATAAAGGACATGGAGTTAAAAAATTATCTGGTGATTGAGTCTGTGACCCATAAAATTGATGAGGGTGTACATACCATGGATTTGACATTAAGGGGGGCGAAGGTCAGTGGCTGATGTGGAATGGATCGAAAATATAAAACGGATCGTAATTCAGGCAATCGAAGCGGGAGATCCATGTGACGTGATACCAGGAACTGTAATTAAAGTAAATCCCATGGAAATACAAATTGATCAGAAGACAATCCTGTCCGAATCACAGATCATTCTGCTAAAACAATTTACGGAGCATACGGAGGAAATGAATATTCCGGGAATCGGACAGGTGTCTGTGACTGTAAAAGATGAGATAAAAGAGGGTCAAAAGGTTCTTCTGCTTCAGAAGAGAGGCGGACAACAGTATGTGGTAATGGGTACGTGGTAGGAAAGGAGGTGTTGCCATGCTTCCGGTGACAGGTGATATTTTAGAGCAGGATTTTAAGGTGGTTCAGATGCCGTCAAAAACCTTTCGTCTGGATACGGAAACGAAGCGTGTGGTCGGAACCGTGGATGGTTTGGAGGCAATAAAGCAAACTGTGTTCTGTATTCTTAATACAGAACGGTTCGATTGGCTGATTTACAGCTGGAATTATGGTGTGGAGTTTAAAAACTTATTTGGAAAATCAACAGGGCTGGTAAAGGCAAAGCTCAAAAAGAGAATTAAAGAAGCGTTGCAGCAGGATGACAGGATTCAAAGTGTTGATATGTTTTCTTTTGAAAGCATTGGGCAGTCGATTCATGTAAGGTTTATGGTTCATACCATTTTGGGTGAAATCGTAGTTGAGAAGGAGGTGAACATTTAATGTATGAGGATATGACGTATGAAGTTATTTTGAAACGGATGCTGGATAGAGTTCCAAAAGATCTGGATAGAAGGGAAGGATCTGTCATTTACACGGCTTTAGCTCCATCAGCAGCGGAAATCGCAATTACATATATTGAGTTGGATCATGTTTTAAAGGAAATGTTTGCTGATTCAGCAAGTCGAGAATTTTTAATTCGTAGGGCAGCAGAGCGTGGAGTAATACCAAAAGCTGCTACCTATGCAGAATTAAAAGGAGAATTCAATGTAGAAATATCTATAGGCAGTCGTTTTTCATCAGATGTTTTTAACTATACAGCTGTAGAGCAATTGGGTATCGGTGAATACAGAATGCGATGTGAGACGATAGGAGCAGCTGGTAACAGCAACTTTGGCAGATTAATCCCTATTGAATATATAAAAGGGCTGACAAAGGCAGAATTGACAGAATTATTAATACCTGGAGAAGATGAGGAAGAAACAGAGCGATTTCGAAAGCGATATTTTAATAGTTTAAAATCACAGGCGTATGGTGGAAATATAGCAGATTATAAAGAAAAGGTATCTGCAATTTCTGGAGTGGGAGGGGCAAAAGTCTTTCCTGCATGGGCCGGTGGTGGAACTGTGAAGCTGGTTATTATTGACTCATCTTACAGTATTCCTACTGATGATTTGATTCAAACGGTACAGGATCAAATTGACCCGGAGCCGAATCAAGGGAAAGGTTATGGACTGGCACCCATTGGCCATGAGGTAACTGTAGTTGGCGCAGAGGGGGAGAAAATATCCATTGTAACTAATATTACATATCAGACAGGGTATGATGCTAGCCGGTGCTTTGGTGATATCAGTAATACAATTGATGGTTACCTGACGGAACTAAACAAATCCTGGCAGGAGTTTAGTGAAAACGTAGTGAGGATTTCCAGAATTGAAAGCAAACTGCTCGATGTGGAAGGAATTCTTGATGTGTTTGATACATACATCAATGGGAAAAGTGAAAATTATGTTATTCCATCGGAGAGAATAGCTGTGAGAGGTGAGATTCATGTATGATCGGAGGGAAAATGATTTAAAATCTTATTTCCCAGAGTACGTTAAGGAAATTGCTGAGTTTAACACTATCGCTAAACTAGAGGCGGAAGAACTCAAAAATCTTTATGATAGCTGCCAGTATATTTGGGAAGCTGGATTCATTTTGACGACAGACTATCAGGGAATAAAGAAATGGGAGCAGTTTTTGGATTTAAAACCAGATCCTCAATTTACTCTTGATGAGAGAAGATCAGCAGTTTTGGCAAATTGGAATTACCAACTTCCTTACTCCAGGAGTAAATTAAGAGAGCAGCTAACGGCTTTGTTAGGTGAAGACTACGAGTTATATATTTTTCATCATATTTATAAATTGAAGCTTGTAGTGAAGGAGAGATCAATAACAGTCTTGAAAAGTATTCAAGGAATGATTCAAGAAATGATACCAGCTAATTTGGAAACAGTTTTTTTTAGTAAATATTTCGGAAACTATAATTTTCAGACTTCTTGTAAAAATTCAATCCGCTACCGGATAGGTTTTTATCCTCGCTACAATCTGTCGTACTTATATTTGGATAATCTCTGGCCGTTAAACGGCAGCTGTAGGCTGAATGGGTATAACAGTAGAGAGTTTATCGACTTTTACCCGATAAGGTCCAGACTGGAGGCGAATGTTTCAGAATTTGTTAATGCCGCGGAACGAATAAAAGTACCCACGGTAATTGTGGAGCAAAGTAACACAGGTAATAATATATTGAGATTTAGAACTGATTTAAGGAGAGATATACAATGCAAAATGAAAGCAGCTTTATTATCTGAAACAGAGGAACAGGCAACAGCAGGTACCATCCGTGTTATGAACATAAATATGGTGAATAGTACTTGGAAATTAGATAGCAGGCGAAAGTTAAATGGTGGCTTATCAATTTTATAAGAGAGGAAGAGAAAAATGACAAAAACATCAAATGGAGTAATAACAACAACAGGCAGGAAGAAGTTCTGCAAGGCTCATGCCGGGGATATAACACTTCCAACTATCACGCATATGGCATGGGGAGACGGAGGAGTGGATGAAAACGGACAGCCTAAGGCAACAACAGGCGATGAAATTGGGCTTTATAATGAGCTGTTGATGAAAGAGATAGAAACACATGCATATGTAAATGATATGGAATCGACATGCCGTTTTACTGCTACTCTGGATATGGAAGAGCTTACAGGAAGAGAAATATCAGAAATGGGGTTGTTTGATTCGGATGGCGATTTAGTAGCCTATCGGACATTTATGCGTAAAGGAAAAGATGCAGACATCCCTCAGATTTATGATATGGATGAAATCTTTTAAGGAGGTTAAATTATGATATTTTGCAATGTAAAAACCCCACATGAATATACTATGGAAATCAGAAAGTGGGATAGAGAGACTCTGGCGGATGGTCAGGAAATGGCTTTTGAAATAGAAAAGCTTTTCAATAATACTTTCTATAATAAGATGATTCAGGAGCAGCATGAGCGGCCCATAGAGGTCATTATTCCTGCCTCTGGCTGGAACAATATGATTCCATACAGCCAGAAAATCGCGGTAAATGGGATAAAAGCATCAGATAATCCGATAGTTAGTCCATGTACTCCAAAGGAATTATCTCCGGCAGAGGTAAAACTTAGAAGAAAAATGGTTGGAATGATTACTGACGGTGAAACAGAAGATGGATACGTAACGTTTTACTGTGTAGAAAAGAAGCCGACCGGAGATTTTAGCGTGTATTTGAGGGGGGTAAGTGATAATGGGTAAAGTAATTATTGCCGGATCTGGCGGATCTGAAGCAGGTTCTGATGAGTGTACAGCTTCAAAGGCAGAAGTTTTAAAGGGATATAAAGCAATTACATCAGATTCCACTGATGAAGTGGCAGAGGGGACATTAGAACTTACTGGTGACGCATCAGATAGTCAGGTACTGGAAGGAAAAACATATTATAATTCGAATCCAAAGATTAAGAGAACAGGTTCTATGGTAAACCATGGTGCGGTAGCCCTGAGTTTGAATGCTGGTGCTTCATATACGGTTCCTGCTGGTTTTCACAATGGGGGAGGTAAAGTTACGACTAACAGTTTGGCAAGTCAGACCAGCGCAACGGCTACGGCGGCACAAATTTTAAGCGGGCAAACGGCTTGGGTGAATGGGGGGAAGATTACAGGAAATATTGCTTCTTTGGCAGGGCAGACCATTACCCCGGGAGCTTCCCAGCAGACGGTTTCCAGTTCTGGCAAATACATGACTGGGAATGTGGTAGTTGCGGGTGATGGAGATCTTGTGGCGGGTAATATTCTCCGGGGCAAAAATATATTTAATGTTGCAGGGAGCAATAACGTACTGAAGTACATAAATGGACAAGGAACTTCGGGGACATCATCTTTGTCGCTTGGAAATGGTACCTATTGGTATTATCTTACGGTTAATCCAGGTTTTAATCCCGTATTTGCTGTTGTTATTTGTGGTAGTATTCTTTGGCGGGTAAATGGTACAAGCGCCAATTACGAAAGCACTAATAATGGTGCAAGTGGTTATTATGGCTCAATATCTACGTCGACTTGGACGTGGACATCATCTTCTGTAATGCTGCCATGTTCGTCACGAAGTGAAACTTGCTATTATTACATTTTTGGATATTAACGTGGTTTAAATACCAATTCCTATAGGGTTATAAATCTTTTATAAAAAGGGATCTTTTGAGCAATAAATGTATTAATCAAGGAACCTAAAAAAGGGAAGGAACGTTGATGTACCATAATGAATAATCAAAAAAACCGATAGCATTTAGTATCCAGAAGTAGACACAGACTTTTGATGCGCAGATCTCCCACCTTGTCACGATATCCAGAATAGGAGTGGAAACAAGCGCTTATGGCCAGATCATGGAAGAATTAAAGGAAGCGAAAAAGTCATAGATTAACACTGCCTGCGGCCAGACTGTTTGCAATGGGATAACCGTGGAGTTCTCCACCGACTATGAGCATAACATTCTGACACAGAGCGATTAGCTTAATTTGTTCGGCTTGCAGGTACAGCTTGCTTCCGGAGCGAAGGAGATTGTATATCATGCAGATGGACAGCTATGCCGGTTCTATCCTACGGCTGACATAGCTGTCCTTGTGGAAAAGCCATGTTCCGCGTGTCTTACCATGTCACCTATGGAAACAGCTTAAAAACTTGGATTGACAGCGTAAAAACGGAAAAAACTGCAAGAGATCTTTTTTGGTGCTGCTGTTCCCGGAGAGTATCAATCAGAAGTCCTAAAAACATATCTGGCACAAATAGAAGCTATGGCCGGGGAGGATGGGGAGAAACGATGAATCAGGCGTTTAAATATGTGTTCCTTTGGTTTGTAGGCGGAATCATTTACATAGGTATGGAACTGGTGTTTCGTGGCCGTTCCCATTGGACCATGTTTTTTTAGGTGGCATCTGCTTTGTGATCCTGGGCCTGATCAATCAGGTAATTCCATGGGAGATGCCCTTGTATCAGCAGGTACTGATCGGAGACATGATCGTGACAGCCCTTGAATTTATCACCGGCTCGATAGTAAATATATGGCTTGGCTGGGGAATCGGGGATTACAGCGATCTTCCGGGGAATGTCATAGGGCAGATATACTCCTTATTTTGTTTGATCTGGCTGCCGGTATGTCTGGCCGGGATCGTCCATGATGACTGGCTGTTCAGAGAGGAACGGCCGCATTATAAATTTATATAAGAAAGCGTGAGGAGAATGAGAATAAAAAATATATTATGTACAGCTACAGGAGCTGCAGGCAGTTTCATAGTGTCTTTAATTGGAGGGTGGGATACCGGTATCGGAACTTTAATACTTTTCATGGCTGTTGATTTTCTTTCAGGCCTTGCAGTAGCTGGAGTATTCCATAAAAGTGTAAAAACAGAATCCGGAACATTGGAATCAAAGGCGGGCTTTAAAGGCTTATGCAGGAAGTGCATGACGCTCCTGTTTGTACTGGTGGCCTACCGCCTGGACCTATCCCTAGGCACCTTTTACATACGCGACACGGTCATCATCGGATTTATGGCAAACGAGCTAATATCCATTGTAGAAAACGCTGGCCTAATGGGTCTGCCTCTCCCGGCAGCCCTGGTTAAAGCCATAGACATTTTAAACAAAAAATCACAGCCATCACAATAACAGTGAAAAGCCCAGCTCGGTACACCCCAGGTACATCCCCTGCCCTTCCATCATATGATAATACAAAAAGGACAAGGTGACTTTATGGTCAAAAGCGAAGCAACAAAAGAAATGTCAAACATGGAATTGTTGGGAATACAGGAAAATCTAAAGAACTCCGATTATACGGAAATTGAACGTTTCCGGGAATCCTTTGATGCAAACGAGATGGGCTTTGTGGGCGAAAGGGAAGGGATTTAATATGGAAGTTCACAAACTATTGACACCATACAACTACAGCAACGGTCAGATAGACCGAATTAAATATATCGTGATCCACTATGTAGGGGCTTTAGGAGGAGCCGAAGCAAACTGCAAATATTACGCCTCCCAATACATTGGAGCCAGCGCCCATTATTTTGTTGGATTCAGTGGAGAAATATGGCAGTCCGTTGAGGACAAAGACATTGCATGGCATTGCGGGGGGAAAACATATACCCATACGGAATGCCGTAACAGCAACAGCCTGGGAATCGAACTTTGTGTCAGGAACAAGGGAAGCCAGTCAGATACAAGCAGAGACTGGTTTTTTGAAAATGCAACTGTAAAGGCAGCCATTCAACTGACAAAAGAACTGATGAAGCGATATAATGTCCCGGCAGATCATGTGATCCGCCACTACGATGTAACGGGTAAAATTTGCCCCAATCCTTACGTATACAATCATACCCAGCATACCTGGAACGATTTTAAAGCATCTCTGATAACAATGCCTCAACTTAAATCCGGGTGGGTAGAAGAGGACGGCGGTTGGAGGTTCTACCTGGGAGATACAGGAAACTATGTGAAAAACGACTGGTATAATGATGGGGAAAACTGGTATTGGTTCGATGGTGCCGGCTTTATGGTAAAAGATACATGGAAAACCGGATCAGACAGCAAATGGTATTATTTAAATGACAATGGTGCTATGGCAAAAAACCAGTGGGTTACCTGGAAAGGAGAATTATACCGGGCTACGGAAGACGGCAGCATGTTCGAAGGAAAAATGCATCTGGATACAGATGAAAAAGGCGCCCTGCACGCGGTATGAACAATAGACGGGAGTCCGGTGATCCGGCCCCGTCTTAAATAATGGAAGCAATCCCAAAATGCTGGAAATAATTCCCGTCCTGTGCTAAAATGACCTATATAACGGATTACTGTGTATCTCAGGTCATTCATCAGAAGATGATCCCATGGCTCAGTAGCAGCGGAATTTTTCCGATTTCATAAAAAACAGTCAGTGAGGGACACCCATGCCCAATTATAAACGAAATCCAATCCCCATCATTTTGATATTTTATACCATTTGCTTTGCATTCCGGGTGATAGAATATTTCCTATTCCGCACCGACCAGTCGGTAATCGGAGAAGCATTTATACATAAACTTGCCGGAATCCTTCTGCTGGCGGTGGCTCTGCCGTTTTTCCGGTACTCATGGGCAGAAATCGGTTTTTCCTCTAAAAAGGTGATCTCCAATATTTTATTAGGAACTTTGCTGGGTGCTGTTGTTTTTACAGCAGGCTATGGGACCGAAATATTGATGCAGTCGGCAGCAGGTGATTTTTCAGGACTTAAATTTTATGCGACCAGCTATTCCGTTTTAGGCAACCGGGGGATGGAGAATGGTCTCCTGTTCCTTCTGATCTGCATAGCAGGAAACATGATCAATGTGGTTATGGAAGAGGGAGTTTTCCGCGGATTGTTTGTCCGGTTGTCAAAAGAAAAATACTCCTTTCCTATCGCATGCCTGCTGTCTTCCGTTCTCTTTGGAATCTGGCATATTATGCAGCCCCTGAGAAATGTCATAGACGGCAGTCAGTCCATGACAGGGGCATTCATGGCAGGCCTGGTGCTGGTGGTCACCAGTACTCTGCTGGGCGTTCAGTACTGCATGCTTTTTCGGCTTACAGGATCCCTGTGGGCAGGAATGGCGGCTCATTTTATGAATAATACCACGGTTAATCTTTTGCATGTGGTTACTGCTTCCGGAGTGGATGAACTTCTGACTGTCCGCATCACCATTGCCCAGACTCTTTCTTTTTTCATTGTGCTTTTCCTTTATATATTTCGTAAAAAAAAGGAATGAATCCCATCCGGGACAATCCTTTGCTCCCTTTACGAAAATCCTGCTCCTGAGGTTTCCGGCGGGGCCGGGTGCCGGTCATTTTCTTGCTGCTGGTTTAATTTCAATTTCCGGCGTCTGAATCGCTGATCCTTTCCCTCTTCCAAAATGACCGGTAGCAGAATGGTTCAACGGTTCTACCGCCTGATTGTTCCTGCATTGAAGTCCGATTTGTAATTCCGACAATACCGATAATTTCAACAATTCCGATAATTCCGGCAATTGATCCATAAAAAAGTGATAGCCATCCTGCAGCAAAACCCTAAAGGAATACGAGATAAACGAAGCAAATATGCGTAAAAACAGAAAACAGAGCATAAACAGAATTCCAGCCGGCATCCAGAGGAGCGAGAGAAATCATCTGAAACAAATGATTCTGAAACAAATGCCTCCGGGACAAACCTCCGAAGACAGACTCCCGAAAACAAAACCCCCGAGGACAAAGTGCATAAAACTAATAGTAACAACACAATATTTATCATAAATAATATAAAATATATTGACATAGACCTAAGAAAGTGTTATTTTGATATTATCAAAAACGTTTTTGAAAACGGGTCTTTTGTACAACACTTCTAAAAGGAAGTGTTAAAAAAAACTAAGAACCAAAAACGTTTTTGGAAAATGAGGTGTAAAATGGCAAAATCAATTTACGATGTGGCACAGGAAACGGGATTATCGGTAAGTACGGTATCAAGAGCGTTAAACGGATACAGCGATGTGTCGGCCAAAACCAGGGCGCGCGTGGTGGAGGCGGCGGAAAGACTTGGGTATGTTCCCAATACCAGTGCCAAAAACCTGTCTTCAAAGAACAAAAAAAATGTGGCATTGATCATTTGCGGACTTTTGGAAGAGGCCCAGTCAAACGAGTTCATGATGAATGTGATCCAGGGAGCTTATTCTTACATGATGAAGCATGAGATCAATCTGGCCATGTATTCCATTGGGAAGGAAGAACAGGAAAAAAAGGATTTTGATACATTTTGCAGAGAATATTCATTGTCAGGAGCCGTGATCATGGGACTGAGGATAACCGATCCTTTGGTAAAAACACTGCCTCACTCGACCCTGCCCTGTGTGTCCATTGATATACAACTGGACGGGACATGCACATCGGCTGTCATGACTGATGACAGAAAAGCGTTTGAGCGGATCACCCAGTACGTGATCGACCGGGGGCATAAGAAGCTGATTCTTGTCTATGGACGGAAAAAGTCTGATGTTTCCATCAGACGTCAGCAAGGTTACTTAGATGCCCTTGAAAAGAACGGCATTGATCCAAAAAGCTGTAAAGTAATCTATACGGATTTTATGGAACAGAAAGCTTATGAAGGAACAAAAAAACTGCTGATGGAATATAAGAGGGAGGCCGGTACCGCATTTGTCTGTATGAGTGACTTAACGGCCATAGGTGTTCTAAGGGCGGTACAGGAGCTGGGATATGAGAGCCCGGAAGACTTTTCCATCACCGGTTACGACGGCAACTACTTTATGAAATACATTGACCCTTTTATCACCCGCATTAACCAAAACATGTGGCAAAAAGGTTATGATGCGGCAAAGCTTCTCATGAAGATGGTAAATGACGAAAAATATTCCAGGATTCATATGACAAAATATTTTCTTGAGGATGGCAAGAGTGTGAAACAATTGTAAATGAATATTAAGGAGGATTTTTATGAAAAGAAAATTGGCGGGATTTATGGCGGCTGTTATGGCAACAGCAACAGTGCTCAGCGGATGCTCCGGCGGGAGCAGCAATACAACCGCATCAGGGACAGGAAAGACGGAAAATGGGTCAGGCAAGGAAATTCAGATGACTTTCCCAACCTATCTGGCAGGTGAAAATGTAGGGGCGGTTTTCTTCCTTCCTGAGGTAGAACGGTTTAATCAGAAGTATGCAGGCAAGTATAAGATCGTGATCGAAGAGGTTCCCCAGGCCCAGTATGCGGAAAAGATTAAGCAGTTGGCCCAGCAGAACAAGCTTCCGGCCATTGTTCACTCCCCCGGTTCCGGAGGAATCGATCTTCAGTGGTTTAAGAGCGTGGCTCTTGCCAATGGCATGGCATATGATCTGACCAAGTTTGCAGAGTCCAACCCGGAGATAAAGAAGAATTGGATCGATGAATCCATAGAATATTGCACCGTAGACGGAAAGCTGATCTGCAAGCCCCTTTCTGTATTAAAGCCTGTGGGCATGTATTATAACAATACCATGTATCAGCCGGAAAAAGCCGTTAAGGATATGACCCTTGACGAATTTACAGAAAGCATCGGAGACAACAAGATCGCTTTCCAGACAGCGGAAAATGCTTGGACCACAGGACTTCTTCTCACAGCCCTTATAGCCAACCAGGAGGGTGGAGAAACGTATCTGGCCCAGTTTGTGGATGATAAGCTGTATGATTATACCGATGAAAAAATCGTTACCGCAACAACCATTCTGCAGAAATTTCTCCAGAAAAATGCATCAGCCAATACCATTGGTGCAGCTTACGCAGATGCAGCGAATGCATTTATGAGCAAAAGCGCTGGCCTTATATGCAACGGCTCCTGGATGGCTTCTGATTTCGATGAGAAAGCGGCCGACAAATGGTCTAACGGATTTACCGGTGAGGAAGTGACCTCAGATATTTATCCGGGAAATTTTGCCGTTGCCAATCCAAGAGTATACGGTGAATTCTGGATCGCCAATACTGCTTCTGATGAGGAAAAGGAGCTGGCAGAAGCTTTCTTTGCCTTCCGTGATTCCAAGGAAGAAATCGAGCAATTGGTTCTGACCGAAGGCGGAGTGGCTCCCAAATTGGATTACAGCGATGAATTCTTAAAGAAACAGGCGGAAAACCGCATTTTATCCCAGCTTGCCGAAAGCATGGATGGAAATACCAGATACACTGCTTCAATTTTTGATGTGATGCCTGCCTCTGTTGCTGATACGGAATTTGGAAAGCTGCTTCCCAAGCTGGCAGATGGAACGCTTTCACCGGAGGAATTTTGCAGCCAGTTGACCCAGAAGGCAGCGGAAGCAAAAAATTAAACATAGTAACATGGGAAGTCAAGCGGATATTCGCAATCCGCTTCGCTACTTGCTCACAGCGTGCCCCGCTTCACCGGGCATAACCGAATAGCAGCTCTCGCTGCTTATCATGTGGAGTTTGTACTCCACATGACACAAGCAAGTCCCTATTTCCACTTAATGACCTCGCGTTCCCGCTTATAAGGGGCGGGAACACTGGGTCACACTGTTCTTTTTGCATTTGAAGAGGGGGACTTACTTGATTCGGTTAAATACTGTTGCAAAAAGCCTGTGAAAACAGGTGTATTGCAGCAGTATTTTTTAGAAAGAGGGGAAAAAATGAAAGCAGGAAAATCCAATTCCACTGTATTGGAGAGAAGGAATTATAAGTGGTGCTACTTATTTTTATTGCCCTCCCTCCTGATATTTTTGTTGTTTTACTTATCACCCATCCTTACGGTAATCGCCACATCATTTACCAAGTGGGATGGCTTCAACAAACCGGTTTTCATAGGATTTAAAAATTACATCGATCTATTTCACTCAAAAACCTTTCTCATATCCTTGAAAAACCTTCTTGCCTGGTCCGTGATTGCGGCTACCCTCCATGTGGGGTTCGGGGTGCTGATGGCATTTATCCTGTACGCAAAGCCTAAGGGATGGAAATTCACCAGAGTGATTTTTATGGTGCCCAACGTGATCTCAGCGGCTGCATGGGCTATGATATACAAATTCATTTTCAATGACGATATGGGAATTTTAAACAATTTAATCCGAAAGTTTCATCCTGATTTTCATGTCCAGTGGTTCTTCCAGTCTCCATATGCATTTTGGGCGGTTACATGTACCTGGATTTTTTATGCGGTAATTGTAACCCTGGTCGTATTAAATGATTTAATGGCAGTCCCCGAGGAAGTGGTGGAAGCTGCAAGGGTAGACGGGGCTTCCCCGTGGCAGTTGACCCGCCATATTATGGTTCCCCTTTGCAGAAATGCCATCGGGACCGGAGTGATTTGTTCTATCACTTCCAGGATTGCCATGTATGAGCAGATCAGGCTGACCACCGCAGGCGGACCTGGAGACGATACCATGAATATTCCGCTGATCCTGGTCAATTCCATATCCGATATGAAATACGGGTATGCCAATGCCAACGGTATGGTCATGTTTATTCTGGGACTGATCATTCTGGCAGTCGTTAATTATATATTCCGCATGAACGACAGTATATATTAGGAGGAGGGCTGAAATGAAGAAAAAAATCACCGTATTTTTAATGTATCTTGCTATGGGCTTTACTGTGATCATATCGGTATTTCCCATTCTCTGGGTGATTATGTCATCCTTTAAAACAAATGCCCAGATCCTTGGGAATCCATTTACACTGCCTTCAGCCATAAGCTTTGAGCCGTATGTATACTTATTTGAAAAATACGACTTTTTCCGGTACGCGGCCAATTCCTTTCTGGTGTGTATTTCCTCAACGCTCCTGTCCCTGCTGTTCTTTGCCATGGGTGCTTATGTGATCGGAAAGTACCGGTTTCCCGGAAAGACCCTGCTATTTGCCATGTTTACCATTACGTTGCTGGTTCCATCCCATTCCAAGGCACAGCCAATTTTTTCCCTGATCATGAAGATGAAGCTTTATGACAACATCTGGGGGCTGGCAGTGGTTTACCTTTCCATGGGACTGGCAATGTCCATGTTTATTTTAAAATCCACCTTTATGTCCATCCCATCATCCTTAGATGAGGCGGCCAGGCTGGAAGGAGCAGGTTTTCTACGGGTCTTTTTCCAGATCAACCTTCCTCTGGCAAAGGGCGGGCTGGCTACGGCCGGGATTCTCATGTTTTTAAATAACTGGAATGAATTTTTTTACGCTGCCCTGCTGACCTCTTCCAATAAGAACAGGACTCTGCCGGTGGCGCTGCAATTTTTCACTGAATCATTTTCTTATGATTATACAAAGCTGTTTGCCGCTTTAACCCTTGTGGTGCTTCCCGGCATCATTTTGTACGCATTGGCCCAGGAGCAGGTACAGGCCAGTGTTGCGGCATCAGGAGTAAAAGGCTGACATTATAGGAGGACAGAATGTTTAACACAATGAATTTTTTGAAGGGTCAGGGAGATTTAAAAAACTGGCTGATAGAGGAAACAGAGTTTGATGCCCGGAATTTGGGAAAATACGAGGCGATTTTTGCCCAGGGAAACGGTTACATAGGGATACGGAACGCCCTGGAGGAGCGGTATGTGGAAGAAGTGAGAAACACCTTCATTACCGGGACCTTTAATAAAGCGGGGAAGGAAGAGGTGACAGAGCTTCCCAATATTCCGGATGTAACCGCAATGGACATCTATGTTGACGGATACCGTCTGAACCTGCAGTCAGGTCAGGTCAGGTCGTATTCAAGAGTCATGAACTTAAAAAATGGAGAAACCACCAGAACGGTCGTATGGGAATGCCCTTCTAAGACTGTGGTAACGGCTGTGTTTAAACGGTTTGTTTCTCTGAAAAATGAACATGTTGCGGCGGAGTGTCTGGAGCTGTCCTGTGACAGCAGCGCCCAGTTGGTCATTGAGACGGGAATTCACGGGGAGGTGACAAACCATGGGGCCATGCATTTTGAGAATTTAAGGCGCAGGATTTATGACGGTGTTACCATGCAGTTCCTGGCGGAAACTACGGAGTCCCAGGTGGTGGCAGCGGTCCACAGTGCCTGCCGGCTGAACCGGGAGGAAAAGCCGCTTCCGGTTATGGGAAGAAGAGATATGGATCTGCGGTGGTCCATAACAGCAGGGGCCGGTGAAACGATCCGTCTGGAAAAGGTATCCTGTTTTCATTCCTCCAGAGATCAGGCCTATGAAAGGGAAGAACCTTCCGGTACTCTTAAGCGGCTGAAGGCAGACGGCATGGAATGCCTGGGGATGGAATGTGAAAAGGGGTATGAACGGCTGCTGGCGGAGTCGGAAGCAGTGTGGGAAGAATTCTGGAAAAACCATGAGGTGACCATAGGGGGAAATGCTGATTTCCATCAGCTTGCCATCCGGTTTGCCCAGTATCATTTGAATATTATGGTGAAAAAGGACGACAACCGTGTGGGGATCGGCGCAAAGGCCCTGACAGGAGAAGGCTATAAGGGCCATTCCTTTTGGGATACGGAAATGTTTATCTTACCCTATTTTACCCTTACGGAGCCGGAAACTGCCAGAACGCTTCTGGAATACCGCTACAGAAATCTCTATGGCGCCCGTAATAAGGCAGCCGAAAACGGCTGGGAAGGAGCCATGTATCCGTGGGAGTGCGCCTGGATTGATGACGGCGAGGTGACGCCCCTTTACCTGGGTGCTGATGTGGTAACGGGCAAGGTGCAAAAATGCCTGACAGGCTTAATTGAGCACCATATCAGCGCGGATGTGGCTTATGCGGTATGGCAGTATTATCAGGCCTCCGGAGATCAGGACTATATGGACCGGTACGGATATGAGATCATACTGGATACGGCTCTTTTCTGGGCCAGCCGCCTGGAATGGAATGAGAAAAAGGGCTGTTACGAGATTCTTGATGTGATCGGTCCTGATGAGTATAAGGAGCATGTGGACAATAACGCCTATACCAATTACATGGCTGATTATAATATGGAGCTGGCAGAGCATGTAATGGAGGCTTTACCAAAGGACAATAAGGCGGTTTCGGACCGGCTGGACCAGAAGTTCCATTTCAGCCAGTTAAAACAAAGGCTTAAGGAAAAGAGGGCAAAGCTCTATCTTCCGGTGCCCGGCAAAGGCGGCATTGTTCCTCAGACAGACCAGTATATGAGCTTAGAGCCCATTGATCTGGAACCCTATAAGACCTCCGGAAAGGTCCTGGGAATCCACCAGGATTATAATTTGGAACAGATGGGAAAGCTGATGGTTTCCAAACAGGCTGATACGGTTATGCTGGATTTTGTGCTTCCGGATCTGTTTTCTCTGGAAACAAAAAGAAAAAATTTTGTGTTTTATGAAGATAAAACCCTTCATGATTCATCCTTAAGCCGTTGCGTTCATTCGATTTTAGCCAATGATTACGGGATGGAGGACATGGCCTGCCAGATGCATCAGGGGGCATGCGCCATTGATCTGGGGCCTAACATGAAATCATCAGAGGAAGGGATCCACAGTGCCTCCGTCGGAGGAATCTGGTTAAGCTGTGTCATGGGCTTTGGAGGGGTGAGGATCCGCCATGGCAGCCTGGATCTTAATCCAAAGCTCCCAAAGGCCTGGGAGGAGCTTCGGTTTCCCCTGGTATGGAAGGGCCAGAAGCTGACGGTTACAGCGGAAAAGAAAGGCGTCAGAATCGAAAACAAAGGAAGCATCCCTGTGTCTCTTTCGGCATTTGGCAGAAGCAGCAGGGTGGAACCCGGTACCTCCATATATGTGGAAAAGAAGACCTATGAAGCGGTTATTTTTGACTTGGACGGAGTGATCTGCCATACGGATCATTACCACTATCTTGCATGGAAAGAGGTGGCAGATGAGCTGGGGATTTATTTTGATGAAATCATCAATCACCGTCTGCGTGGAGTCAGCAGAAAGGAAAGCTTTGATATCATACTGGAACAATATGATAAGGTCATGAGAGAAGAAGATAAGGAAATATACCTTACGAAAAAAAATGAGATCTATAAAAAGCTGCTGGAAAGCATGACCTCTTCCGATTTGTCAGAAGAAACAAAGGATACGTTACTTGAATTGAGAAAGCGGGGAATAAAGCTGGCCATTGGCTCTTCCAGCAAAAATGCGGGGATGATCTTAAAACAGTTGGGATTGGAACACTTCTTTGATGCGGTTTCCGATGGAAATACAATCACCCATTCCAAGCCTCATCCGGAAGTATTTCAAAAGGCTGCCTCCATGCTGAACTGCAAGGCGGAAAGCTGTCTTGTAGTAGAAGATGCCGAGGCAGGGCTTGAGGCCGCAAGATCAGGAAACATGGATTGTGCAGCAGTGGGAGATGCGGTGAAGTCTTCATTGACTGATTATAAACTGTCAGCTTTCAGCCAGTTGCTGGAAATCGTTGGATAGGAGGTATGTAGATGGAGGAATGCAGCATGGAACTGGATATTCGTTCCGTACCTTTCAGCAGATACGGCTCTTATCTGGCATTTTCCTATCCTCAGGATGGCACGAAGGAGTTTGACAGCCACATTGGGGTGCGGGTACTTTACGGCGCATTTTCCCAGCAGGAGACCTATCCCATTATACTGATAGATAATGAGGGAAAACCGGAAGAAAAAATTTCAGTTTCCATGTCGCCATGGGAATTGAACGTAACTTCTAAAACAGGTGGATACTCCATATGTTTTGGTGATGAGGACACGTTTCTCCTGAAAGCAAATAGTCCCGTTTTGATTACCAAGACAAAAGCGGGATCCTATGACAGAGTGATGGAACACATGGATGGAAGCTTTGAAATTGCAGGAGATGATATGGCACTGCAGGTGTCCGTACAAAAAGGAAACGCAAGGAATCAATGGGCCTGTCCGGACAATGGTTATGGAAGCAGCAGAACCGGGCTTCTTCTAAGCCCGGTGGAGGGAGAGCTGTTGGTCCAGGTAGCCCTTATCGGTTTAAGTCCTCAAAAAAAGGAATATGAAAGTTATGATCTGTGCCGTCAGGCGGTAAAAGAGGAATATGAGGAGTTTGAGGCAAAGATCATGAAAAGCTTAAAAAAGGCGGATCCGGCTTATGAAAAAGCCGGAAGGGAGGCTGCTTATATTTTATGGCATTCCGTGCTCCATCCGTCCGGGTACATCAAAAGACCGGTAATGGTCATGACAAAAAACTGGATGAATCTGGTATGGAGCTGGGATTATGCCTTTAACGCCCTTGCTCTGGTTTCATCCCATCCGGACCTGGCATACGGCCAGTTTTTAGCCATGGCAGACCAGCAGGATGAGTATGGCGCATATCCCGATGCCTACCAGGCAAGGAAGATCATACGTTCCTTTGTAAAGCCTCCGGTTCAGGGATTTATCCTGGAGAAAATGTTTCAGATCCACGATCCAGGCAGAGAGGTGAAAGAGAAGCTGTACCGTTCCACCGATGCCTTTACCCTCTGGTGGCTGAACTACCGGATGGAGGAAAACGGCATCCCTACCTACCACCATGGCAATGATTCCGGCTGGGACAATGCCACCGTTTTCCGGATGGGCCTGCCGGTCCAGTCACCGGATCTGTCGGCCTGGCTTGTCTTGCAGATGGAGTTTCTGGAACATACGGCAAGGGACCTTGGGCGGCTTCAGGAAGCTGAAAAATGGAAGGAACAGGGAGAGGATCTGCTCTCTAAGCTGCTGGCCTATTTTGTAAGGGATGGCCGCTTTGAAGCGGTGAAGATCCCTGAGATGGAAGTGGTGCCCTCTGATTCCCTGATTCTGTATCTTCCTTTGATCCTTGGGAAGCGGCTGCCGGAGAAGCTTCGGGAAAGTCTGATTTTAGGACTTTTAAAGAAAGGCCATCTGGCCGGTTCCTGGGGATTTGCGTCAGAGCCTTTGGACAGTATGCTGTTTGAGGAAGACGGCTACTGGCGGGGAGCGGTCTGGCCTCCTGTCACCATGATTCTGGTAGATGCACTGAGACAATGCGGCAGAGGGGAAGAGGCACGTTTTTACGCGGAACGATTCTCCAGGCTTTGCGCAGAAAAAGGATTTTATGAAAATTACAGTGCACTTGACGGGCGGGGCCTGCGGGATCACGGTTTTACCTGGACGGCCAGTGTGTTTCTTATTTTGCTTCGCGATTATTTAATGGATTAGAGAGGGAAAGACGATGAAAAATTGGTGGAAAGAATCCGTAGTATATCAAATTTATCCCAGAAGCTTCTGTGACAGCAATGGAGACGGGATCGGTGACATCGGAGGGATCATCAGCAAGCTGGACTATTTAAAGGAACTGGGAATTGATGTGGTCTGGCTGTCTCCTGTATATGATTCTCCAAACGATGACAATGGCTACGATATCCGTGATTACCGTAAAATCATGAAGGAATTTGGAACCATGGAGGAGTTTGACCGGCTTCTGGAAGAGCTTCATAAACGGGAAATCAGACTGGTCATGGATCTTGTGGTAAACCATACCTCAGATGAGCATTCCTGGTTTGTGGAAAGCAAAAAATCAAAGGATAATCCCTACCGTGATTATTACATATGGAGAGATGGAAAAGACGGAAAAGAGCCCAATAACTGGGGATCCTGCTTTTCCGGTCCGGCATGGAAATATGATGAGGAAGCAGGCCAGTATTTCCTTCACCTTTTTTCCGAAAAGCAGCCTGACCTAAACTGGGATAATGAGACGGTCCGGACAGAGGTATATGATATGATGAAATGGTGGCTGGATAAGGGCATTGACGGATTCCGCATGGATGTGATCAGCCTGATCTCCAAACAGGAAGGACTTCCTGACGGTCCTGCCATGATCAATGGGTATGCCAGCTTTAATGTTTCAGCCAACGGTCCCAGGGTCCACGAATATTTACAGGAAATGAACCGGGAGGTTTTATCCGGCTACGATATTATGACGGTAGGAGAATGTTCCGGAGTGACCGTTGAGGAGGCTGCCAAATACGCTTCTTCCGACGGAAATGAGCTTAACATGGTATTCCAGTTCGAGCATATGGATGTGGATGGGGATCCTGACAACAAATGGACGGATAAGAAGATGCATCTTCCGGACCTTAAGGCGATTATGACAAAATGGCAGAATGGGCTTGAGGGAATTGCCTGGAACAGCCTGTTCTGGGAAAATCACGACCAGCCCAGAGTTGTTTCCCGTTTTGGCAGTGACAGTGAGGAATACAGGGAACGTTCCGCCAAAATGCTTGCCACCTGCCTTCACATGATGCAGGGAACTCCTTATGTGTATCAGGGAGAGGAGCTGGGCATGACCAATGTCCCCTTTGAAACCATCCATGATTTTAGGGATTTAGACAGCATAAATGCCTACTATGAGCTGACTGGAAAAGGAATTTTCACCCAAGAGAAAATGATGAAGTACATAAGGTACAAGAGCCGGGACAACGCCAGGACACCGATGCAGTGGGATACAAGCGCCTATGCCGGATTTTCAGAGGCCTCCCCATGGATCATGGTAAACCCCAATTATGAAAGGATCAATGCCAGAGAACAGATGGGACGGGAGACTTCCGTATTCCATTATTATAAAAAATTGATCGCTCTTCGCCATGAGCATGAGATCATGGTTTACGGCAGTTATGAGCTGCTGCTTCCCGATGATCCCCAGATCTACGCCTACGTGAGGACCTTGGGAGAACGGAAACTTTTGGTGGTATGCAGCTTCTGCAGCCAGACGGTAAACTACAGCGTACCTAAAGAATTTGAATCAGGAACGGTTTTGATCAGCAATTATGAGGCCAAGGAGAGAAAAAGCGGAGAACTGAAACCTTATGAAGCATTGGTGATTTATCAATAGTATCATATTTCTGGGCAGTTAAAAAGGCTTTTGCAAAGTAGTTCTGTACGAACCTATTTTGCAAAAGCCTTAAAACTATACAAAAAATCCCATTCAGCGGGTTATTCCGAACGGGATAAAATTCTGTTCTATAAATTAAGCCAATGTGTTTACAGCTCTGGAGATTCTGGATACTTTTCTGGAAGCGGTATTCTTATGATATACGCCCTTAGTAGTAGCCTTATCGATCTCTGCGATAGCGTTTGCTAAATTTGCCTGTGCAGCAGCCTTGTCACCGGCAACGATAGCAGTTTCTACCTTCTTGATAGATGTTTTCACTTTGGATCTGATCGCTTTGTTTCTAGCAGCTTTTGTTTCGTTTACTAAAATTCTCTTTTTTGCAGATTTAATGTTAGCCAATCGGTACACCTCCAATAAAATGATATATAATAATTTTTTTGTTTTGCATCAAAGTCTGGACACGGACAGTTCAATGTAAACATACCTTTGTATTCTAACGAATTTCGACGCATATGTCAATACATAATTCCCGTATTTTTGCAGAAAATACCTTAGAAATGCTGGAAAGCTTTACTGGCATACCTTTATGCCCCAAAAGCATGGGCAATTAAAGAGGAAAGGTGGAAAAAATGGAAAACACGTTTACAGTTCGTACAGACCTTGCAGTAGAAGAAAGAGAAAGCTTCCCGGGCGACGGCGGCGAAATATCAGGAGTGTCCTTGCGGGAGTGGCATCGGGCAGACAGCCATATAAAAATGACCGAGGTAAAGATTCTTGACAAAAAAGGCGAAAAGGCCATGGGAAAACCCATTGGAACCTATATTACCCTGGAAGCCGATGAACTTTCCCTGAAAGACGAGGATTATCACAGGGAGGTTTCAGAAGAGCTGGCAAGCCAGATCGAGCATCTCCTTGAAGGAAAAGATTATCGGACACCGGATTTTCATGTGCTGGTGGCAGGACTTGGCAATTCTTCCGTAACCCCGGATTCCCTTGGACCAAGGGTCCTTAACAACCTGCAGGTGACAAGGCATTTAAAAGTCCAGTACGGTGAGGATTTCTGGAAGGGAAGAAGCATGCCTGTTATCAGCGGTATCGTTCCGGGAGTCATGGCCCAGACAGGAATGGAAAGCGCCGAGATTTTAAAGGGAATCATAAAAGAAACACAGCCGGATCTTATTATTGCCATTGATGCTTTAGCGGCCAGAAGCGTAAAGCGCCTTGGGACAACCATTCAGCTTACGGATACAGGAATCCATCCAGGATCAGGAGTGGGCAACCACAGACACAGCCTTACTCTGGAAAGCCTTGGAATTCCGGTCATGGCCATTGGAGTGCCTACGGTTGTAGGGGCTGCGGCCATTGTCCATGATACGGTTTCCGCCATGATAGGCGCACTTTCAGAAAGCATGGAAACAAAGGGAATGGGGGACTTTATGGGAAATCTGAACTCAGATGAACAGTATGATCTCATTCGGGAATTGCTGGAGCCGGAGTTCGGACCCATGTATGTGACTCCTCCGGATATTGATGAAACAGTAAAGGAACTGAGCTTTACCATTTCAGAAGGAATCCATCTGGCATTTTTGGGACAGGAAGATTCGTAGTAAATGACAGTCATTCTGCATAGGATATTATGAATAATCTATGCAGGAAGGCGGCCATGAAGCAGAGAAACAAGGGAATTAACTGGTTTATAAGAAAAATGATGATTGCAGTAAGCCTGGTTCTGGCCGTTCTTCTCAGTGTAAAGGAAGTTTCAGAGGCCGGGAAAAAGGCGGACTTTCGCAAGGCGGAAAATTGGGCCAAAGAAGGAGCCGGCCTTGGGGCTTCCTATATCTGGCGGCACCAGTATCCGGCCGCAGCATGGGAAGAGAATGGCCAGAACGGCATTTTATCCGGGAGCAATGAAAAATCTTTTATAAATGTTCTCTGTGATTTCCTTTTCAGCCAGTCCCCTCTTTACCGGTATGCCGGCAGCAGCGGAAAGACAGAAACAGATTATGGGGATATTGATCCGGCCTATGAAGGATATCTGGAAAGCGGAAAATTTTATGAGGAACACAGCTTCCTTTTATATGACGGGGGAGAGGAAAGCGGAGAGGATGGAAGCGTTAATGCCGGGACCCATAAGGCGCAGCCATCGGTTGGAGGGGATACGGCAGCTAACCCGGCACCGGGGCAGAATCAGGCGGCAGAGACCAACCAGACAGCATCGGCTGAAAAAGGAAATACTCAGACCAGGGATAAGGACCCTGCCATGACCTGCGCAGTGAGCAGCGTATGGCCTATAGCAGGGAACCTATACCGCAAGGAGCAGTTGGCTGATTACGATTTTCTCATAAAACATTTTTACAACGTCCATACCTCCACAACGGTTGGCAGGGATTTAATGAAGGCAGATGACTTCCTTTCCCAGAATTTCACCCTGGAAGAGGGCAATGACAAACCCCAGATCCTTATTTATCATACCCATTCCCAGGAGGAATTTGCAGATCACGGGCCGGATAATCCCAATGCGACTGTGGTGGGAATCGGAAGCTATCTTACGGAGCTTTTGACTGCTAAGGGTTACAATGTGATCCATGATACCTCGGTTTATGATTTACAGAACGGAAAACTGGACAGAAACAAGGCATATACTTTTGCCTTGGATGGCATTACCGGCATCCTTCAGAACAATCCCTCCATTGAGGTGATACTGGATGTCCACCGGGATGGAGTAAATGAGCATCTGCACATGGTAAACCAGGTCAATGGAAAACCCACAGCTCCCATTATGTTTTTTAACGGAGTCAGCCAGACACCAAAAGGGCCGATTGAATATCTTCCCAACCCTTATAGGGAGCAGAACCTTGCATTCAGCTTTCAGATGCAGCTTGACGCAGCGGCCTATTTTCCTAATCTGACCCGGAAAATATACATAAAAGGACTTCGGTATAACCAGCATTTAAGAGCAAGATCGGCCCTGATTGAAGTGGGTGCACAGACCAATACATACCAGGAAGCGTTAAACGCCATGGAACCTCTGGCAGAAGTTTTAGATATGGTGTTGCAAGGAAATTAAAAAAATGGTATATTTTAAAGATATCATAGTAATCTGGCGGATTTTGCCCTTTCGATGGGTGCTTGCCGGAAAACACCAGAAACATCAGAAAAGAGGAATTAATTATATGGCAGCTGCCCAGCAGAATAAGATACGTAATTTTTGCATTATCGCTCATATCGACCACGGAAAATCAACCCTTGCGGACAGGATTATAGAGAAAACAGGGCTGTTGACCAGCAGGGAAATGCAGTCTCAGGTGCTTGATAATATGGATTTGGAACGGGAACGGGGAATTACCATCAAGGCCCAGGCGGTCAGGACCGTTTACAAGGCAAAGAATGGCGAAGAGTACGTTTTTAACATGATTGATACGCCGGGCCATGTGGACTTTAACTATGAAGTTTCCCGAAGCCTTGCAGCCTGCGACGGAGCCATCCTGGTGGTGGATGCTTCCCAGGGGATCGAGGCTCAGACACTGGCCAATGTATACATGGCTCTTGATCACAACCTTGATGTATTTCCGGTTTTGAATAAAATCGATCTTCCAAGCGCGGAGCCGGAGCGTGTGGTAGAGGAGATCGAGGATGTCATAGGGATCGAAGCCCGGGAGGCTCCCAGGATATCCGCTAAGACAGGAGAAAATGTGGAGGAAGTCTTAGAAGCCATTGTAGAAAAGATCCCGGCTCCCGAGGGAGATCCTGAGGCACCCCTTCAGGCCCTGATTTTTGACTCTTTTTATGATTCCTATAAAGGCGTCATCGTTTTCTTCCGGGTGAAGGAAGGAACCGTAAGAAAAGGCGACAAGGTGCTCATGATGGCTACGGGAGCAGTGGAAGAGGTAGTGGAAGTAGGTTATTTCGGCGCAGGCCAGTTCCTTCCCTGCGAAGCCTTAAGCGCCGGTATGGTAGGATATCTGGCAGCCAGCATAAAGAATGTAAAGGACACTGCGGTGGGCGATACCATTACCCTTGCCAACCGTCCCTGTAAGACGCCCCTTCCAGGCTATAAGAAGGTGACCTCCATGGTTTACTGCGGCCTGTATCCTGCGGACGGAGCCCGTTACAATGATCTGCGGGATGCCTTAGAAAAGCTTCAGCTTAACGATGCGTCCCTGTTCTTTGAGCCTGAGACTTCTCTGGCCCTTGGCTTTGGTTTCCGCTGCGGATTTTTGGGCCTTCTTCATCTGGAGGTCATTCAGGAGCGTCTGGAACGGGAATACAATCTGGATCTGGTAACAACGGCCCCGGGAGTTATTTACCGTGTTTATAAAAAGAACGGGGAGAAGCTGGAACTGACCAACCCTTCCAATCTGCCTGATCCAATGGAAATTGAATATATGGAAGAGCCAATCGTCAGTGCGGAGATCATGGTGACCACGGAATTTGTAGGCGCCATCATGACCCTGTGCCAGGAACGGCGGGGGGTGTATCTGGGAATGGAGTACATGGAAGCTACCAGAGCACTTTTAAAATATGAGCTTCCTTTAAACGAGATCATTTACGATTTCTTTGATGCCTTAAAATCCCGTTCCAAGGGATATGCGTCCTTTGACTATGAACTGAAGGGCTACCAGCGGTCAGAGCTTGTAAAGCTGGACATCCTGGTGAACAAGGAAGAAGTGGATGCCCTTTCCTTTATTGTTCATGCCTTATCCGCCTATGACAGAGGACGGAGAATGTGCGAAAAGCTTAAGGATGAGATTCCAAGACAGCTTTTTGAGATCCCCATCCAGGCAGCCATCGGAGGCAAGATCATTGCCAGAGAAACAGTAAAGGCCATGAGAAAAGATGTACTTGCCAAATGCTATGGCGGTGATATTTCCCGTAAGAAAAAACTCCTTGAAAAGCAGAAGGAAGGTAAAAAACGCATGCGCCAGGTCGGTAACGTAGAGATACCGCAAAAGGCATTTATGAGCGTATTAAAATTAGATGATGAATAAAAAGAATCTGGAGATTTACGTGCATGTCCCGTTCTGCGCACGTAAATGTGCTTACTGCGATTTCCTTTCATTTCCCGGAAACCGGCAGATGCAGCGGGAGTATACAGAAAAATTAGTAGAAGAGATCAAATTCCAGAGTGCCGAAGTCAAAGAATACCAGGTGATCAGCGTATTCATAGGGGGAGGCACTCCTTCTATATTAAGTATAGAGGACATGACAGCAGTTCTTCATGCTCTTGCCAATGGGTTTGAGATCCTGGCCGATGCAGAAATCACCATGGAGGTTAATCCCGGTACGGTTACGGCCGAATCCCTTGTCTGTTACAGGGAGGCAGGGGTAAACCGGATCAGCATGGGGCTGCAGTCCGCAGATGACAAAGAACTGGGCTATTTAGGCAGAATCCATACCTACGATGAATTCTTAAAAAGCTATCAGAGAGTCCGTATGGCTGGATTTGACAACGTGAATGTGGATTTGATCTCGGCAATTCCTGGACAGACAGTGGAATCATGGAAGAATACTTTAAAAAAAGTGACCATGCTGAAGCCGGAACACATATCTTCCTACAGCCTGATCGTGGAAGAGGGAACCCCTTATTTTGACCGGTATGGGGAGCATGGTAAAATGGAAAATTATTCCCTGACACAGGAAGAGCGCCATTGTCTTAAGTCCCTGCCGGATTTGCCAGATGAGGATGCGGAGCGGGAAATGTATTATATGACCAGGGATTTTCTAAAAGAGCAGGGGTATGAAAGGTATGAAATATCCAATTACTCCAAAAAGGGTTACGAGTGCAGGCACAACATCGGTTATTGGACAGGAATGGAGTATCTGGGCTTAGGCCTTGGGGCGTCTTCCTATTTGAATGGATGCCGTTTTCACAATACCTCTGCTTACAATGAGTATTGCAGCGCCCGTCTTGACCAGGAGGAAGTATTTCAGGAAGTGCTGAGGCAGGAGCTTGAACGGCTTACCATAGAGGAAAAGATGGAAGAGTACATGTTTTTGGGGCTGCGCCTGACCCAGGGCATTTCAGCCCAGGGGTTCGTCAGCAGCTTCGGCCACAATATCCGGAATGTTTACGGTCCGGTGTTGGATTCCATGGGAAAAGATGGTCTTATGGAATATGACAATGGCTATTACCGCCTGACCTCCAGGGGGATCGACATCAGTAATTACGTCATGAGCCAGTTTTTAGTGTAAGCGTAAGTCCATGTTAAAGTGAAGGAATAATAACTGTTATTATTCGATACGACTAACCTCATATTTAGAACGTATTATGACTTATTTGATTTGTGTTAAAGTAAAGTAATTGGTGAAGATAAGAAGAAAAATTTTGAATTTTATGTCCAACATTATCATACTATAACAAGAATCACGTAGTTCAAATATGCTCATAAATTAGTTCTTTGTCAGATTGCATATGAGGTGAAACTTCGTTAAAAAACGATGACACGGAAAGCGGATTGAGTTGATAGGTTTTCTTTTCAATACCAGACAGAAATTTTCTTGTTTTTCAGGGAGGTTTCTGTTTTTTGATTTGACTTTTCGAAAATGTAGAATATTTTTCCCCTGAATTGGGAATGATTCGTATTTAAAATATATGGTATAGCATAATAGGAGGACAACATGGAAAAGGACTGTAAACGAAAAGAAAAAATCGTTTCAGATGCACTGATTGATGAATATTGTACGTGGCTGCATGGATGTGAAAAAAGCAAAGAAACGATAATAAGATATAGGCATCATCTTTGTTTATTTATGAACTATCTCAATGGAAGATCTGCTGAAAAGGAAATTGTAATTATGTGGAAGGGTGTATTGAGGGAAAAAATGGCTCCTGTGACTGTTAATGGAGCTTTGGCTGCCCTTAATGGCTTTTTCAATTATTGCAATTGGGGGGATTGTAAAGTGAAGTTCCTTAAAATCAGCCGTAATATTTTTTGTTCGGCAAACAAGGAATTGTCAAAGATTGAGTATACGAGATTGGTAAGGACGGCTTTGAACAAAGGCAATATAAGATTGGCTTTACTGATACAGACGATCTGTTCAACAGGTATCCGTGTTTCAGAGCTGCCTTTTATTACGGTAGAGGCTGCGGTAAAAGGAAAGGCGGAAGTGGATTGTAAGGGAAAGGTGAGAACGGTTTTTCTTACAAGACAGTTATCCCAGATGTTAATAAGGTATGCGAAGGAAAAACATATAGAAAGCGGTATGATTTTTATAACAAAGAATGGAGCCGCATTAGACAGAAGCAATATCTGGAGAGATATGAAGGCCTTGGGATTGGAGGCGGGAGTTGCTCGGGAAAAGATTTATCCCCATAATTTGCGCCACTTATTTGCCAGGTCCTATTATGATTCAGAAAAGGATTTATCCAGGCTTGCCGATATATTGGGACATAGCAGCGTTGATACAACCCGTATTTATACGATGGAAAGCGGCTATAACCATATCAGGCAGTTGGAAAAACTCAGATTGCTGATTGGTGTTGACAACAGAATTCCTCTTTTGTTGTAAAAGCAGAACAGTATCTTAAAATATTCTACTACATAATGGAGATAAAATCCAGTATTTTTCTTTTAATTCTCCCATTTACAAAATTTACGCACAATAAGCAGACCGGTTTGTATTGTTTTTGTTAAACCGGCCTTTTTTGGCGTGTCTATATTTAGAAATGATCAACCGGGACGTGAAGTCAGAACCGGTTTTTTTTTTTTTACAACAAAAGAGGAATTCTGTTGTATATTGCGGGGAGATAAATCTGGAGACTGCCATTAATTCCTATGGCAGAAAACATCTACATGATGCAACTAATGAGAAAGGAAGGTAGTAATGAGGAATGAAAAAGAAATTATATGTGTTAACGGTTTTTGTGATTTCAATGGGATTTTTAATGTCTTCTTTTTCCGAAGATGTCTTTGCGGCTGAAGGCTGGAAAATCGAGAACAATGAATGGTCATACCTTGATTCGGATGATCGTCCGATGACCAATGTATGGAAAAAGTCAAAGGATGATTGGTATTATCTGTCATCGGCTGGAACGATTCTTAAGAACTGTATGTTCAGTATTGGGAATACCAGTTATTTTGTTGATGAAGATGGAAAGATGGTTCAAAACACCTGGATCTGGATCAATGAATCCAAGGATCCGGAAGGGAATTTTGAAGAAGGCTGGTACTATTTTGGAGCAGACGGCAAGGCGTATCAGAGAAAGAATAACAGTTTCAAAAAGAAGATCAATGGAAATACCTATATTTTCAATGAGGATGGACAGATGCTGACCGGTTGGTTTGATGAAAATGGTAATTCCGTTAATGATTCTGATGATCCGTTTGTGGAAGGAATTTATTATTCCGGGGAAGATGGAATTATATTTACGGAGAGATGGCTGGATTATGGTGAGATCGGCAATGGGGTGGGAGGCTCTGAGCTCCTTAGTGCCAATACAGACCGCTATTATTCAGATTACGAAAAAATGTGGCTTTATTTTGATGACAACTCCAAAAAGATCTGCAGTAAAGGAGAGGTTTTAAAGCAAAAAAATATCGGCGGAAATACTTATGGTTTTGATGAAAATGGAATTATGGCTCCTTGGTGGAACAAAGTGGCAACCATCAGCAATGCGGATAAAAGCAATCCTTCCACCTCCACCTCCGCAAGATATTATTCCGCGTATGATGGAGGCGGGCTTATAAAAAATATGTGGTTCTGGATGTATCCGTCGGAGAATCTGGATGAGACGGATTATAATGATCAGGAATGCAGCTGGTGGCATACGGATGAAAACGGCGAAGTTTATAGAAACCGGATCCGTAATATCAGCGGAAAAAATTATGCTTTCGACGGAATCGGAAGAATGAAGACAGGCTTTGTATTGTTTGACGGAAAATCGGATTTTGTGGCCCAGTACGATGTGGATGCCTGGAGCTCGGAACACTTTATAAATGGCTCTCTGTATGGAATTGAAAAATCCGATCTGTATCTGTTCGCACCGGATGAATTAAATGACGGTTCCATGCAGATTGGAAAGGAAATCAAAGTGGAACTGGAGGACGGGATCTTTACATTTGGATTTTCCGGTAACGGAAAGGCATATGGGAACCGGAACCAGCTTCAGAGAAAAGACGACCGGTATTACATCAACGGACTTAAGCTGGAAGCAGATGAAGGATTTGGCTACGGTGTGGTAGAGGTCCGTAAAAACGATGAGACTTATTATCAGGTAGTTGACATCAACGGAAAGATTGTAAAGGGCGATAAAAAGGCAGTAAAGGATAAAGATGGCGGATATCTCCTTATCATAAATGACAGGTTCGCAGCCTGGGTGGGAGATGATGAGAAGCCCAGATGGAGAACAGGAGCAGACGGAACCGGATTCTATCATTATGACAAAAATAACAAGGAGAATCCATATGAAGAAGGCCTGATTGGCGGCTATGATACGGATCCTTCAACAGATGAATTGCCTTCAGAGGAAAGACTTAATTTTTGAGCATAAGTATTTATTGAAAAAACCACTTACAGAATGTGGAAAAACAGCATCAGGCCTGTTTGTTTTCCACATAAATACTAAATGCAAGGAGGAAAGTCAGAGTGAGAATAAAAATAAGAATTAAGCGAATGTTAGCTGGGCTGCTGGCCATCTGTATTGTGCTTGGAGGGATTCCCGTTACAGGGGGGATCACTGCATATGCTTTGCCGGAGATAGATAATTCTCGAATTGACAATGGGCATAATGATAATACAATTTGGGCCAGTTTAAGCAACGGAGCCAGATTTGATTTGGCTGGTATTAAAAAAAGCGGTGTATATACTTATCCAGCCAATAACACCGAGATTCTACAAACGGTTTTTGGTTTTCAGGGATATCACACCTACATGAATAATTCTACGCTGAGTAGCGGAAAAATCACCTATCAACCCAATTCTGGTACATACAATGGCGGCGTAATGGAATTTGCTTCTAACCATGCCAAGTTTCCCAATATGGAAGTGTCAGTGAAAACCAACAGCAGCCCGGATGGGCAGTATGTTTTTGTGGATTACTATATCTATAATAAAAATATTACTTCAAAGACGATGTATATTGGGACTACCGCAGATGTTCAAATAGGCGATGATGATGGTGCAAATCTCAGCAGAACCTTTGGAACCAGAGAAGGCTTTTACATGGTGAATGGAAGATCCGGTGCTGATGCAATGGCCACTTTTGAATGTATTACCAATGATCCTGCCTTAAGGATCTATGGGGATGAGTGGGGCGTGAAGCGATGGATCGGCGCATACAGTCATCACAATTGCAATAGTTTAATTACAGCACCGGATGATTTTGAGTCTTCTTACACAGATACTTTTTATAGTAATTATGTATTCAAAGAAAATAAGGATAATTTCAATTCAAGTAAAGATATTAAGACAAATGCATTGGGCGATGCAGGTACATACCTGGATTCAGCTTTTGCCTACTCATGGAAAGTAGAGGTCCGTCCATATGAGATTGCCCATAGACGTGTGGCATACACGGTTAGGCCCACTTCTTATTATGTTTCATCAAGCGGTATTGACAGCACATCTCGTGACGGTTCCTATTCACAACCATTTGCAACAATTGACTTTGCGATGTCAAAGTTGAATGGTAAGAGGGGATACATTTATATCATGGATTATGGTCCTATTGATGGATCGATAGATGTTCCTGTCGGATCTGGAACCGATATTACAATATTAAGCAGTAATTTCGATGATAATGGTGAAACAATCTCAGACATTGTGGAACTGGAGCGTGGAACCAGCCCCACCGGTCCCATGTTTCGTATTAGTTCCAATAACAGTATATTAAGATTTAATAATATCATCATAAATGGCAATGGCGTTGAAAGCGCTCATCCATTTGTAGAAGCAAATGCAGGGGAACTGCATATTAATGCAGGAACTACTTTTACAGGTAATAAGATAACAGCACCTTTATCAGGCAGTGCCTTGAATGTAATAGGAAGTGCCAGCCTGATTATAAACTCAGGTACGGTTTCCAACAATATATCAAATGGTTCAGGTGCTGTTAATTTTAATAGCACGGGAAAGTTCACGGTGCTGAATAATATCCATATTACGGATAATGAAAGTACGGCAGGAGAGAAAGCAAATGTTTATCTGGGTGCCGGAAAGTACATTACTGTAGAGGGGGACCTTGGCACTTCCCGGATTGGTGTGACTTCAGCACAGATTCCAGATGCTTCTGTGGGAGAGTCAACAGCCGCAAGTCAGGAAGTTGTTATAGCCGTTCCTTCTGAGGATTATTCAGGAAGCTTTTCTTCCTGTCCATTTGCAGACAACTTTTTTGCGGATGAGGATAGAGGAAACGGGGCCGGAATCTATGCCACCATTGGATCCGATGTCTTTGACAATTTCGGATCCCCTGTCTTTAAGAATTCCGGGAATACGGTTTTAAAGCGCAACGGATATACCGTAAGCTTTGCCTACCGGGATACCTCTACAGGAGGAACCGTAACAGGTGCGCCGGATACACCCAGCCTGTCTTTTGCGTCGGGCGATGAGATGGTGATCCAGCCGCCGTCAGCGATTTCCGGGTATGAACTGACCGGAATCATCATTGATCAGGGGGGCGGCAGTGCCTTGACTGCGGTAGAAACAGCAGGGGATACTTTTGGGACAATAACGGGTATTATGCCGGGGCAGGATGTGGTAATTACCTACGAATACACCAGGATTGATGCATCTATCGGCTTTGTGGTCAACGGGGGGACCCCCCAGCCGGAAATCCTGACAGGAATAGCCGGAAGCAGCGTAAATGCTATTCTTCCCGGTGTAACCAGGTATGGATACGTGTTTAAGGGCTGGAGCAAGGCAAACAGTCAGAGCAGCCCGGAATACATTTCAACCCTTCCTGCCGTTTATCCGGACGGACCGGTTACCTATTACGCCATATGGGAGTCAGATCCGTCTGTGAAGTTTGATTACACGGTGGATTATACCAACCAGAACGGTTCTATTGTGTTCCAGACAACGACTACGGAGAATGTTTATTCCGTGGAAGCGGAGATTCAGTCCCAGAAAAAGAACATTCATGGGTATCTGTGGAGTCTTTTAGATTTCCTTATTAGTCCGGAAGACTACAACTATGACGGGCTGGGAGCAGTCCCCATAGGAATCCTGGACGGCTCCACAGGAGAATTTACCGGAAGGATGCCGGGGCAGGCTGCGGCTGTGAAATATGCATACAAGGTAGACCGGAATAATCCGGCAGCCAGATCCAATTTAACGGTGCGCTATGTGACAGAGAACGGAACCGTGATCCATGCTCCCAGTGTGACACCCTATTACCCGGAGGATGCCATTAACGCAGCTCCCATAGATCTTTACGGATACCAGTTAGTATCAGAAAGCATAACAGACGGAGATACTGCGGATGACACAGATGGAAACCTGGTCAGTGCTGTTCAGGGAAGTTTTGGAAGCAGCGGCAGCTTTTCAGGTGTCATGCCCAACCAGCCGGTAGAAATTACATATGTATATCAAGCAACAGGGGAAGGATACTGGTTTACAGTCAATTATCTGGATAATGACACTCTTGATAATGATTTGAAAAATATCAGTAATCAGGAAGTCCAGAAGAAAACAGCGGATATTGGGGTAAGTGGGGAGTACCGGGAATTATACGGATACACCTATGAAAGTTCGGCAGCAGTGCCGGCTTCCAGCGGAAGCTTTGATACCGGACATGATTTTACAGGGACCATGCCAAACGATGACCTGACGGTCAGCTACCGGTATGACCGTGTACCGTCTCAATGGTCTAAAATTACTTATCGGTCCGGAGCCAATGGTTCCATCTCCCATGGAAGTGGAGTATCTGCTGATGTTCAGGAGCAGGGGGCAGGAACAGGAGTTTACGAGACTTCCATACTGAAAAACGACGGCTCCGCAGCCGGTCAGACCGACAGTGATACCTGGAGCAAGCTAAAGGAAAAACACCTGGTACCATTGGCTCAGGCAGCCCAGTACTACCGGTTTGCCGGTTGGTTCCTTGACCATAATGGAAACGGTTCGTTGGATGACGGAGAGCACATTCTGAGAGAGGATCACCGTTTTACAGGGGATGCAGCCATTACGGCCCTCTTTGAAGAAGATCCGGAGAAATGGGTCGATATCCGGTTTGCGGCAGGAGAACACGTTTCCCTGTCAGACGGAAGCCTTACCTCCCTGCATATCCAGTATGACAGGACCTGGGGAGACATCACAGGCCAGATACCGGGCTATGTGCCGGAGGTCAACTATCTGTTGGATGGCTGGTATGACGGGGATTCGGAAGTCGAATCAACGGATGTATTAAAGAACGGACATACCTATACCATACGTTTCTATGCGGACCCGGCAGTATTCGGAACGGAGGTGGCAACTCCCGATGCCTCCACCGGGCTTAACGGGGAAGGAAAGGGAAAGATCACCGTTTATCACACCACTACAGGTTATCAGTACATCATCACTGACCTGGAAGGAAAGATCGTGGGAGTGCAGACAGGAAACATTGCAGGCCGGGTGTATTTTGACGGACTCTATCCGGGAGCCAGATACCTTGTGTATGAGGCGGCAGGAAATGTGCAGGCTGCAGTGGGAAACCAGATGGAAGAAACAGAAGGCAACATCAGTGATCCTGCAGAAGTGCTGACTCCGGTGGTGGAGACCAACTACCAGATCCTGTACGATGAAAATCACGAAGGAAAGACAGTGCTTGTGATCAAACCGGCTGATAAAAAGTCGGATTATGCGGTTTTAAATAAGGATGGAACAGTTGTGGTAACTGGGGAAACCGAAAGTAGCGGATGGCAGGCAGTGACCGGAAATCCGGGAAGCGTGACCTTTTCCGGGCTGGATTACAACGAGGAATATATCGTAGTAGCCAGATCAAAGGGTGAGACAGGAATCACAGCGGGGAGCCGGTTGCCCGACGGATCAGCTATCACCACAGATCCGGGCGGAGCCCTGGACATCCCCAACTACATCGTGGAGACCCTGGAAGGCAAGGTGGTGAGTGTAGATCAGGAAGAGACTGATACAGCCAGATATGAGGAAGCCCATAAGGGAGACCGGGTGGAGATCACCGCAGACGAGGTCAATGGAGCCGGAGGAGCATTCCAGTACTGGAAGATTACCATTGGCTCAGTGCCCGGACTTACAGGAAAGCTGTATGAGAGAAAGCTTGCCTTTGATATGCCGGATACCAACCTGGTGTTTACCGCCTATTATTCCCGCCCCACAGCCAGCCCCAGCAATGCGACAGTGGTGGATGAGGTCCGGGGAGGAAGCGGAAATGAGATCGCCCTTGATCCTGGAGAAGTACCTGGTCTGGAGGAAGAGCTTACTACTGATGCAGACCGGATACTGATGGATCAGAACCACGCGGATGTGACCTATAAGGTGGTATATACGAAAAATGCCCCAAAGGCCACGGAATCCAATGCGGTTAAGGCATCAGCCGACTACAACAGCGACCATAGCCAGGCATTTAAGGCGGCCTGGGGACTGAATGTGGACATTGAGCGGTATGTCAATGGCAGAAAGACGGCCATGGCCACGCCGTCAGAGGCGGAGTTTGTCACCTATGTCCAGTTGGATAAGGCTGATGTGGACATGATGGATTACCAGTTGTACCGGCTGAGTACGGACCCGGTTGACGGTTCGGTCCAGGCGGAGCTGGTGGAACTGTCAGAGGATATGGAAGAGACCGGCGGCCTGTTCACCTTTACGGCCCAGGCGGGAACCAGGTATGTGCTGGTGTATTCAAAGGCTTACCGGCTGTATTTCTTAAACCAGACAGCCCTTCCTAAGTACCTGTATTACTTCAAGGTAAGAAAGGGAGAAGCCCCAAGTGACGGGTATTATATCTTTGAATACGGCCAGTTGGAAGAACCGGCGGACCTTTTTGTCAGTGAAGAGGGAGTAGAGTACAATTATGTGGGCTGGAGCTACAGGGAAGACCGCCTTAGTGACTTCGATCCGGATAAGGAAATCAACCGGAAGACCTATGTATATGCGTATTATCTGGACAACAAGAAGGAAGTGGATCATTCCAGGAAAGAGCTGGAGGATGCCGTAAAGGATGCCATTGATAAAAGTGATGACTATTTCCTGACGTTAAAGGAAACCGGAAAGCTCAAAGAGGCCATCAAAGAGGCCCTGGAGGCCCTGGACCGGACGTCCCCCAAGGCAACCCTTGACGAACTGCTGAAAGCCCTGGAAAAGCTTCAGGAAGTCACAAAGCCGTTAGATGAGGTACTGGATGAGCGTTATGACCACTATGATAAGATCCAGGGATCCGGAAGCAAGGGAGGAAGCAAAGGCGGAGGAGGAAGCGGAAGCGGAGTAAAAACCAGTCCGTACAATCCCAGCCGGAGCATAAGTTATACCGTTGGGACCAATGGAAACTGGGAGGAACTGTCCGGAAACGGGGGCCAGTGGGCCTTTGTGTTAAACGGAGGAATCCGTCTGACAGGCCAGTGGGCAAAGCTTGATTTTGCCAACGGAGATGTGAACAGGAACGGGTGGTATCACTTCAATGCCAACGGGATCATGGATTATGGATGGTTCCGTGATGAAAAGCTTAACTGGTATTACTGTAATACAGAATCCGATGGCTGGCTGGGAAAAATGAAGGCTGACTGGCATTACGATAAAGAGGACAACCGCTGGTATTATCTTGACCCTGAGACAGGAATGATGGCAAAGGGCTGGAGGAACATCGGCGGAAAATGGTATTACTTTACGGAGCAGAACAGTATGGAGACCTACGGTTACGATCCGGCAACGGAAAAGTGGATCTATAAGGATAACGCAGGGAGACCCCTGGGTTCCATGTACATAGGCGAGATAACGCCGGATGGGTATAACGTCGGCGGAGATGGAGCCTGGCTGCAGTAAGGAGGAAAGAATGAAAAACAAGAAGAAACGGAAAGCGCAGACAGCTTTGATACTGGCAGCCGCCATGGTAATTACCATGGCGGCACCGCCTGCGTCTTTGGCAGCATTAGACTACGGCGATCCTTCGATCGTTCAATTTGATCCGCAGATGGGGCCAAATTTGTCACATTCCACATATGTGAATGTTCCAAGATATGAAAACGGCATCTCCTACGCGACTGGACAGGCAGGTCATGCCCTGATTTCGTCTGCAGCTTTTAGCGGCATTGAAACAGAAATCAGAGGCTCTGAGGAAAGGCCCAAGCTTCCGGAGTTTGATGTTGAATGGCCAGGCTATACCTTTAGCGGCTGGTACAACGAAGACGGGAATAAAGTTCTTAATCTGCCGTATGCATTTCCCTATTTGTCGTCGGAAACCTATAAAGCAGTGTGGAAGGGAAACAGCAACAAAAAGTTTGATTTTACGGTCATGCATTACCGTGATTTAAATACAGTAAGAGACAGCATGACTGATGGTAGCGACCAGACTGTATGGCCATTGTATAATGACAGTCAGGTGATCCGGTTTTTTGACAATGGAACTTCGACGAGTGAGGTAACAGCCAATACACCTGTTTCAGCCACCTATAAAAGGAATATACCGGGATATAAACTGAAATCAGTGCTGATTAAAAATAACAGAATCCGAAAATTTAATGATGAGAGCGGTGCAGGAACCCTGGAAGAATCGGCAACTGTCAACACATCTACGAACACCATCAAGGGATATATGCCCAATGACGATCTTATGGTTGCCTACCGTTATGAGCCGGATGCCAGCAAGAAATTCACACTTCGTGTGGAATACGTAGATGAAGACGGTGTGGCCATAAAAACGCCGGATGCCCATGCTTACGCCGCAGAAACTTCAGTTTCAGTTTCCCCGGCCAGTATAACGGCATATGATCTTATTGGCGCAGAGGTGAAGACAGGATACGGTGATACGGATGATTTAAGCCTCAGAGGAATTTATTCTGCAGCTTCAGCCGGATGCACTTTTGATGATGACCGTAATTTTACAGGGAAGATGCCCAATCAGATGGTAATCGTCACTTATAAGTATCAAATAGATGAGAATTATACGACGCATATCGTTGTAAATACAGTGGATAATCATAATAACATTCTTGCAGAACCTGAGGATCTGCAGGTTTCTCCTGGGAATCCTGTGGAACTGCCAGTAGAAAGAAAAGCAGGATACATTTATCCGCCGAATTTCACATGGAATGGTAATTTATCCAACCTCGTTCTGGATCAGAATGAAGAAAAACTGACCTTTCAAACCGGTATCCTGGGAGGTTCTCTTACCATTACCTATAACGAAAACTTAACAGATCCCAATAATTGGGCCCGAATTGATTACTATAAAAGTGCCAACGGAACCTTGTCCGGAGACTCTTCTCCCAAGTTCTTCCGTCTCAATTCCTATCCAATTGAGGATCTGACCCAGAGTATTCCCCCGTCGCCGGAAGCCCACTATTTATTTGATGGTTGGTATATAGCAAATTCCAACGGGACTGGAAAGACCGGAATAAGGCTTACTGGTGACGTGCAGGTGACCGGGAACTTAATGCTATATGCAAATTTTGAAGAAGATCCCAATGAGTGGTTTGATCTGACCTTTGTATCCGGAAGCCATGGAAGTATTTCAGGAATCACCACGGCCCATGTTGTAAAAGGGACGGTATGGACTGATCTGGACCTGCCTTTGCCTCAGGCAGACAGCAATTATCTTTTTGCCGGTTGGTTTGATGAGAATGGAAATCAGGTACAAAACAGCCTTCAGATTCTTACCAACCATAGGTATACGGCCAGGTTTACGCCAATCGCAGGAGATGACGGGATATTGAGCATTCCAGATTCAAATGGGGACGTAGCAGCGGACGGAACCGGACAGATCAGAATTAATGGAGTAAACGAAGAGAGAACGTATGCAGTTACGGATAAAGACGGCATTGTGATATCTTTCATGACAGGTTCCCAGCTTCAAAACGGGAGATTTACAGGATTAAATCCCTGTACCTATTACTATGTTTATGAACTTTCATTAACTGCAGTTCCTGTAGTTGGGGAACCGCTGGCAGATCATGTGGATGGAACTCTGACAAGTCAGCCGGCAAGGGTAGGTATCGTTACTCTTGGCAGTAACTATTCCGTTGCAGATGATGGAAATGAAGGCAGGAAGAAAATCACCATTAGTCCTGCGGCAGAGAATACGCTGTATGCACTTCTCAGTGGTGATGAGAATGTGGTTTCACAGGCAGGGGCTGCAGATGGCTGGCTGGGATCCTCAGGAAGCCCGGCTGCTGTAGAATTTTCTGATTTGGAATCAGGACAAGCCTATACGGTAGTTGCAAAGCATTTTGGAGAAACAGAAGCCCCATCTGAAAAAATATTCCTGGGCAATCAGATCCTTCTGGGAGAATCATCCCAGACGGATGACCGGATTTATACTCTGTATATCACAAACGGAGGATATGCTACGGAAGTCACCAGAAATGATGTTGCTTTGGAAATCGAAGAGGGAGCAACTCAGGTCAGCGTCCGCAAAGGGGATAAAATAAGGATAAAAGCTCCAGACATAACCGGATCCAGCTTTATGAAATGGGAGTGCCTGCTGGGCTCCGTGTCCCTTCATGCAACCCAGAAGAATCAAACGGTTACCATGCCGGCCAGGGACGTAGTTCTTCAGGTGCGGTATGAGTCAACCGCCGTGGCTACTGCTTCCAATGCAACGGTAGATTATTCTCCTAAAAATGGAGCATTTGCCCTTAATATGCAAACGGATATATTGGAAGCATTAAAGCTGGACCTGATTGAAAATTCTTCCGATCAGGATCTGCTGACATCAGGGCATAATGTGCAATATACGGTCAAATTTGACCGAAGAAGCGTGCCGACTGCTACGGAGTCCAATGCAGTGAGAGATGCTGCAGCAGTGGACAGTGAGGCATTAAAGGTCCCCTGGGTGTTAGATATATCATTATCAAGAAAGGTAGATGGCGTTAATAAAGCCCTGCCGTCCGATGGGAACCACACCCCTGATATACAGGTTTATGGAACCCTGGATACAAGCATACTCGGTCATCTGGATTACCAGTTGTGGAAGGTTGAAAATGTGGATGACGATCCGGTATGTACGGAGATTATACCCATGGAGCCTGATCTCAATGATCCGGATGGCGGTTTTACCGGTACATTCCTGTTTGATGGGAATGTAGGGGATAGGATTATATTAACCTATTCCAAAGCATATAAGGTTACCGTTATTGATACGAAGAGAGGCGCAGTGACAAGTCTTAAGGTGAGAGCCGGAAGTGCTCTTGAAGATGCGGACGGATATATGGCTCTTGAATGCCTGGAAAACTATAGGGATCCGGTTACCGGTATTGTATATGAATTTGCAGGATTGGGAAAACAGGCAGGAGCTGCAGGTTCGTATGATGTAACGGTTCCGGTTAACAAAGATCTCCAGTTGTATGCAGTGTATGAGCAGGAGGATGATTCCCTGTGGCAGGCAGCAAAGAACCGTTTGAATGATGAAGTCAATACAGCCAATGCTTTGAAAAACAACGGTACGGTAAGTGAAGAAGACAGAAACATATTAACTGATGCGATCCATGATGCGATGGAAGTTCGCGATACCCTGCCCCGACCTACGATTGAACAGCTGGATGATGCTTATCAGACACTAAAGGACATTGTTGACGGAATCAGAAATGGAAGCGGTTCCGGAGGAGAGAATGGTTCTGGAGGAGGAGAAGATTCAGGAGGCGGAAATGGCTCAGGAGGCGGAAATGGCTCAGGAGGCGGAAATGGCTCCGGCGGTGGAAGCGGTTCAGGAGGAGGCAGCAGCTCCGTAGGCGGAAGCAGTTCCGGAAGCAGCAGCCTGGGACCGGGGGCTTACCGTTTTGGTAGTTATAAGACCTATACAAACGATGTGGACGGCTCTTGGGATAATTTTGATCCGGCAAGCAATGACTGGTCTTTCGTTTTAAGCACTGGGACGAAATTAAAAGGCCAGTGGGCAAATATTCGATATTCCCATAACGAAACAACGTTGATTTATACATATCATTTTGATAAGGAAGGGACAATGGACAGCGGCTGGTTTGCGGATGAAGAAGGGAAATGGTATTTCCTGTCTACCATTCACGATGGCTGGTTTGGCCGTCTTAAGACCGGCTGGCATTTTGATGAGAATGACGGGAAATGGTACTACTTAAACCTGTTTAATGGTGCTATGCTTACCGGCTGGCAGAAAATAGACGGTGTATGGTATTATCTGACATCGGAGAACAGCCGGCAGACGTGGCAATTAGCTCAGACAGCCGGAAAATGGGACTATGCAGACCAATCAGAACGTTCATTGGGTTCCATGTACCAGAATGAAGTGACACCGGATGGATATTATGTAGAAGACAGCGGCAAATGGACACCGGAGACTCCGTAGTTTAAATTAAAATCATTCTTTATAGAAGGGGAAAGTGTCAGGATCATACACTCTCCCTTTCTTAAAAGGATACAGGATAAACACTTATAGGAAACGAGGATAAGATACTTATGACAAAAAGCGATGAAATGCAGAACGTCTGCCGCAGCATGACTGTGACAGACCGCGTCAGTACAATGCTTATTTGTTTTCACGGAAAAAGAGGGGAAGACCTGTATGGTGAAATTCTTAACTGCTATATTGACGGGCCCGTCCAGTTTTCCGATATTGGGGATCTGATGCTGAAATTGGATGAAATATGCGACTGGGTGGGAACTCCCCAACCATCCATGTATCCCAGGTTCCTCAATAAAAAGATGTCAGAACAATACGCATACAGGATTAGAGAAAAAAACAAAATACCGGAAAAGGCAAAGGCAAAGGTCCAGATTCAGGACAGCAAAACCCTGAGCTCCCAGGCAATTCGGGCAAAAGAAACCTTGATGGTTAACATAGAACATCGACAGAGTGCCACCATTCAGGGGAGAGTGATGGGAAGGCTGACATCTAAAAAATATGTTGATTTCCGGAGTGCATTGGAACTGATGCGCATGGTAAGGGAGATTGCCGTAAGAACAGAGTAAATGGTTTAATAGAAAGGGAAAGTGTTCAGATTCTGCGCTTTTCCTTTCTGTAAAGAACGCCTGATAAGGGATGATAGGAAAAGGGGACAAAAACCTATGATAAAGAGCGAAGAAATGCAGAACGTCTGTGGCGGCATAACTGCAACAGGCCGGGGCAGTACCATGCTGATTTGTTTTCACGGAAAAAAAGATGGAAATTTATATGGTGAGATTCTTAACAGCTACATTGACAGGCCTGTCTGGTTTTCCGGTGCAGGAGATTTAATTTTTAAATTAGATGAAATATGCGACTGGATCGGCACTCCCCAGTCATCCACTGAACCAAGGTTTCTTAATAAAAAAATGTTGGAACAATATGCATACAGAACCAAGGGAAAAAGTCAAATGCCGGTAAAGGTAAAAATTCAGTTACAGGATAGCAAGGCTCTAAGCTCCCGGTCAATTCTGGCAAAAGAGACTCTGATTGTCAAAATCGAACATCGCCAGAACGCCAGTATGCAGGGAAGAGTGATGGGGAAGCTGACATCAAAAGAATATGTGGGGTTCCGAAGTGCGCTGGAATTGATGCGTATGATAAAAGAGATTACAGTAAAGACGGAAAAATACGGGGCTGGGCCGCTTGGCTCTAAATGATATAATATAAGGCCCGGTGAAAAATAAAAATTCACCGGGCTTTTTGATGGGGTTTTGCATTATTGAATGAGATATACTTCCACATTCCTGGAGCCATAGGAGCGGGTTTCTCCATGGGTGTTGAAGAAAATATCAATGTGGTTTCCCTTGACTCCGCCTCCGCAGTCCTCCGCCGTATAGACGACGCCTCCGATCATGATGCGGCTTCCATAGGGAATGACTCTTGGATCAACAGAAATGGTATGGTTAGCGGCAGCAATGGTCCCTGTGCTGGTACGGCCTCCCCAGCCTCCTGAGCACTTGCGGCAGGGGCAGTAGGCTGTGGTTCTGAATACTCCAAGAGAGCGGAGGTTGGAACTGTTGTTCTGGAGATTTGCAGCGGCAAGATCGCCCACAGGATAGAGTCTGGAGCCTGAAAGCTTCTGGCCCGCTTCATAGGCCTCTACCAGGTAGGTACCGTCACCGTAAGAATTCCATGAAACCGGTATTTCAAAGCCATAATTTCCGGTTCCGTGAGATACCAGATCCTCCCGGTATTTGTTGGCAGTGGCGGTAAGCTCCGCCACCACCTGCCCGTTAGCCTGGTTGGTAATGACAACCTTTACTTCTGCCACAGAGCCGGGATCAGCGCTGTTAATAGCCCAGCCTCTGACGCTGCTTTCATCCGCATTGTCAATAATACCCGCCGTTTGGGCGGCAAAAGCGTGAAACGTACTTATCAGGAAAAATGCCATCATTAGTAAGGTTCCCAGGAACCAGTGAATTTTGCTTGTTTTTTGCATATTACAAATACTTCCTTTCTTTTTTACGAACTGTAATATAATTTAATATATTTATAATTATATGTAACAGTTTCGTAATAAATGAGGTACAAGTAATCATTTTACACATTTTTCCAGTTTTGTCAAGGTAAAGATAAAAAAACGCCGCAAAACAGTGAGGTAATTCACTGCTTTGCGGCATCATGGGGACGTTTTTTACCGTTCAATGACTGCAAATAATTCTTTTGTCTGTCTTCCAAAATCCAGGGCTTCTCTGCGGGTTGCAAAGAAAATATCTACTTTATTCCCTTTTACACTGCTTCCGATATCCTCAACGGTATAAACGATACCGTCGATCATGACCTTAGTTCCAAGAGGAAGGAGGGTGATATCCGCAGATATGGTATGCTGAGGCTGGGGGACGGTGCCGGAATAGGTCAGGCACTGTTTGCCGGAGCTTTCGGGGCAGTATGCTGTGGCAGTGAAAACCCCCAGGGATTCTCCTTTTTCATAAACTGGTGTTGCGGGCTTCTCGGGTTTTACCGGTTCTGCTGATTTTTTCTTGATGCCGGGTCCGACTTCTTCAGAGAGGGTCTCCGTATTGGCCGCTGCCCCCTGATTTTCGGTGCCGGTCTGTGTGGTTTGGTGATCTGTTCCAGCGCTTTCGGACTGTACTTGATTTACCGTTTGGTCTTTTTCCGTGGTTTCGGCTGCCAGCGTAGTCGTAGATAACAGCAGGATATAAAGAAGTGTCAGGAATACGGTGATACTTTTTTTCCCTGAAAAGCTATTCATAATTTACCTCCAAATGAATCAAGGTGAGATGCCTGCATATCCAGCTGACGCCCGGTGAAGCGGGCACACTGTTTACAAACACAAGATTGAAAGATATTTTCCTCTCAATCTTACCTTGCAATCGCATTGTTATGGTGTCTTAGTTACCATTATATTACAAAAGTGTTAAATGTCAAGAAAAAAATGTCAACAGCTTTGTAATAATTAATAGAAAAATAAGAAAAAATGTATAAACAGGTCATAAAAACTTAACCAAAAAATTTTATGGGAATGTATTGACAAAAGTAGAAAAAAAGAATATATTATGAAAAGAAGGTATTAGCACTCCTAAACGTTGAGTGCTAACAAAAAACTCAGAAAGGAAGTGGGGCAGTTTGAACGACAAGGATCAGTTGGATGAGCGGAAAATAACCATACTAAAAGCCATCATTAAAACTTATCTGGAAACCGGAGAACCGGTTGGTTCCCGTACCATATCAAAGTACACGGATTTGAACTTAAGTTCTGCCACTATCCGAAATGAGATGTCTGATCTGGAGGAGCTGGGATACATTATGCAGCCTCACACCTCTGCGGGAAGGATCCCTTCTGACAGAGGATACCGCTTTTATGTGGACCAGATCATGCAGGAAAAGGAAGATGAAGTCACTGAGATCAAAGATATGATGTTAAAGCGGGTGGACCGTGTAGAGCTTTTGCTGAAGCAGATGGCAAAGCTTCTTGCGCAGAATACCAATTACGCGGCAATGATCAGCGCACCCCAGTTTCACCAGAACAAACTAAAGTTTATCCAGCTTTCCAAGGTTGATGAAGAGAAGCTTCTTGTGGTGATCGTGGTGGAGGGCAATATCATTAAGAATACCATGATTCCCATTCACACGGAATTAAATGATGAAGGACTTTTAAATCTTAACATTCTTCTTAACAATGCCCTTAACGGGCTGGCCATAGAAGAGATTAATCTTGAAGTGATCAGCAGGCTGAAGATTCAGGCAGGACCCCACTGTGATGTGGTGGACCGGGTGCTGACTGAGGTGGCCACCGCCATCCGGGGCGATGATGAAGACCTTCAGGTTTATACCAGCGGGGCCACGAACATTTTCAAGTATCCGGAATTAAGCGATGGAGAAAGTGCCAGTAAGCTTATCGGCACGCTGGAACAAAAGGACCTTTTGCAGGGACTGATCGATGATATGAACAGTTCCGAGAGCGGATCCGGAATCCAGGTATATATTGGTGCTGAAGCTCCAGTAAAAGCAATGAAGGACTGCAGCATTGTAACCGCCAATTATGAGCTGGGCGAAGGCTTGAGGGGTACCATTGGAATCATAGGTCCGAAACGGATGGATTATCAAAAGGTACTCAGCACATTGCGAAATCTTATGACGCAGTTGGATGCTATTTTGAAAAAAGATGAAAGGTAAAGGGTAGAGCATTGAGCATGGAAGATGTGAAAACAGATGAAAGGCTGGCAGATGAGGCTGTTCATACAGAAGATGCTGCTTTCACTGAAAAAGAAATAGAAGGCGCAGAAGCCTGCGCAGACGACGGAACCCAGGAAACACCCTGCGGGTATACCAGTATGTCCCAAAAGACGGGCGGTAATGAGGAAAACGTTTCAGAGGAAGAAACGGCAGAGGCGGGTTCTGCGGAAGAATCAGGGAAAAAGGGTTTTTTCGGAAAAAAGAAGGAAAAAAAAGACCCAAGGGATGAAAAAATAGAGGAACTGACGGACCGCCTTCAAAGGAACATGGCTGAATTTGATAATTACCGCAAGAGAACGGAGAAGGAAAAAACAGCTATGTTTGAAATCGGGGCAAAGGATATTGTGGAAAGGATCCTTCCGGTGGTTGACAATTTTGAAAGAGGCCTTGCAGCCATTTCCGATGAAGAGAGAACAGCTCCGTTTGCAGACGGCATGGATAAGATATACAAACAGCTTATGAAAACACTGGAAGAGGCCGGGGTGAAACCCATTGAAGCAGTGGGTAAAACCTTTGACCCTAATTTCCATAATGCGGTCATGCACATTGAAGATGAGTCACTGGGCGAGAATGAGGTTTCCCAGGAGCTTCAGAAGGGTTATACCTACCGTGACACTGTGGTAAGACATTCCATGGTGCAGGTGGCTAATTAGTTATATAAAATCAGGAAACATGAAGTACCCTATGGGTATTACTTTACGCCCGGTAAAAAGGGGCGGCCCTGCCAGAAAGCAGGGGCAGGAAATTGGTAATCATTTACATTTGGTTTATTTAATAGGAGGAAAAAACTATGGGCAAGATCATTGGTATTGACTTAGGAACGACAAATAGCTGCGTGGCCGTTATGGAAGGTGGCAAACCGGTTGTAATTCCCAACAGCGAGGGCGTAAGAACTACACCTTCCGTTGTTGCATTTACTAAGAACGGAGAGAGACTTGTAGGCGAGCCGGCAAAGCGTCAGGCAGTAACGAACGCCGACCGCACGATCTCTTCTATCAAAAGACATATTGGTACAGACTACAAGGTAACCGTTGACGGAAAAAATTACAGCCCTCAGGAAATTTCTGCCATGATACTTCAGAAATTAAAGGCAGATGCAGAGGCTTATTTAGGAGAAAAGGTAACCGAAGCAGTTATTACGGTACCGGCATATTTTAACGATGCTCAGCGTCAGGCCACCAAGGATGCAGGTAAGATCGCAGGCCTTGACGTAAAACGTATCATCAACGAGCCAACGGCAGCAGCTCTGGCTTATGGACTTGACAATGAAAAAGAGCAGAAGATTATGGTATATGACTTAGGCGGCGGTACCTTCGACGTTTCCATCATTGAAATCGGCGACGGCGTCATCGAAGTTCTTTCCACAAACGGCGATACCCGTCTGGGCGGTGATGATTTTGATAACCGCATCACCCAGTGGATGGTGGATGAATTTAAGAAGGCAGAGGGCGTTGATTTATCCGGTGACAAGATGGCTATGCAGAGATTAAGAGAGGCGGCTGAAAAGGCAAAGAAGGAATTATCCTCTTCTACCACCACCAACATCAACCTGCCGTTTATTACCGCTACTTCAGAAGGTCCGAAGCATCTGGATATGAACCTGACCAGAGCAAAATTTGATGAACTCACAGCCGATCTCATTGAGCGAACTGCAATTCCGGTACAGAACGCCTTAAGGGATGCAGGTATTACTTCCGCAGAATTAGGAAAAGTATTGTTAGTGGGCGGTTCTACCCGTATGCTGTCCGCTCAGGAGAAAGTAAAACAGATTACAGGCAAAGAGCCTTCCAAGTCCTTAAACCCAGATGAATGTGTTGCCATCGGTGCCAGCATCCAGGGCGGAAAGCTTGCAGGCGATGCAGGTGCAGGCGATATCCTTCTTCTTGATGTTACTCCACTTTCCTTATCCATTGAGACCATGGGCGGAGTAGCCACCAGACTGATCGAGAGAAATACTACCATCCCAACAAAGAAGAGCCAGATCTTCTCCACAGCGGCAGACAACCAGACAGCGGTTGATATCCACGTGGTACAGGGTGAGAGACAGTTTGCAAGAGATAACAAGACCTTAGGCCAGTTCCGCCTGGATGGAATTCCGCCGGCAAGAAGAGGAGTTCCTCAGATTGAGGTTACTTTCGATATCGACGCCAACGGTATCGTAAATGTTTCCGCTAAGGATCTTGGAACAGGCAAAGAACAGCATATTACCATTACATCAGGTTCCAACATGTCTGACTCTGATATTGATAAGGCAGTGAAGGAAGCAGCCGAGTATGAGGCTCAGGATAAGAAGCGCAAGGAAGGCATTGACGCAAGAAACGATGCGGACTCCATGGTATTCCAGACAGAGAAGGCTCTGCAGGAAGTAGGAGACAAGATCGATGCAAACGATAAGGCAACTGTGGAAGCAGACTTAACTGCATTAAAAGAAGCGATTAACAGAGCTCCTATTGATGAGATGACCGATGCCCAGATTGAAGACATCAAGGCCGGCAGAGAAAGACTGATGAACAGCGCACAGGCCCTGTTTGCAAAGGTTTATGAGCAGGCTCAGTCTCAGGCAGGAGAACAGGGAGCTGGCCCTGACATGGGAGCAGAAAACACGGCCTATCAGGACAGCGATGTAGTTGACGGAGATTACAAAGAGGTGTAAACTAGTCTGGTCGGTTGACAGGACTTTGGGAAAAGTGTTGTAGCGATACAGCACTTTTTCCGGAGTCTTTAAGTGTAGTTGCTGTGTCATCCTGTGCTCATATATGAATGCAGAATGCGGATTGAAACATGAAAGGTAGACCTAAGATGGCAGAGAGTAAAAAAGATTATTATGAAACCCTGGGCATTCCAAAGGATGCGGATGACGCAGCCATTAAGAAGGCTTACAGGGCATTAGCAAAAAAATACCATCCTGACACAAATCCCGGAGATACTGCGGCTGCTGAGAAGTTCAAGCAGGCTTCCGAGGCATACAGTGTCCTTAGCGATCCTGATAAGAGACGTCAGTATGACCAGTTCGGTTCCGCTGCTTTTGACGGAAGCGGGGGAGCAGGCGGTTTTGGCGGCTTTGATTTCAACGGAGCGGACATGGGAGATATTTTCGGAGATATTTTCGGAGATATCTTTGGCGGAGGACGAAGAAGCAGCGCAAGTTACAATGGGCCATCCAGGGGAGCCAATGTCAGAACCAGCATCCGCATCACCTTTGAGGATGCGATTTTTGGTTGTGAAAAAGAGATTGAGATGAACTTTAAGGAAGAGTGTTCTTCCTGTCACGGAAGCGGTGCGAAAGCAGGGACCTCACCGATTACATGTTCAAAGTGTAATGGAAAAGGAAAGATCATGTATACCCAGCAATCCTTTTTCGGCCAGATACAGAATGTTCAGACTTGTCCGGATTGCGGAGGCAGCGGGAAGATCGTTAAGGATAAATGTCCGGATTGCTACGGAAGCGGATATATTACAAAGAGAAAGAAATTCAAAGTCACCATTCCCGGGGGTATTGACAACGGACAGTCTGTGCGCCTTGCAGGTGCGGGAGAGCCGGGAACCAATGGCGGAGAGAGAGGCGATTTGCTCGTAGAGGCTGTGGTATCCAATCATCCGATTTTCAAACGCCAGGATACCAGTATTTTCTCAACGGTCCCCATTTCTTTTGTAAATGCTGCCTTAGGCGGAACCATCCGGATCAAGACTGTGGATGGGGACGTGGAATACGAGGTGAAGGCGGGAACCCAGACCGATACCAAGGTGCGCTTAAAGGGAAAGGGAGTTCCTTCCTTACGAAACCGGGCCATCCGGGGTGACCATTTCGTTACGCTGGTGGTTTCAGTACCGGAGCGGATGAACGAGGCTCAAAAAGACGCGCTTCGTAAATTTGACGAAGCCATGAACGGCGCAGGGGAAGGCGAAAAACATAAAAAGAAGGGGATCTTTAAATAAGACCCCGTAAGGTACATGGATTGGAAAGAGGGGAAGGTATGGGAAGGTTTACAAAAAAACTGGCAATAGGAGCTGCTGTGATATGGCTGGCGGCTTTGTTTCCTGTGGCCGCCATGGCTGCTGATGGGCAGACTGTCCGGGATTTTCCGGGCTGGAACGGCTCCGGCACAAAAATCAAAGGGCCTGTTGAGGGAAGTGAATCCTTTGACTTCTGGGATGACGACGATGACGACGACGGGCCAGGCAGTTACAGTAGTCCCAGAGGCTGGCGCTACAGCCCTTCCGGCTGGTGGTTTCAGTACAGTGACGGAAGCTGGCCTTCCAATAGCTGGAAGTATATTGATGGCAGGTGGTACCGGTTTAACTGGGAAGGCCACATGCTCACCGGCTGGTATATGGATGAGGGCGGTTTGCGGTATTACTTAAATCCAGTGGATGACGGGACCTTGGGGTCCATGAGGATTGGCTGGCAGATCATTGACGGAAAGGCTTATTACTTTAATACAAAGTCCGATGGCTATCTGGGAAGGCTGCTTACCAATACGACTACTCCTGACGGATATAAGGTGGGGGCTGACGGTGCATGGATCCAGTGAATTTAATGTTATGGTTTTAAAAGGTATGGCGGGAATTTTCTGCTGTACCTTTTCTTTTGTTTGATTTTCATGTATAATAATTATGAAAGCGAAGAATATCAGCCTTATGGACAATGAGGATCCATGCAATACCGGAGGATTGGAAGCTACCGGACGTTTAACTGAAGTTCGTCTATGGAGAGGAATGGAAGACAGGAAAGGACCAATTTTCTCGTAATTTAATAAAGGAAGGAGTTTTGCTGTGGGAAAAGAAAAATATATTATACGTTTGCTGTATAGAAACTGATTCCCAGCAGTCTTATAAACTCATTTTTTATCCTTTTTGTATTATATATAATTCAATGTATTTCACATACTTACCTGCAGTCAGATCACACCAATCAGTTCCGCTCTTACACTTCCCCTCTTCGATCAAGCCGATCCAATTCATGAACGGAACCCTGTTCCCACATCTGCTTCCCTCTCTGCGGTCAGATCCCATATTACAGTTCATGGGGCATTAAGCCCGGTCAAAGAGTGGGCCGATGCTTTTGTAGCTGGCAAATCCAGGCCTTTGGTATTGCTTTTTTGGATAAAACCCATGGAAGTATTTGAGGGGTCATGAAGGCTCCGTTGTATGATATAATATAATGAAATCTTTTAAACAGCCGTTGTATGTGTTCGTGGAGGGGTACTAATGACATCAAGACAAAGGAAAATCCTGGATTTGCTGGCGGAGCATGAGTTTCTTACATCCCAGAGAATTGCCGGTCTGCTTCATGTCAGTGACAGGACAGTCAGAAATGATATCAGGGAGATCAATGCAGAACTGGGTATGGAAGGGATTCTGTCCCGGATGGGACAGGGATATTATTTAAAGGATCATGGCATGGAAAGCGGCGAAGTGGCTACCAGTCTGGAATCGGAGGAAGATCTTAAACGGGAAATCGTCCGAAGAGTCTTATTTGAAAAAGAGGTTCCTTATCTGGAACTTGCAGATGAGCTTTATATCAGTGATTCTATGCTTGCAAAGCTGGTGGGACAGATCAACCGGAACATGGAGCGAAGATGGAGCAAATGGAGGATATACAAGAAAAACGGTTTTTTGGTGCTAGATCTTCCTGAGAGTGAAAAGCGGGATTATTACAGCTATTTTGTGATTACTAGCAATTTGTGCCAGTATTTTGATATGGGAAGCTATCAACCGTATTTTGAATATGTGGATGTCCTTAAATGGAAGAATCTGATCCTTGGAAGCTGTATTTACAGGGAAAAACGATTTTATGATACGACAATTATGCACCTGATGATCGGTGTGGCGATAATGGCGGAAAGAATTGCAGCCGGTTATGAACTAAAGGCGGAAAGCCTAGAAGAGGAGCATACCGGCGATGGTATGGCCAACATAGAGGATATTCTAACAGGTTTTAATGATATGCTCGGTATTTCGTTGCCTCCTCAGGAGATTCGATACTTTTGCAAATTGTTCCGCAATGATTTTTATTACACAAAGGAAGAGGGAAGCCAGGCCGGAGCCATTCTTTCCAGGATACTCATTGAAATCAATGTGGAATACGGCTTTGATTTTACCGGGGATCAGGAGTTTCATAGGGAGATAGAAGCCCAATTGGATGGAATCCTACAGAGAAACAGGAATAAACAGCACTTAATCAATCCTGTGCTTCCCCGTGTCAAGTCCCAGTATCCACTGGAGTATGATATCAGCATTTATTTTGCAGATTGTTTTAAACGGATCACAGGTGTGGAGATCAGTGAGCATGAGATTGGGATGATCACCATTCATTTCATCCGGGCGATGGAATCCAATCTGGGGCGAATGGAGAAAAAGGTTGTGCTCATCAATCCATTTGGAAAACAGATTACGGAATTGATGACCAAACGTCTTTCCGAGATAGGGGAGTGTAGGCTGAAGATTGCCTACATCTATTCAATCTTTCATTATCCCCAGGATATACCGAAGGATATCATCGCAGTACTGACGACGATTCCCCTTCCCTCATCTCCCAATGGGGCCACTGTGATTCTTTGCAAAAATTTTTTAGATTATCATGAGAAGGAAAAGCTTTTGACTGTTGTGCGTGAAAACCAGATAAGCAGTGTCAAAACTTATTTTAAAACGTTGTTCAAACCTTCTTTATTTTTTACGGATATGGAATTCAGTTCAAGAGAAGAGGCCATTGTTTTTATGTGCGGAAACCTAAGGAATCAGGGATACGTTGGGGAGTGCTTCTGTGAAAGTGTGATGCAGCGAGAAGCCATCGCCCCTACCGCTTTTGAACCGGGATTTGCATTTGCCCATGCCATGGAAAACAATGCAGATCATACAGCAGTCTGCGTCTGTATTTTAAAAAACAAGCTGCCGTGGGGAGAGTATAATGTAAAAATAATTTTTCTTTTTGCTATGGCGCCTACCTGGAATCATACGATTATCCCGGTGTATAATGTAATGATTGATAACCTATTTAAGGCCAACACCATCCATAAGCTGGCTAAAATTAATGATTGTAAGAAATTTATGGAACTACTCATCTAAACATTATTCTGGAAATCTGATTTTTCCGTTACGTAGCGGAAAAATCAGATTTTATTTTATTTATTGCCGTTGCTATAATGAAAGCAGAAAAACACAGGAGGAAATAAACGTGAAAGAATTTTTATGGGGAGGGGCAACGGCTTCCTACCAATGTGAGGGCGGCTTCCAGGAAGGAAACAGAGTCCAGTCCAACTGGGACAAATACTTACATGAAAAGGAACTGGAAAACGGAGATGTGGCTAGCGACCATTATCACAGGTATGAAGAGGACATTCGGATGATGAAGGAGGGAGGGCAGAACAGCTACCGCTTTTCCATTGCCTGGCCCAGGATCATTTTAAACCATAGCGGGGAGGTCAATGAAGAAGGCGTTAAGTTTTATAACCGCCTGATCGATACTTGTCTTTCCTATGGAATTGTTCCCATGGTGACGCTTTTTCATTGGGATCTGCCTCAGTATCTGGAGGATGAAGGAGGCTGGCTAAACCGGAAAACCTGCGAGGCCTATACACATTTTGCAAAGGTATGCTTTGAATGGTTTGGAGACAGGGTAAAACTCTGGACCACCTTCAATGAACCGCGATATTACACCTTCAGCGGCTATCTCATCGGAAATTATCCACCAGGCCATCAAAACCTTCAGGAGACAGTAACTGCTTCTTATTATATGATGCTGGCCTCAGCCATGGCGGTAAGGGCTTACCGGGAAGGCTCCTACGACGGACATATTGGAATCGTCCATTCCTTTTCCCCGGTTTATGGGGTGGATATGACAGTAAAATCCCAGATTGCTAAGCGGTATGCTGAGAATTTTTACAACAACTGGATTCTTGATGTAGCCGCAATGGGACAGATTCCGGGAGATCTGTTAAACAAACTGACTGAGAGCTGCGACTTATCCTTGATGCTTCCGGCGGATCTGGAGCTTATGCAAAAGTATACGGTAGATTTTCTGGGGCTTAACTATTATGCCAGGGTGGTAATTAAGCCATACGAGACCGGAGATACAAAGCTGATCGTCAATAACAAGGGAAGTCAGGAAAAGGGATCCTCCCAGACCATTATAAAAGGCTGGTTTGAACAGGTAAGGCCAGAGGACAGCAGATATACGGAATGGGATACAGAGATATTTCCAGAGGGCCTTTATGAGGGGATCTGCCGCTGCTGGAAAAAATACCATTTGCCCATTTATATCACGGAAAACGGCATAGGTCTTTATGAGGATGGGGGTGCAGAACAGATCGATGATAAAGAGCGGATCGAGTTCATGAACCAGCATATCAACGCTGTTCTAAATGCAAAGGAAGACGGCTGTGATGTAAGGGGATATTATGCATGGTCACCTTTTGACTTGTATTCATGGAAAAACGGGACAGAGAAGCGATATGGACTGGTAGCGGTGGATTATGAGAAAGGCTTGATACGCAGACCAAAGAAGAGCTATGAATGGTACAAAGAGGTGATTGAATCAGAGGGAAATTCAATCAGGAGAGAACAATATTAATCAGGAGGTATAGTATGGGAATACAATCAATTAGTGAGGCAATGGAAAAGTACATTATGCCGATGGCTGACAAAATGGGGAATGAATGCCATCTGCGGGCGATCCGGGATGCATTTATGTCATTGCTTCCTATTACATTTATCGGAGGAATTGCGGCTGTCATAAGCTCTGCCCCGTCAGTGGAAACAGCGGGTACTGGAATTACCCTTGGGTGGGCCAAATTTGTGGCCAATAATTCCATGATCTTTTCATGGATTAATGCTTTGACCCTGGGAGCTATGTCATTTTATATCTGCATAGGAATTATTCATTTCCTTTGTAAAACCAGAAAGATAGAGTCTTTTCTTCCAATTCTGCTGGGAGTATGCGGATTTATGATGCTGATTGTAGAACCTCTCTCTTTGGGCTGGGATGGAAAGACAGTGGAGATCTCCTTTATGGATGGAAAAGGGCTTGTTGCGTCAATGCTGCTCTCTATCGTGACGGCTGATCTTTACTGCTACATGAGGAAAAGGGAATTCGGGAAGATCAACCTTCCTGACACGGTTCCGGCTTCTCTGTCTGATGTATTTGCCTCCATTGTACCGGGAGCGGTTCTTATGGGAATTTACATTCTGGTATTTGCGGTTATGAACAAGCTGGGAACGACCCTGCCGAGGCTGATTTATCAGATGATTTCTCCCTCTTTAACAGCTGTGGACAACTTGGGCTTTACCATCATCATCACTTTGCTGGTACATATATTCTGGTTCTTTGGAATTCACGATGCAGCTCTGTCCGGTATTCTGGCTCCAATCCGTGATGGGAATTTATCTCTCAACGCGGCTGCCCATACGGCTGGACAGGCTTTGCCCAACATTTTCACCACACCGTTTTGGGTGTATTTTGTGGCAATCGGGGGCTGTGGTTCCGTTCTGGCTCTGACTGTGATGTTGACCATATCAAAATCCAAACAGCTTAAGACCATCGGAAGAATGGGGATTATCCCTGCTTTTTTCAACATCTCAGAGCCGGTGATTTTCGGCCTGCCCTTAATGTTGAATCCGATATTCTTTATCCCGTTTTTGTCAACTTCCGTCTTAAACGGTACGGTTGCTTTTCTGCTGATGAAGCTGGGATTTATCGGAAAGAGTTTTGCCATGCTGTCCTGGCAGATGCCGTCTGTGATCGGAGCATTTTTTTCCACTATGGACTGGAAAGCCCCCATATTGATTATTGTTTTAATTATACTGGATGGAATTTTGTATTTTCCATTCTTCAAAATCTATGAAAAGAAGATGATAGAGATGGAGCGCGGAGAAATATCTGATGAAAGTGATGGTAGATCATAAGGATGAAGAAAATTGTATTGTTATGTAACGGCGGATTATCAACCGGTATTTTAGTAAAAAAAATGAAGACAGCTGCAGAGGCAGTATCTTATGAGTGTCAGATATCAGCAGCGCCCGTTTCCTCTGCAGAGGAGGTTGGAAGGGATGCGGATTTGATCCTCATGGGGCCTCAGGTGAGATTTCAGATGAGTACTGTCAGCCGTCAGGTGATATGCCCGGTTGTTTCCATTGAGCCAACAGCTTATGGAACCATGAATGGAGAAAAAGTACTGAATCAGGTTAGAAAGGAACTGGGTGACTAAGGATGGAAGAACTTGAAATGATCTGTCTGCAGGTGATCAGCAATGCGGGAGAGGCCAGGAGCCAGTGTATGTGTGCGCTGGAATCTGCCCGGAACGGCAGGTTTAAGGAGGCGGAGCATTATTTGAACGAAGCATCGGAGCGGATGCATAAGGCCCATCATATCCATACGGATCTGATCACAAAGGAGGCAAATGGCGAACTTTCCAGGATCGGTCTGATCTTGGTGCACAGTGAGGATATCTTAATGGGAGCAGAGATCACCTCGGCACTGGCAAAGGAAATGGTGGAGATGTATAAACGGTAAAACAGAATTCATGAGTGGAGTATACAAGAGCCTGTGTCAAAAGACATGGGTTCTTATGGATGATGGGGGAAATGTAATGGGAGTAGTCGGCCCACCTACTATAATTACCAGAATTAATGTGGCAAAAATCCAAGTAGAGGATTTAGGAAAAAATATCATCTCAAGCTTGTTCCGGAGTCTCATAATGAGCATCCGAAATAAGCTCTCTTTTTATGGTTCTATAAAACGATTTATGTCTCGTAATTATACCATATCCAACCCTTTGGAGCAGTATTCCTCCCAGGGAAAGATTGCCTATGCCCATGTGAGGAATGTACGGGGAAAGGTGCCCAAATTCTCAACACTGAAGGAAGCGGACACAGAGAAGAATCTTTCATTATAAAAAACAGGAGACGCGCCAGACGGTTGAAATGTTTCAGCCATAAGACGCGTCCCCTGTTTTTCATTACAAATATTATTGGTTTGTAATTTGTGAAAATAGATCCTGTTCCGGTTCCAATCACTCAGGCGGGTGTGATGGAGTGTAATGCATCAAGGAATTTCGTTTACTTGATATTTTTTTTTGCCCTTGTTCTCGGAACGAAACAAAAGTATTTTCATCCGTTCATTTAGTTAATGCATCAGCATCTATTTTTATTGCATACTTTTTCAAAAAAAATTATTTTCTTTAAAATAGATGAAATATCACATCAATTTCGTTCATGTTATACGCTTGCAACACTTTTCATTGTATGTTATGATATCATGTGGTTTAATAATAAGAACGTTGGGTTCCCTGACGGCAGACCGGGGGCTGTTTTTTTATATGTTGAATTCAGCTTTACTTTTGTGAAGAAAATTGTGCTAAAGAAAGGATACAACACATGCACCAGTATTTGATCGTATGCCCTCTTGTTTTTCTGGCGGGTTTTGTAGATTCCATAGCCGGAGGCGGAGGGCTTATTTCCCTTCCCGCATATCTGGCGGCAGGGATACCGCCTCATTTTGCCATTGGAACCAATAAGCTGGGCTCCACCATGGGAACCGTGATCTCTACGGCCAGGTACGCAAAGGGCGGCTATATTAAGGCAAAACTGTCTCTGTCTGCCGCACTTTTTGCCGTGATAGGTTCAGTAATCGGAGCACATTTGTCAATGCTTGCCAGTGAACAGGTATTAAAGGGCATGATGCTGGTGGTGCTTCCAATTGTGGCCTTTTATGTACTCAGGAACAAAAACCTGGGAGAACGTGAGGAAGATGAGGGCCTGCCTGAGAAAAAAATGTTTTTGATCAGCATGTGTGCAGCGCTGGTCATTGGCGGCTATGACGGATTTTACGGGCCGGGGACAGGGACCTTTTTGCTGCTGATTCTGACCGGACTTGCGAAAATGGATATAAGGAACGCATCAGGCACCACCAAGGTGATCAACTTGTCCTCTAATGTCGCTGCTCTGGTGACTTTTTTAATAAACGGAAAGGTTTTGATCCCCTTAGGACTGGCATCAGGACTTTTTTGCATTGCCGGCCATTATATCGGGTCAGGCCTTGTGGTGAAAAACGGATTAAAGGTCGTGCGCCCGGTGGTGTTAGTGGTACTTTTGTGCCTGTTTGTGAAAATTATAAAAGGATAGGGAATTACTATGAAATGGAAAAAGTTTACGCTGACCACCACGACAGAAGCCGTGGACTTGATCAGCAGCATGTTTGATGAAATCGGAATAGAAGGAATTGAAATCGAGGATAACACCCCCCTTACGGAAGCGGAGACAAAAGGCATGTTTATTGACATCCTGCCGGAGCTTCCCCCTGATGAAGGCGTTGCAAAGGTCAGCTTTTATCTAGAACCGGATTCTGATATAGCGGGCATGTTAAAGCGGGTGGAAGAAGGGCTTTCAGAGCTTTCCATGTTCACGGACTTAGGTGAATGTACCATAGAGTCCGGTGAGACTGAGGACAAGGACTGGATCAATAACTGGAAACAGTATTTTAAGCCCTTTACCGTTGACGATATCCTGATAAAACCTACCTGGGAGGAGATTCCGGAGGAACATAAGGACAAGCTTCTGATCCAAATTGATCCGGGAACTGCTTTTGGGACAGGACAGCATGAGACGACCCAGCTTTGCATCAGGCAGCTTAGGAAATATGTGACACCGGAGACCACCCTCCTTGACGTGGGAACTGGAAGCGGCATCCTGGGGATCACCGCCTTAAAGCTGGGAGCAAAAAAAGTATTTGGTACGGACCTTGACGAAAATGCCATTGCAGCGGTCAGGGAAAACATGGAAGCCAATGCTGTCCCAGGAGATAAGTTCCAGGTGCTGCAGGGCAATATCATTGACGACAGGGCAATACAGGAGGCAGCAGGCTTTGAGACATACGATGTAGTGGCAGCCAATATCCTGGCAGACATTATTATCCTGCTTCAGAAGGAAATTTCTGTTCACATGAAGAAAGACGCTGTCTTTATCACTTCCGGTATTATTAATATGAAGGAAGAAGCTGTAAAAAAAGCGTTTGAGGAAAATGATGCCTTTGAGCTTTTGGAAACCACCTATCAGGGCGAATGGGTTTCCATAACGGTCAGAAAAAAATAGGAAGAGGAACGCCTTGCAGGCATACCTTTATGTCCAAAAAGCATGGACAAGAAAGAGGAAAAGGATGTATTACTTTTTTGTTGATCCTGACCAGATCGGAGGGTCCATGATCCGGATCCTGGGTCCGGATGTGAACCATATCAAAAATGTACTGCGCATGGGAGCCGGAGAGCAGATTTTAATCAGCAATGGCGTGGACAGAGATTACTTATGTGAGGTCATGGAAGTGGCTTCTTTGGAAGTGACGGCTAAGATCCTGTCTGTAGAGGAAGGCGGCGTGGAACTTCCTGCCAGGCTTTATCTGTTCCAGGGGCTGCCAAAGGGCGACAAGATGGAGCTGATCATTCAGAAGGCCGTGGAGCTTGGGGTATACCGGATCATTCCGGTGGAGACAAAGCGGGCCGTGGTGCGTCTGGATAAAAAGAAGGAAGAATCAAAGCTGCGCCGCTGGAGGGCCGTGTCAGAAAGTGCTGCCAAGCAGTCCAAGCGGCTTATTATACCGGAGGTGGCCGGGGTCATGACCTTTCAGCAGGCTTTGGCCTTTGCAAAAGAGCTTGATATGACGGTCATCCCCTTTGAACATGCAAAAGACATGGCAGAGACCAAAGAGATCCTGTCCAATGTTAAGGCGGGGATGAGTGTAGGGATATTTATCGGGCCGGAGGGCGGCTTTGAAGATTCTGAAATGGAGCTTGCAGAGCGCCTGGGAGCAAAGCAGATCACCCTGGGAAAACGGATCTTAAGGACGGAAACTGCCGGCCTTGCCATTGTATCCGTGCTGGCCTTTCAGTTGGAAGATTGACAAGCCTTAGGAAGCACCCTGGGAGTATCCCTTTTCCCAGAGATACGGGCGGTAAGAGGAAAGGAACGAGCCACATATGAAAGCTTATTTAGATAACTCGGCGACCACCAGAGTGCTGGAGCCGGTAAAAGATATTGTTGTAAAGATCATGACAGAAGACTACGGAAATCCTTCTGCCAAGCATAAAATGGGCATGGAAGCGGAACGGTATATTAAGGAGGCTGCGGAGATCATAGCCGGGACCTTAAAAGTGGCGGCAAAGGAGATCGTCTTCACCTCCGGCGGTTCTGAGTCCAACAACATGGCCCTGATTGCGGGTGCCATGGCCAATAAAAGAGGGGGAAACCACATCATAAGCACCGGCATTGAGCATGCCTCTGTGTACAATCCTCTGGCATATTTAGAGGAACAGGGCTTTTCGGTGACCTACCTCCCAGTGGATTCCCATGGACATATCCGCCTGGAAGAACTGGAGGCGGCTATCCGCCCGGAAACCATTCTGGTTTCCATTATGTATGTGAATAATGAGATCGGTGCTGTGGAGCCCATTGAAGCCATTTCAAAGGTCATAAAAAAGAAAAATCCCTCCATTCTATTCCATGTAGATGCCATTCAGGCTTACGGAAAATTTGTCATCAGGCCAAAGCGCCAGGGAATTGACCTTTTATCTGTCAGCTCCCATAAGATACACGGGCCAAAAGGGGTAGGTTTTTTGTACGTCGACCAAAGTGTGAAAATAAGACCTTTGATTTATGGAGGCGGCCAGCAGAGAGGCATGCGTTCCGGTACGGAAAATGTTCCTGGGATCGCAGGTCTTGGAGTGGCGGCTAAAATCATGTATACGGATCATGGAGATAAGGTACAGTCTCTGACTGCTCTTAAGGATTATTTGATCAACAGGCTTTCGGAGATCGACGGGGTCACGGTAAACAGCCTTCCCGGCGATTTGTCGGCGCCTCAGATTGTCAGTGCCAGCTTTTCCGGCATACGAAGCGAGGTGCTTTTACATGCCCTTGAGGAACGGGACATTTATGTATCCTCCGGGTCCGCCTGCTCATCAAACCATCCGGCTGTCAGCGGAACGTTAAGGGGGATCGGCGTAAAGCCTGAGCTTCTGGATTCCACGCTCCGGTTCAGCTTCGGGTTTTATAACACTCAAGAGGAACTGGACTACTGCATGGATGTGCTTAAGGAGATCTTGCCTGTTTTAAGGCGGTACCAGAGAGGCTAAAAAGAGGAAACCATGGGCAGGAAAGAAGAAATGCCCATCGGGTGTTCCTTTGTGCCCGGAAAACATAGGCATGAATAAAGAAAGGATAACAGATGCAATATCAATCATTTTTAATCAAATATGCGGAGATCGGGGTAAAAGGAAAAAACCGTTATCTGTTTGAGGATGCCCTGGTGGCTCAGATCCGCCACTCCTTAAAGAGGGTGGAAGGCGATTTTATGGTTTCCAAAGAGTCAGGACGTATTTATGTGAATGTAGAGTCGGAATACGATTTTGACGAAGTAACAGAAGCTTTAAAATGCATTTTCGGCATCGCAGCCATCTGTCCTATGGTTCAGGTGGAAGACAATGGATATGAGGATTTAAGGAAACAGGTGCTGTCCTATGTAGAGCAATTCTACGAGGATAAGAATTTTACCTTTAAGGTCAATGCCCGGAGAGGAAATAAAAAGTATCCGGTAAATTCCGAACAGATCAACCGGGATCTGGGGGAACTGATCCTTAACACCTTTCCGGAGACAAAGGTGGATGTTCATAAGCCTGATGTGATGCTTCATGTGGAAGTACGCAATAAGATCAACATTTACTCCCATACCATTCCAGGCCCTGGCGGCATGCCGGTGGGGACCAACGGAAAAGCCATGCTTCTTTTGTCCGGCGGCATCGACAGCCCGGTGGCAGGCTATATGATCGCAAAGCGGGGAGTGAAGATCGATGCCGTTTACTTCCATGCACCGCCATATACCAGCGAACGGGCCAAGGAGAAGGTGATTGATCTGGCAAAGCTGGTTTCTAAATATTCCGGGCCCATTCATCTGCATATTGTGAATTTTACGGATATCCAGCTTTATATTTATGACAAATGTCCCCATGAGGAGCTTACTATCATCATGAGACGCTACATGATGCGGATCGCAGAGCGGCTGTCAGGAGAAAGCGGTGCCATGGCCCTTATTACCGGAGAGAGCATCGGACAGGTGGCTTCCCAGACCATGCAGTCTCTGACAGCCACGGACGCAGTCACCACCATGCCGGTATTCCGTCCTGTTATCGGCTTTGACAAGCAGGAAATCGTGGATGTGTCGGAAAAAATCGGTACCTATGAGACTTCTGTGCTTCCCTTTGAGGATTGCTGTACCATTTTTGTGGCAAAGCATCCGGTGACAAAGCCCAATTTAAAGATGATTGAGCGGTCAGAGGAAAACTTAGAGGAAAAGATTGGAGAACTGGTTGAGACGGCCATAAGCACGGTAGAAAAGGTTTGGTGTTAAAGGAAAATAAAATCGGGGTCCGGCTCCTTTTGGAAAAGGCCGGACCCCGTTTTAAAACGCATTTCCTGACTTCATTAATCTACGATGTATGGAGATAAAATATTTAAAATTTCATCGGCGTTATTCTCGGAGTGGATATTTAAATCGATGGGTTTGGAAAGATCCAGGCTGAAAATGCCCATAATAGATTTTGCGTCAATGACATATCTGCCGGAAACCAGGTCAAAATCAGTATCAAATTTTGTTAAGTCGTTTACGAAAGATTTTACTTTGTCGATGGAATTTAAAGATATACGAACTGTTTTCATGTGAAAAACCTCCTTGAGTGATCTCTTTTATTTAATCAGGGAACCGCCCCTTTTTCACTTCAATACTACTGATATATTGTATAAAAGTCAATGGTAATTTTACATGAAAATACTGAAAATAAACTGATTATTTAGATAGGAGAAAATAAAATGAAAAAGGCAGCCCTGCATAATCTTGGCTGCAAGGTCAATTCCTATGAAACAGAGGCCATGCAGCAGCTTCTTGAAAACGCCGGATATGAAATTGTTCCCTTTGCGGAAGGAGCTGATGTTTATATCATCAATACCTGCTCTGTAACCAATATCGCAGACCGAAAATCCAGACAAATGCTTCACAGGGCAAAGAAAATGAACCCGGAGGCAGTGGTGGTGGCGGCCGGGTGCTACGTCCAGGCAGCAGGGGAAGAGCTTAAAAAGGATGAAGCGGTGGATCTGGTTATCGGCAACAACAAAAAGACAGAGCTGGTTTCTGTTCTGGAGGATTACTTTGCAAGCAGGAAGGAATCAGAAGAGGAGACATCCTGCGGGCATATCATAATGCCCCAAAAGACGGGCAGTAACCTGGAAACAGTCATTGATATCGGTGATACCAGGGAGTATGAAAATTTATCCATTGACAGGATCGCAGATCACACCAGGGCCTTTATCAAAGTCCAGGATGGATGCAACCAGTTTTGCAGCTACTGCATCATTCCCTATACCAGAGGGAGGGTGAGGAGCCGGAAACCGGAGGAAGTGTTGGAAGAGGTAAAACGTCTGACTGCTTCCGGTTACCAGGAGATCGTATTTACGGGGATCCATTTAAGCTCTTATGGAATGGATTTTCCGGAGGAAGAGCGGCTTACCCTTTTAGATCTGGTGAAAAGCATTCACGAAGTGGAAGGCTTAAAGCGGATCCGCCTGGGCTCCCTGGAACCCAGGATCGTGACCGAAGAGTTTGGGGTGGAGCTTGCAGGGCTTCATAAGATATGCCCTCACTTTCACTTGTCCCTTCAAAGCGGGTGCGATGATACCTTAAAGAGGATGAACCGCCGCTACACCACAGAAGAGTATTTAAACTGCTGTGATATTTTGCGGAAGGCCTTTAAAAATCCAGCCATCACCACCGATGTTATCGTAGGTTTTCCGGGGGAAGTGGAAGAGGAGTTTAAGGTGACCAGGGAATATTTGGAAAATGTCCGGTTCTATGAGATGCATGTTTTTAAATATTCCAAAAGAAACGGCACCAGGGCAGCAGTGATGCAGGACCAGATCCCGGAGTCCGTAAAGACGGAGCGCAGCAATGAACTTCTTTGTTTGGAAAAGGAAATGTCCCTTGCGTACCGGAAGTCATGGTTAGGCTCCAGGACAGAGGTGCTTATGGAAGAGGAATACTGGTGGAATGAGGTCCGTTACATGATCGGCCACACGAGAGAATATGTGAAAGCAGCGGTTCCATTTGAAGAAGGCCTAAAGGGCGTGGTAATAGAAGGAACTCTTGTGGAAATGATGAATGATGAGATAGTATTTTTAAAGCGCTGACAGACAAAATTTATTTTTGTCTTGCCGAATCCATAATTTTAGTTTAGAATAGAGTAGAACAGTTAAAGGACGTGAGAAACATGGGCGATATTCATAATACGCAATTTTTCAAGGCAGTGCAGGAAAACAAACTGAATGTAAGCCAGGTATTGGAACAGGTTTATATTGCCCTCACTGAAAAGGGCTATAATCCCATTAACCAGATCGTAGGCTATATTATGTCAGGGGATCCTACTTATATTACCAGCCATAAGAACGCCAGAAGTCTTATCATGAAAGTAGAACGGGATGAGATTCTGGAAGAGCTTATGGGGGTATATATTGATACAATGTTGAAATAAATTTGTGGATAATCTTAAGTCTAGCTGTCAGATGAAGTGAAAGAAGGCGGAGTCTGACAGTTTGTTTTTATACGGTTGGCTTTGGACCAGCTTTCTTTTGCTGCACAAAGATTGAAAGAAAGATGTCTTTCAACCTTGAGTTTGTGAACAGCGCGCCCCGCTTCATTGGGCGTCAACTGGATATGCAGGCATATCCGCTTGATTCATTAGGAGGCAAAATATGAGGATTATGGGGCTTGATTACGGTTCTAAAACTGTAGGAGTTGCTGTTTCCGACTTACTTGGTATAACAGCCCAGGGAGTGGAGACAATTACGAGAGAAGAAGAGAATAAACTGAGAAAAACCTGTGCCAGGATTGAGGAACTGATCCGGGAATATGAGATTGAAACGATTGTCCTTGGGTATCCTAAAAATATGAATAATTCAGCCGGCGAACGGGCTGAGAAAACAGAACAGTTTAAGGAGATGCTTGTAAGACGGACAGGGCTGGCTGTCGTCCTTTGGGATGAGAGGCTTACCACCGTTGCATCGGAGAGAATATTACAGGAAAGCGGTGTGAGACGGGAACACCGCAAGGCAGTCATTGATAAGGTGGCGGCAGGACTGATTCTGCAGGGCTATCTGGACAGCTTACCAAAGGAGACAGGAAATGAGCAGTGAAGAAAAGAAAATCACCCTGACAACAGACACAGGGGAAACCGTGGATTTTTATGTTCTGGAAGAAACCAGAATCAATGGGATGAATTATCTGCTGGTAACGGATGCGGCAGATGATGACGATGAAGGAGAATGTTACATCTTAAAGGATTTGTCAAAGCAGGAAGAGATCCAGGCTTTGTATGAGTTTGTAGAGGATGATAACGAAATAGATTATTTATTTAAGATATTTTCCGAACTGCTGGACGGAGCAGATGTGGATATTGAAGTTTGAAAGAAAAGCATCTTTTAAACTTGGGTTTGTGGACAGCGTGCCCCGCTTTATTGGGTACAGTGCGCCCCGCTTCACCGGGCGTCAACTGGATATGCAAGTATATCAGCTTGATTCATTAGCACACAAAAATGATGGTGAGTAATTGAGGGACTGTTGCATGAAACAGGAAGTTTTTAAAAATATGCTTCGAGAGAAAGGACTCAAGGTGACCAACCAGCGCATGCTGGTGCTGGAACTTATGGCAGAGCGCCCCGGGCAGCATCTGACTGCGGAAGAGATCTATGATCTGGCCAGGCAGAAGTACCCGGAGATTGGGCTTGCCACGATTTACAGGACCGTGCAGGTACTGGTGGATTTATCAGTGATCGATAAGGTCAGTTTTGACGACGGATTCGCCCGCTATGAATTAGGGGGCGTGGATCGTGAGTCCAGACATCACCACCACCACGCAATTTGCAACCGATGCGGAAACGTATTTTCCTTTCAAGGCGATTTGCTGGATACACTGGAGCAGGCCCTTCTTGACAGGTCAGGTTTTCTTGTGACCGATCATGAAGTGAAGCTGCACGGGTATTGCAGGGAATGCCGGGAGGCGATGGAAGAAGAACAGGACGGAAAATCATAAGATGGAGGTAAAATATTGAAAAAACAAGACAGTAACGCGAAAGTTAAAATCATTCCCTTAGGAGGAATGGAGCAGATCGGTATGAATATCACTGCTTTTGAATACGAAGACAGCATCATCATTGTGGACTGCGGACTGGCATTCCCTACAGATGATATGCTTGGGATCGACCTGGTGATACCGGATGTTTCTTATCTGAAACAGAACCTGGACAAAGTAAAGGGATTTGTCATCACCCATGGCCACGAGGACCATATCGGTGCACTTCCCTATGTATTAAGGGATGTCAATGTGCCGGTATATGGAACAAAGCTGACCATTGCCCTGATCGAAAACAAACTGAAAGAACATAATTTACTGAAAAACACCAAGAGAAAGGTGATCAAGCACGGACAGTCCGTTAATTTAGGCTGTTTCCGTATCGAATTTATTAAAACAAACCACAGCATCGCCGATGCTTCCGCACTTGCCATTTTCTCTCCGGCAGGCGTGATCCTGCATACAGGCGATTTTAAGATTGACTATACTCCCGTATTCGGGGAACCGGCTGATTTAGAGCGTTTTGCTGAGCTGGGCAAAAAGGGCGTTCTGGCCCTGATGTGTGACAGCACCAATGCCATCAGGCCAGGATTCACTCCTTCGGAAAAGACCGTGGGAAAAACCTTTGACAACATTTTTGCAGACCATAAAAACAACCGCATCCTTGTGGCCACCTTTGCCTCAAACGTGGACCGGGTGCAGCAGGTCATCAACTCTGCGGCCAAGTACGGACGGAAGGTAGTGGTAGAGGGCCGCAGCATGGTCAATGTGATCGGTACGGCCAGCGAGCTTGGCTATATTAATATTCCGGACGGGACACTTATTGATATTGACCAGTTAAAGAATTATCCCGATGAGCAAACTGTGCTCATCACCACCGGAAGCCAGGGGGAATCCATGGCAGCTCTTTCCCGAATGGCAAGCAGCACCCATAAGAAGATTTCCATCAAGCCAACCGATGTGATAATTTTAAGTTCCCATCCTATTCCGGGAAATGAAAAGGCTGTTTCAAAGGTCATCAACGAGCTTTCCATGAAGGGAGCAGAGGTGATCAGCGATGACACTCATGTGTCGGGACATGCCTGCCAGGAGGAAATCAAGCTGATGTATGCTCTGGTCCGTCCCAAATATGCGATTCCGGTCCATGGCGAATACCGTCATATCATGGCTCAGAAAAAACTGGTTCAGGGCATGGGTATGCCTAAGGAGAATGTGATCATTATGTCCTCCGGCGATGTGGTGGAGGTAGGACAGGAATCCTGGAAGATCGTAGACCACGTACAGGCGGGAGGAATTCTGGTAGACGGCCTTGGCGTGGGAGATGTAGGGAATATCGTTTTAAGAGACAGACAGAACCTGGCCCAGAACGGAATCATTGTGGTGGTTCTGACTCTGGAGAAATACTCCAATCAGCTTTTGGCAGGACCGGATATTGTGTCCAGAGGATTTGTTTATGTGCGTGAGTCAGAGGATCTGATGGAGGAAGCCAGAAATATTGTCAATGACGCTGTTTCTGACTGTCTGAACCGCCATGTCAATGACTGGGGGAAGATTAAGAATGTGATTCGTGACAGCTTAAGCGACTTTTTATGGAAGCGTATGAAGCGGAATCCTATGATTTTGCCGATTATTATGGAAGTATAGTACAGGGAAAATAACCCCACCTTTAAGGCGAAACACCCTGCGGAGGGGGTATACCTTTATGCCCTGGAAAGCGGGCAATAATAATGAAAGGAAGCAGGATATGAGCCGGGCAACGAAAGAGATTAATAAAATAACAGGAGCAGTCATTGCGGTTTCAAGCAGGCTTATTATCTTAGCCCTGGTGATTCTTCTGCTTTATGAGGGAGTCACCAGAGGATATGCCTTCGGCCATGAGATATTCTACGCTTCTGCCATGGAAGCAGAGCCTGGGCGGAACAAGGAGATGACCGTAACAAAGGGAACCTCTGTGCCTCAGGTGGCAAAGATTTTAAAGGACAATGGTTTGATCGCCAATGAGTACTCCTTTATCATACAGGCTGAGTTTTTTGATTATAAGGTAAATCCGGGAGACTATACCTTTAACACTTCCATGACCTCTAAGGAGATCCTTCAGATGATGAATGAGAACACAGGGGAAAAGGAAGAGAAAAAATGATTGTAAATGACAGGATAACGGATTATATCAAATCTCTGGAAACAGACAGAAGCCCGCTCCTTTCAAAGATCGGAAAAAAGGCAAGGCAGGATAGCGTCCCGGTTATCAGGGAAGAGACGGCTGCCTTCCTTCAGACCATGACGGCCGCCATGAGGCCAAAGGCCATTTTAGAGGTGGGAACAGCAGTAGGCTATTCCACTCTTTTAATGGCTGAGGCCATGCCGCCTGACTGCCATATCACCACCATAGAAAAATATGAAAAAAGAATCCCCCTTGCCAGGGAAAATTTTAAAGAGGCTGGGGAAGAGGCGCGGATCACCTTGCTTGAAGGAGAGGCGCAGGAGATATTAAAGGGGCTTTCTGGCCCCTTTGACCTTGTTTTCATGGATGCGGCCAAGGGACAGTACCTTCTGTGGCTGCCAAGGATTTTAGAGCTTATGTCTCCTGGGGGAATGCTGATTTCTGATAATGTTCTTCAGGATGGAGATATCATAGAGTCCCGCTATGCAGTGGAACGCCGCAACCGGACCATTCACGGGCGGATGCGGGAATACCTGTATGAATTAAAGCATTCGGAGCGGCTTACCACGTCGGTTGTTCCTATTGGCGACGGCATTACCGTTAGTATCTTGAAATAATGTACTTAATGAAGGCAGGAGAACCGAACTTCCTTAACTATAGACACAAGAAAGGATTTTCATGAGAAAGACCGAACTTTTGATTCCGGCAGGCAGTCTGGATGTGCTGAAAACCGCTGTGGTTTACGGCGCCGACGCTGTCTACATCGGAGGAGAAGCCTTTGGCCTCCGTGCCAAGGCGAAAAATTTTACAACCAAAGAGATCCGGGAAGGAATTGCCTTTGCCCACGAAAAAGGGGTAAAGGTCTATATTACGGCTAACATCCTGGCCCATAATGACGACCTGACCGGAGTGGAAGAATATTTTGAAGAATTAAAGGAAACCAGACCTGACGCACTGATCATCTCCGATCCGGGAGTATTTGAGATTGCAAAGCGCATCCTGCCGGATATGGAGATCCACATCAGCACCCAGGCCAACAACACCAATTACGGGACCTATCTGTTCTGGCACCGGATGGGGGCCAAGAGGGTGGTTTCCGCCAGGGAACTTTCCCTGGCAGAAATCAAGGAAATACGGAGCCGGATTCCGGAGGATATGGAGATCGAAAGCTTCATCCACGGAGCCATGTGCATTTCCTATTCCGGGCGCTGTCTTTTAAGCAATTTCATGACGGGAAGAGATGCCAATCAGGGAGCCTGCACCCATCCCTGCCGCTGGAAATATTCCATTGTCGAGGAAAAACGTCCCGGAGAGTACATGCAGGTGTATGAAAATGAGCGGGGGACCTATATATTCAATTCCAAGGACTTGTGCATGATCCAGCACATCCCGGAGATGATGGATGCGGGAATCGACAGCTTTAAGATCGAAGGCCGCATGAAAACAGCCCTTTACGTAGCCACTGTGGCTAGAACCTACCGGAAGGCCATTGATGATTATAACAAGGACCCGGAGCTTTACCAGGCCAATATGGAGTGGTACCGTTCCGAAATCGGCAAATGTACTTATCGGGAATTTACCACCGGCTTTTACTTTGGAAAACCTGATTCCACCACCCAGATTTATGACAACAATACCTACGTGAAAAACTACACGTATCTGGGAACCATTGAAGCCGTGGATGAGAAGGGCTTTGCCCGCATTGAGCAGAAAAATAAGTTTACCGTTGGGGAGACCATTGAGGTGATGAAGCCTGATGGACGGAACCTGGAAGCTGTGGTGAAAGCCATTTATGACGAAGAGGGAAAATTCCAGGAAAGCGCCCCCCATTCCAGGCAGATGCTTTCTGTTGATTTAGATGTGGAAATGGAACCTTATGACATTCTGCGCCGCAGTGAGATGGATTAACATAAAACGAACCCCCAGGGCCTTGTTCCTGGGGGTTTTTGCTGCCCGTCCCTCCATGAAGCGGAACCGGAAGGAACGGAAGGCAGATCTTTGATCCGGCGGGCAGATGATAACTGCCATGTCTGCATATAGGCCATAGAGGTGAGGATTACTGATGAAAATCCGGAGGAAGAGGATGACATTTCATTGCCAACGAGTCCATATAATGTTTGCAAATATAAAAAGCAAATAAAAGTGTATGATATTATTATATGCAAACAAATAAGTTTGACATTTTGCCGGGGGAGTGTATAATGAGAATCAAAGGCAGGGAATGAAAATGAACTATTGTGCATTGATTATAGATATTAAAAAATCAAAATCCTATGATATAGATACACGCAATGAGGTACAGGAATATTTGACCAAATGCATTAAGATGTTAAATGACGCCAACAAACAAGCACTTACCTGTGATGTAACTTTCAGCGCAGGGGATGAGCTTCAGGGACTGTTTCAAAATCCTTTTGCTGCGGTATTGTATTGGAGGATTCTGGAACTTATGGTGCATCCGGTGCAGCTTCGGGCAGGTCTGGGGGTGGGGGAATGGAATGTGAGGATAGAGGGAGGAACCTCTGCGGAACAGGATGGCCCGGCATATCATAATGCCAGAACTGCAATTGAAGAGGTATACAAAAAACAATTTCAAAATATAAGAATCAATTCAAAATCAGAAAAAGATGTATTTGCCAATTATCTGCTTAATGTTTCCTGGGGTTACAAGGCCGGACAGAATTATATGCAGAATTTCCTTCAGTTGGTTTCCGAGCTTCTTTACCCCTTTGCGGAAGAAAAGAGACAGGCAAAGAATTATTGGCTGGAAATGCTTCAATTAAAAGAAAGCTATGGAGTAAAGGAAAAGACATACGGCAGGCTCATTGGCAGGGATCAGAATAATAATGTGAATTTTTCCAATGAGAATATGTTCATACAGGATGAGATATTCATAACCGGCCATATAACAGAGGCAGATGAAGCTGTTTACAGAAAGGGAATGAATACCAGGATCGCTGATATCATGCAAAGATCCAGGCAAAATATAGACACGGTCATGAAACGGGGCAATGCGCAGTTGATCCGCACCATGGATTATATGGCGCTTCAATATTTAAAAAATAATTACGGTGAAACATATGATTCTTAAATTACTGATGATAGGACATATCATAGGCGATTTCTATGTTCAGACCCATGAGATCCCAGAAAAGAAAAAGAATAGTCTTTCTGCCCTGGTGATCCGCTCCATGTGTTATTCCCTGGTTTTGTTTATTTGTGCAGTGATTCCCCTGACCGGAGATCAGGTGCCAGGACTGCTTATTTTTTGTTTTCTTGCCGGCATATTACATGGAGTGATTGATTATTCCAAGATATGGATTGAAAAAAACAAAAGCATGGATCCAAGTCAAAATATCTGGCTGTTTTTCATTGACCAGATGCTGCATGGGGCCATCCTTATTATGGGATGGGGTGTGGCAGGGTTTACCGGCGGAGAGTACATACATATTTTGGCCAAAAGTTATGATGCAAAAATATTGGTTGACATAATAAATATGGCAATGGGAATCCTGATCTGCGGCCAGCCGGCTTCCCTATTGATCAAGCTGGTTTTTTCAGCATTGACAAAAGAGGGTGATAGGGAAAATCCAAAAATCGGATCATATATAGGAATATTGGAACGTGAAATCATATTCTTGTTAGGAATGATAGGGCAATACAGTACCATTGGTTTTGTGCTGACGGCAAAGAGTGTGGCACGTTTTAAACGATTAGAAGATCAGGCGTTTTCAGAAAAATATCTGGTAGGCACATTATTGAGCGCATTTATTGCCATTGCCTGTGCCGTGACAAACAGCTATTTTAAAATATAAAAATACAGATCCCTCATATTATGTAAAGTGAAGAGACGGAGAAAGCCGAAAAGAGGTTTTCTCCAGTCTCTTTTTTCTGTGGAAAACTAAGTGGTGGGTATGGGACTTTCCTGTTTACAGCCTAAGAAAAAAATATAAAAAGAATGTGTATTATATATAAAAAATTATTTAATTTTTATAAATTATGCATATAGTATCTCTATTTTTTGTGTGATATATTATATTAGAAAATTGATATATCAGATGAAATTTTAGTTAAGACACTCCAAAATCAAATCCGGAAACAGACATGAAGTAAGTTGTAAAAATTACAATTAAAAAGGAGAGAGAAACGATGCTTGACATTATTACTGGCGTATTGCTGCTGCTGGTCTTTGTGGGGCTGGTAGCGTACTGCATGAAAGGCGGAAATCTTTTAATCGGATTTATTGCTACAGCCGTTTTATGGTGTTTAATCGGACGTGTACCAATCAATGAGGTGGTAAGCGATGTATTTCAAAAACCCCTGGATGATTACGGCAAGACCATAGCAATCATAATCTTTGGTGCATGGTTCGGACGCATTCTGGTTGATACGGGAATTGCCGGCTATATCATTAAGAAGACCGTGGAATTTGCAGGCGACAGACCCTTAGTGACCACATTGTTGTTATGCATTACCTGTAATCTGCTTTTTACCAGTGTTTTTGGTGTAGGCTCTGTTATGGCCATCGGTATGATCGTACTTCCCATTCTGTTTTCCATGGGAGTAGAAAAAGGGGCGGCCTTAGGTGCTTATATGTTGTCCGTTGCAGGCGGAATGTACTTAAATATTGCTTATGTGAGCCAGTTTGAAAAAGTATTCGGTGAAGAGGTGGCTTCGTATAATGATAACTACATACGTTTTGCCCTGATGGCCACAGCCATTCATATGGTCATTATGGTTGCATTTATTGTGTACCATCATTTCAAAAACAGCAAAAAGGGAAGAAGACGGGCCTGGGAAGCAGGCGGCCAGGAAAACTATGAGGCAAAGCCTCTTGGCTGGTACTGCTTCATCGTACCTTTTGTACCCATTGCAATGGTAGGCATTTTTAAATGGCAGCCGGTTCCGGCTTTTCTGCTGGGAAGCTTTGTGGGTCTTTTGTTTACACGGAATTTAAGGACTTATAAGACCGCTGTGGATAAAACCCAGAAGACTTTATATGATGGTGTTGCAGACAGCGGACTCTTGATCGGTATGCTTTACAGCGTAAATATTTTCCAGGGAGCCGCTGCCAAGGTAGTACCATACCTTCAGACCTTGCTTGGGGATGTTGTTCCAAGATCTGAAATTGTGGTTCTGGCAGCCTTCTGTATCCTGGCGCCTCTGGCATTGTTCCGGGGACCGCTGATGATCTGGGGCTCCGGCATTGCCCTGTATTCCATTTTAAATGCAACAGGAGCATTTAATCCTCATTTCCTGTATGCTATTTTCCTCATTCCTCCGGTTGCTATCGTAGCAAGTGCTTGTCCGACCCAATCCTGGACCATGTGGGGGTTAAGCTATGCAAAGGTAGAGCCAAAACAGTACATAAAGACCAATCTGCCGTGGGCCTGGGCAAGCCTTATTGCCATTGAAGTGCTTATTTACTTTACCATAGGAAGAATGGTTTGATTCTCAGCTTTGGCAGATGAAAAAGTTTCACAGACAAGGGCATGCAAAATGTCTGTATGCCCTTGCCAGTTTTAGATGGAGGACAACGAATGAGCAACCGGGCAATAAGAATTGGCATTGATGTGGGAGGAACCCATACAAAGGCCGTAGCGATAGACAACAGTACAAACGAGATTGTGGGAAAAGGATCGGTAATGACAACCCACCATGACGAAAACGGAGTGGCAGCAGGTGTTGTGGAAGCATTTAAGAAATGCCTTTCTGAAAACGATATTAAACCAGAGGAAGTGATTTTTATTGCCCACAGCACCACTCAGGCTACCAATGCCCTGCTGGAGGGAGATGTGGCCAAAGTGGGTGTCATTGGAATGAGCGGCGGCGGTCTGGAGGCATTCTTTACAAAGCGCCAGACAAAAATTAAGGATATTGATCTGGGAACCGGAAAATGGATCAATATTGACCATAGCTTTATGAAAACCAAGGACATGACTCCGGATAACGTATCTTCTGTGATCAAAAAGATGGCAGATCAGGGTGATAAGGTGATTGTGGCCAGCAAGGCATTTGGCGTGGACAATATGAAGGAAGAACGCATGGTTGCAGAGATTGCAGAAGGTCAGGGAATCCCCTGTACCGTAGCTTCTGATATTACAAAACTCTATGGTCTGACCACCCGTACCCGCACTGCCTGCTTAAATGCATCCATCCTGCCCAAAATGCTGGATACCGCCAATTCCACAGAGCGAAGCGTACGTGCCGCAAAGGTAACGGTACCCCTTATGATCATGCGTGGTGACGGCGGAGTCATGGAAATCAATGAAATGAAAAAGCGTCCTATCCTTACCATGCTCTCAGGACCTGCGGCCAGCGTGATCGGGGCCCTTATGTATCTGCGGGCCTCCAACGGCATTTATTTTGAGGTCGGTGGAACCTCTACCAATATCGGAGTGATCAAAAACGGCCGTCCGGCAGTGGATTATTCCATTATCGGCGGACACAGAACCTATGTAAACAGTCTGGATGTCCGGGTACTTGGTGTTGCCGGCGGAAGCATGATACGGGCGAAAAAGGGCGCAATCATTGATGTGGGACCACGTTCCGCACATATTGCTAATATGGGATATGCCTGTTTTACAGAGCCCGCGCTGCTTGAAGGGGCAGAATTATATTACATCAAGCCACGTGAAAATGATCCAAGTGACTATGTGGCAATCCGCTTAAAGAATGGTGAAAGCGTAACCATCACAAATACCTGCGCAGCCAATGTACTGGGAATCTTAGAAGACGGGGATTATGCAATGGGCAATTACGAATCTAGCTGCAAAGCCATGCAGCTTCTGGCTGATGAAGTGGGCATGTCCATGGAAGATACGGCAAGGGCGGTACTTCAAAAGGCTTGTGATAAAATAAAACCCGTTATTGAAGACCTGATCGATAAATATAAAATTGAAAGAGAACAGATCGTACTGGTAGGCGCCGGAGGCGGTGCCGGAACACTATTGACCTTTACGGCCAATGAAATGAATTTTAAATATCAGATACCGGTAAATGCCGAGGTTATTTCTTCTATCGGCGTGGCGCTGGCCATGGTCAGGGAAATGGTAGAACGGACCATTCCCAATCCAACTGCAGAAGATATTGCGGCCCTTAAGAAAGAAGCAAAAGCGTTGGCAATGAACAGCGGTGCAGTGGAAGACAGCATTGAAGTCTATGTGGAAATTGATGAGCAGGCCCAGAAGGTTACGGCCATTGCCATGGGGTCTACGGAAGTTAAGACCACGGACCTAATGAAGAATTGTGATGAGGAAGAGGCGCTTTTAATTGCGGCAGAATCCATTGGCCTGGAACGGTCAAAGATGAAGATGGCAGGAAGCAATGGTTCTATATTTGTGGTAACTGCAGAAAAAGATGGGAAAACTTCCGTTAGAGTGATAGATAAAAAAGGCTTTGTGAAAGTGCAAAGGTCCAATGGTATTGTGCTGGTTACAACAAAATCCAGGCTAAATGAGGATTTGAAACTTGCCTGGGATAAAGCCAGTAACTTTTCAAGTGAAGTCAGGATCAATCCGGATTGCTATATTGCCTCAGAATCCAGGGTTATGGATTATTCCGGAATTCCGGCCTTGGATCAGGTATCAGGATTAGCCGGGGTTGAACTTATTGATATAAAAGAGGATGCAAAAATCATCCTGGTCCTGGCGCGCAACGAGCTGTAAAAGATGGTGTGTATGCGAGAACTGATAGAAAAAATTGCTGCTGTCCACGATGTAACATGGTATAGCCGGGTGCTGAAAAATCATCCGGCTTCCTGTGAACTGTCAAAAGAGGAAGAACAGGAAGTTCTGTTTTACTCCATGCAAACGGCAGAAAAATATGCGTCAGAGTTAAAAAAAGGCTATGGGACAGTTTCCGGTGTTTCTCTGGCCGGTAATATGGGCTTATCCATAAAAAGAACAAAAGAAGAACTTAGAAAACCATTTTTATATATGGGAATATATGAACCGGAAGAAGGTACTGTCATTTTAAATGACAGTACCTTAAACGCAATAAAAGGTTTTATAAAAGAATACGATTTAACGGAAATAATCCGGGAGGAAACACTGGAAGAAATCGTTCTGTTCCATGAAATTTTCCACTGGATTGAAGAAAATACGCCGGGAATCTATACCCGCAGCAAAATGTTAAAAAGGCCGGTATGGAATCTGTTTCCCAGGTCCAGAGGCCTTGACGGGGCAGGAGAGGTGGGAGCCATTCATTTTTCCAAAATAATGAGTGGGATATCCTATTCTCCCTGCCTGTATGAAATATGTTTATTGATTAAGACGGGTGTTTGTTCTATTGATTTTTTCTCCTCTATCCTATAAAATGGAATATGATTATTTTATTGTTGGAAAATGGCAATTATAAAAAAAATATGGTCAATTATAAAAGGAGGTTCAAAGTTGGAAGTATATAATGGAACCATATCGTCTTCCGCTGACGGCCAGGAGGAGGCTTCCCGTCAGGGAGAAAGCACAGATAACAATGCATACCAGCTTCTCCGTGAAAAAATCCTGGATCTTCATTTAAGACCGGGGATCAACTTAAGTATCAGGGATATTTGTGATTTATTAAACATTGGGCGCACTCCGGTCAGAGACGCATTGATCAGGCTTGAACAGGAAGACTTGGTGACTCTTCTCCCCCAGAGAGGAACAAGGGTGTCCAAGATAGATTTAGATAGAGTGGAACAGGAGCGTTTTCTAAGGCTTGCCGTAGAAGAGGAGGTCATGAAGCTGTTTATGGCATGCCATACTCCTACGGATTTATTGGAATTACAGAACAACCTGATGGAACAGAAAGCCTTTGCTGAGACGGGCAATGGTGATGTGAGGAAGTTTCTGCATATGGATGATGAGTTCCATAAGATATTTTACCGGGTAACAGACCGCCTTTTCAGTTTTCAGACCATCAATAATGTTGGAGGCCATTTCAGGAGAATACGGCTTCTTAGCTGCCGTGAAATGCAGAGCGTAAAAGAAATTGTTGCACAGCATGAAGAAATCATACTCGCGCTCCAGACAAGGGATACCAAAGCAATGCTGTACGTGCTGCAAAAGCACCTCTTTAAATTGGACAGGGACAAAAAAGACTTAATTAAAAAGTACCCCAGTTTGTTTAAGCGCAATATCAATGAAGATTACGTGAATATTCCATGGACCGATGATTTCTTTGAAACATTTCAGTCCTTTATGTAGGTGAAAAATGGGAAACCGGCATTATGAACAGGAAGCCAGACGAAATCAATGAAGTGGATGAATCCGGGAAAAACTCAAGTATAAATGATTGACAAATAACACTTCCCGTGGTAGAGTTTTTTTAAACCTATGAGGAAGAGCAAGTACCGTTGTACTTACCACACAGAGAGCCGCAGGCGGTGGGATTGCGGCAGGGAAAAGCAATTGGGAATGGGCTTCTGAGGGCGAGCTGAATGGTAAGTAGGTAAGCCGGAGAGTAAACTCCGTTATAAAAGTCAGCATATGTCAGTATGCGTGAGAGGATGCGCCAGATGCATCAAGCCGGGTGGCACCGCAGGAGTTATGACGATTCATACTCTTGTCCCTGCAATAATTTATTGTGAGGGATAAGAGTATTTTTATTGTAAAAATCTACTTATCCCGGAAAAAAGAAACACCCTACGGGTATACCTTTATGCCCAAAAACCATGGGCGGGAAAGAGGAAACACCCTACGGGTATACCTTTATGCCCAAAAACCATGGGCAGGAAAGAGGAAACACCCTACGGGTATACCTTTATGCCCAAAAACCATGGGCAAGAAAGAGGAAAGGAGATTTTTGCATGAGTGAAAACAAGATTCCATACAAAATTTATCTGGAAGAGAGCGAGATGCCAAAAGAGTGGTACAATGTTCGTGCTGATATGAAGAATAAACCGGCCCCTCTATTAAATCCAGGAACCTTACAACCGATGTCAGAGGAAGAACTTGGAACTGTATTTTGTAAGGAACTGGTAAAGCAGGAGCTGGATAATGATAATCGTTTTATAGAAATTCCGGAAAAAATCCGTGACTTTTATAAAATGTACCGTCCGGCACCGTTAGTAAGAGCATATTGCCTGGAGGAGAAGCTTAAGACTCCGGCTAAAATTTATTACAAATTTGAAGGCAATAATACAAGCGGAAGCCATAAGCTGAATTCCGCTATTGCACAGGCTTATTACGCAAAGGAACAGGGGTTAAAGGGAGTGACTACTGAGACAGGGGCAGGACAGTGGGGAACGGCTCTTTCCATGGCATGCTCTTATCTGGAACTGGATTGCAAGGTGTATATGGTGAAGTGTTCTTACGAACAAAAACCCTTCCGCAGAGAAGTAATGCGCACCTATGGAGCAAGCGTGACCCCATCCCCGTCTGAGACAACAGAGATAGGAAAGAAAATCCTGGCTGATCATCCCGGAACTACAGGAAGTCTGGGATGCGCCATATCTGAGGCGGTGGAAGTGGCAACACATACAGAGGGGTATCGGTATGTGCTGGGAAGCGTTTTGAATCAGGTGCTGCTCCATCAGTCGGTGATTGGAATGGAAGCCAAGATTGCAATGGATCAATACGGAATCAAGCCTGATATTATTATCGGATGTGCAGGCGGCGGCTCCAATCTGGGGGGATTGATATCTCCGTTTATGGGTGAAAAACTCAGGGGCGAAGCAGATTACCGGTTTATTGCAGTAGAACCTGCATCCTGCCCAAGCCTGACACGAGGCGTTTTTGCTTACGATTTTTGTGATACCGGAATGGTATGTCCGCTGGCTAAGATGTATACTCTTGGAAGTGGATTTATTCCATCAGCAAACCATGCGGGAGGCCTGCGGTATCATGGGATGAGTTCCACATTGTCACAGCTTTATCATGACGGATACATGGAAGCGCGTTCTGTAGAACAGACCGCTGTATTTGAGGCAGCGGAACAGTTTGCGAGAGTAGAAGGAATACTTCCGGCGCCGGAAAGCAGTCATGCGATTAAAGCGGCGATTGACGAGGCTTTAAAATGCAAAGAGACAGGAGAGGAGAAGACGATCCTCTTTGGCCTTACAGGCACAGGATATTTTGATATGCTGGCATATGAAAAATTCCATGACGGAGTGATGACAGACTATATCCCCACCGATGATGATCTGAAGGTTGGATTTGACGGAATTCCAAGATTCCCGGGTAATATGGAATAAAAGCACCTATTATAAAGAATAAGGGCGGTTGGCAAAAGAAGACAGGTACTTGTTTTCTTTTGCCGGCCGCCTTTTACTGTTTCATCATTAGAATATCGTGTGCCTCCATACCTGATTTCGCTATAATTTCAGTGACAGTTGTAGAAATTCCTATATTGTGGTATGCTATAAAGGAATTATGCCCAGAATTTACCTGGTTTTAAAACGTGTAGAATGGAGGCTGGCATATGGCGTTAATTCTTTGGCTGATAGCCGTTTTCTGCATTATTTATTATGTTGTGATCATTTTTTATTCAGGCCTGACCACGTCCTTTTCCTTAATATGGCTTTTGTTTGCCGGCATATGCATATTGCTGCCGTTGGGATGGGAAGCCTATGGGAAGCATAAGGAAAAGGTTCCCCTGTGGATTCCGGTGTCGGTGATTACCATGTGCTGTACCGGAATTCTGGTATTTATGGTGGTGGAGGTCCTGGTATTTACGGGAGTTGCCGTCCGGGATACTTCAAACCTGGATTATGTCATTGTGTTAGGCGCCAGGGTAAAGGAAACTGGAGTCAGCAAGTCTTTAAAAAAGCGGCTGGATAAGGCCATTGAGTACGTGGATAACAATCCGTCCACGATTTTGGTGCTTTCCGGCGGTCAGGGAGAAGATGAGCCTGTCAGCGAAGCCGCAGCCATGAGGGATTACCTGGTTTTTAACGGGGTAAAAGAGGAACAACTGATTTTAGAGACCCGGTCTACCAGTACGGTTGAGAATATTGCTTACAGCCGCGTAGCCATAGAAGATGATCAGGCGGAGAGGAAAGCCCACAGGCAAAACAATCCGATTTTCATGGAACCCGGAACCTTTGAGGAGGTGCCGGATAAACCTATTAAGATCGGCGTTCTTACCAGTGATTTTCATGTGTTTCGGGCACAGCAGATTGGAAAAAAATGGGGAATACCGGATATCTACGGCATATCCTGCGGTTCGGACCCCATTCTTTTCGTACACTTTTGCGTTAGAGAGTGCGTGGCTATATTAAAAGACAAATTAGTGGGTAACATGTAATTACACGAATGCAATGAGCGGTGCGAAACAGGACAGGAGAAGAGTTACGTTGTGCCCGCACATAAGTAACTCTTCTCATGGCCTGTTTCATAGGGCCGAATGCCCGTGGCCAAGGGAATCTTACAGATTCCCTTGCTGCACTACGGACTTACGTATAATATGAACATGCAGGAGGAAAAAACACAGAATGAATCAATTTAAAAATCTTGCAGCCTATGAGGTTGTGGAAGAAAAAGTAATTAAAGAGATCAAAGCATCCGGATGTGTACTCCGCCATAAAAAAAGCGGGGCCAGGATTTTTTGCATATCCTGCGAGGATGAAAACAAGGTATTTTCCATTGGATTCCGTACTCCGCCGTCAGACAGCACAGGAGTTGCCCATATTCTGGAGCACAGCGTGCTCTGCGGGTCGGATCAGTTTCCGGTGAAAGATCCGTTTGTGGAACTGGTGAAGGGTTCCCTTAACACCTTCCTCAATGCCATGACCTATCCTGATAAAACCGTATACCCGGTAGCAAGCTGCAATGACAAGGATTTTCAGAATTTAATGAACGTGTACCTGGATGCAGTGTTTCATCCCAATATTTATAATGAACCGAAGATTTTTAAGCAGGAGGGCTGGCATTATGAGTTGGAAAGCCAGTCATCTGACTTGATTTACAATGGAGTGGTATATAATGAGATGAAGGGCGCATTTTCTTCCCCGGAAGAAGTGCTGGACCGTTACACCAGGAAAACCCTTTTCCCGGATAACTGCTACGGCCAGGAATCAGGGGGTGATCCTGCCTTTATTCCGGACCTGACCTATGAGAATTTTCTGGCTTTTCATAAGAGATATTATCATCCATCCAACAGCTATATTTACCTCTATGGGGATATGGATATGGCAGAAAAACTGGCATGGCTGGATGAAAGATATCTAAGCCAATACGATGAAATAGCCATTGATTCCAGAATTCCAAGGCAGAAGCCCTTTTTACAGCCGGTGGAGGCAGAGACCTTCTATTCCATCACCGAAGGGCAATCCGAAGAAAATGCCACCTATCTTTCCATCAGCACGGCAGTGGGGACTGGCCTGGATCCTAAGCTTTATATCGCTTTTCAGATCCTGGAATACACCCTTTTGGATGCTCCGGGCGCACCCTTAAAGCAGGCGCTCATTGACGCCGGGATCGGCCAGGACATTTTAGGTGGATATGACAACGGCATTCTTCAGCCTTATTTCTCCGTCATTGCCAAAAATGCCAACAAGGAGCAGAGAGGGGAATTCCTCGCCGTTGTAAAAGGGACCTTGAGAAAGCTTGCGGATGAAGGCATTAACAAGAGGAGCCTGAAAGCCGGAATGAACTATTATGAATTCCGCTACCGGGAAGCAGATTACGGTTCAGCGCCAAAGGGTCTGATGTATGGGCTTCAATGCATGGATAGCTGGCTCTATGACGGAGATCCCATCATGCACCTGGAATATCAGGAAATTTTTAATTATCTGAAAAAAGTGGTTGATGACGGATATTTTGAACAGCTCATCAGGGAATATCTTCTGGATAATCCTTTTGAAGCTTTCTTAACCGTAAGCCCCAAAAAGAATTTAACGGCAACGGAAGAGGAGAAGGTGGCAAAAAAACTGGCCGCTTATAAGGCCTCTCTTTCCCAGGAGGAGCTTCTCCGGCTGATGGAAGAGACCAAGGCCTTAAGGGAATACCAGGAAACTCCCTCTCCCCAGGAGGCTTTGGAAAAGATTCCTATGCTTCGGAGAGAAGACATCACCAGAGAGCCGGAGGAGATCATATGGAAGGAAAAATCTGCCCATGGCGTCAAGGTGATCCATCATGAGATGTTTACCTCTGGAATCGGGTACTTAAAGGTGCTGTTTGATACCTCCGCAGTTCCTGCCGAGGATCTGCCTTATGTGGGATTTTTAAAATCCCTTTTAGGGTATGTGAATACGGAAAACTTTACCTATGGGGATCTGACCAGTGAGATCCATTTAAACAGCGGCGGCGTCAGCTTCAGTGTGACCTCTTATCCTGACTTGAAGAACAAGGGAGAGTTTAAAGGGTTTTTCGTGGCAAGCGCCAGAGTGCTTTATGAGAAGCTGGATTTTGGCTTCTCTATTCTGAGTGAGATCCTGACCCGCTCTATTTTAGATGATGAAAAGCGGGTAGGAGAAATCATCAGTGAAACCAGGTCAAGGGCCAGAATGAAGCTGGAAGGCTCCTGCCATTCGGCAGCGGTCGCCAGAGCCACTTCCTATTTTTCCGCTACCTCCTGCTTTAACGATTTGACCGGCGGGATCGGATACTATGAATTTTTAGAAAATCTGGAAAAAGAATATTCTTCCAATAAAAAGAAGATCATTGAACGGCTGAAAGCGGTCATGAAAAAGCTTTTTACCGACAAAAACATGCTGGTCAGCTATACGGCAGATGAGGAAGGCTATAAGCTGCTTCCTGAGGCGTTAAAGAAGCTTATTGACGTGCTGCCTGAAGGAGAGGAAAAACATTATCCCTTTGCTTATAGGGCAGGAAACAGAAACGAAGGCTTCTACACGGCTTCCCAGGTCAATTATGTGGCCAGATGCGGAACCTTTGCAGGCAGCGGCCAGGAGTATACCGGAGCGCTTAAAATATTAAAGGTCATTTTAAGCTATGATTACCTGTGGCTCAATTTAAGGGTAAAGGGCGGGGCCTATGGCTGTATGAGCGGATTTGGACGTTCAGGAGAAGGATATTTCACCTCCTACCGTGATCCCAATGTAGGAGAAACAAACCGGATCTATGACGGAATCGTGGAGTATTTAAAGAACTTCCAGGCATCAGACCGGGATATGACAAAGTATGTTATCGGTACCATCAGCGATATGGATGTGCCATACCCTCCGTCTACCAGAGGAAACCGCGGTCTTTCCGCCTATTTATCCGGCGTGGACGGGGAGATGATGGAAAAAGAGCGGGAAGAGGTATTAAACGCCACTCAGGAAGACATCCGCAGTTTGGCTCCTCTTGTAAAAACCGTTCTGAATACGGGAAGCCTCTGCGTCATTGGAAATGAAGACAGAATGGCCGCGGATAAGGAGCTGTTCGGGGAGACCAGGAACCTGTTCCACTCATGATAAAACGCCTTGCAGGCATACCTCTATGTCCGAAAATCATGGACGAAAAAGAGGAAACGCCTTGCAGGCATACCTCTATGTCCGAAAATCATGGATGAAAAAGAGGAAATGCCTTACAGGCATACCTCTATGTCCAAAAAACATGGACATGAAAGAGGAAAGGAGAACCTATATGGAAAACAATTTTAAATCAGGTTTCGTTACCCTGATCGGGCGTCCCAACGTTGGAAAGTCCACACTAATGAATCATCTCATCGGTCAGAAGATCGCAATAACTTCCGATAAGCCCCAGACCACCAGAAACCGGATCCAGACCGTGTATACGGATGAAAGAGGGCAGATCATTTTCCTTGATACTCCCGGGATCCATAAGGCAAAGAACAAGCTTGGAGAATATATGGTAAGCGTTGCAGAGCGCACCTTAAAGGAAGTAGATGTAGTGCTCTGGCTGGTGGAGCCAACCACCTACATCGGTGCAGGAGAGAGGCATATTGCAGAGCAGCTAAACCAGGTAAAAACTCCTGTGATCCTGGTTATCAACAAGATTGATACGGTGAAAAATCAGGAGGATATCCTGACCTTTATAAGCACGTATAAGGATGTTTGCCAGTTTGCTGAAATCGTGCCGGTTTCCGCTTTAAAGGATAAGAATACGGATCTCATGCTGGAGCTTATTTATAAATATCTTCCGGCGGGTCCTCAGTATTACGATGAAGATACGGTGACAGACCAGCCTATGCGCCAGATTTCAGCGGAGCTTATCAGGGAAAAGGCCCTTCGTCTTTTAAACGACGAGATTCCTCACGGGATCGCAGTGACCATAGAGAAGATGAAGGAGCGGGATAACGGCATTATGGATATTGAAGCTGAAATTGTCTGCGAGCGTGATTCCCACAAAGGGATCATCATTGGAAAAGGCGGTTCCATGCTTAAGAAAATCGGAAGCGGTGCCCGCAGGGAAATAGAAGGCCTGATGGATACAAAGGTAAATTTACAGCTTTGGGTAAAGGTGCGGAAGGAATGGCGTGACAGCGAGCTGTATATGAAAAATTATGGATACAATGAAAAAGACATTTAAAAGTGGTGGTAGGAATTGAGAGAAGTTGAAACCATGACGGGGATGGTGATCAGGGTGGCCCCGGTTGGAGAAATGGATAAGCGCCTTGTGATACTTACCAGGGAAAGAGGAAAGATCACCGTATTTGCCAGAGGGGCCAGAAGACCGGGAAGTCTTTTTATGGCGGTAAGCCGCCCCTTTGCCTTCGGGCAGTTTTCCCTGTATGAGGGCAGAGATTCCTATACCCTTCGATCCACGGAGATCACCAATTATTTTGAAGGGCTGTCCCTGGATATGGAAGGGGCCTGCTATGGTTCTTATTTTCTGGAGCTGGCCGATTATTATGCCCGGGAGAACATGGATGGAACAGGGCTTTTGAAGCTTCTTTACCAATCCATACGGGCCCTTTTAAAACCGGCCCTGAAAAATGAGCTGGTCCAGAGGGTCTTTGAACTGAAAGCCATGGTGCTAAACGGAGAATATACAGAAAAACCCCCTTGCCCTGTCAGTGATTCCGCAGGCTATACATGGGAATATGTAATCGCCTCCCCAGCAGAGCATCTTTACACCTTCACCCTGACGGAACCGGTTTTAGAGGAATTCAGCCGCTGCGTAGAAATCAATAAGAAACGCTATGTAGACCGGGAATTTCACTCCCTTGAGATTTTACAGACCATGACAGGAGTGAAAGTATTGAAATGAACAGTGGGATTTGGTATAATGTTCAAGAAAGCTATGAGCAGTGCGAATCAGGACACGGAAAAATTTTCGTTGTGCTTGCACATAAGAAAATTTTTCCGTGTCCTGATTCATAGGGCGAATGCCCGTGAGCCAGTGAATCCTGCGGATTCACTGGCTGCACTGCGGATGCATGGTAACAGTGTGAGTCCTACGGATGCATGATAGCAGTGTGAATCTGCTGCACTGCAGATTCAATGCAGGAGGGAAAAGAATGAAAAAAAAGAAAGCGATTCTGTCAACTTTCCTGGCAGCCATAATGCTGACAGGCTGCATAGGCAAGAGCGGCGGCGCCACCTTAAACGGAGAGAGCAGCAGAATCTATGTAACGGAAGAAGGAACCCTTCAGACTTCCACGGTGGAAGCCTATGCGGAACAGGATTATTATCGTGCGGATGAATTAAAGGCTTATCTGGAAGAAGCCGTTTCCCAATATAACGAAGCTCATGGACAGGGAGCCGTAATCCTGGATTCCTGTACTCTGGAAAAAGGGAACGCCACCATGATCTTTCGTTATGGGTCAGGAAACGATCTTGTAGGTTTTGCTTCTGAGTATGAGGATAAGGAAAATCAGGTAGATTCCATTGCCGTGACCCCTTTGTCTGATGTATTGGGGCAGAGTGAGACGGAAGGAGTGGCTTTTGTAAAGGCCTCTGATGGGAAACCGGCAGAAAAAAAGGCATTGTCCAGCAGAGGGGAATGCTTTGCAATCGTTTTGGAGACAAAACAGCCGGTGACGGTACAAACCCAGGGAAAGCTTTTATTTGTTTCCGATAATGTAGTTATAAAGGATCACTATACCGTTCAGACAGCGCAAGGGAAAAATTACATCATATTTAAATAAGAGAGGTTAAGATCATGGAAAAGACAATGGAAAAGATTGTGGGACTTGCAAAATCAAGAGGATTTGTATATCCTGGCTCCGAGATTTACGGCGGACTTGCCAATACCTGGGATTACGGCAACTTAGGCGTAGAACTGAAGAACAATGTGAAAAAAGCATGGTGGCAGAAATTTGTTCAGGAGAGTCCCTACAATGTGGGCGTTGACTGCGCCATATTGATGAATTCCCAGACCTGGATCGCCTCCGGACATTTAGGCGGCTTTTCCGACCCTTTGATGGACTGCAAGGCATGTAAAGAGCGTTTCCGTGCAGATAAACTGATTGAAGATTATATGGCTGAGAACAGCATCACCATCGAAGGTTCTGTGGATGCCTGGTCCCAGGAAGAGATGAAGAGCTACATCGATGAGAAGAACATCTGCTGCCCAAGCTGTGGAAAGCATGATTTTACAGATATCCGCCAGTTTAACTTAATGTTCAAAACCTTCCAGGGAGTTACGGAGGATGCAAAGAACACCGTGTACTTAAGGCCTGAGACAGCCCAGGGTATTTTCGTAAACTTCAAGAACGTCCAGAGAACCTCCCGCAAGAAAATTCCTTTTGGAATCGCACAGGTCGGTAAATCCTTCCGCAACGAGATCACACCGGGAAACTTCACCTTCCGCACCAGGGAATTTGAGCAGATGGAGCTGGAATTTTTCTGTGAGCCGGATACAGATCTGGAATGGTTTGCATACTGGAAAGAATTCTGCATCAACTGGCTGCAGACCCTTGGGATCAAGGACGATGAGATGCGTGTCAGGGACCATGAGAAGGAAGAACTTTCCTTTTACAGCAAGGCAACCTCTGACATTGAATTCCTGTTCCCATTCGGCTGGGGCGAGTTATGGGGAATTGCAGACAGAACAGATTACGACCTGAACCAGCACCAGAGCACTTCCGGACAGGATCTGACATATTTTGACGACGAGAAAAAGGAGCGGTACATTCCTTATGTTGTGGAGCCGTCTCTTGGAGCTGACCGCGTAACCCTTGCATTCCTTTGCGCCGCATACGACGAGGAGGAGATTGCAGAAGGAGATGTGCGTACAGTGCTTCATTTCCATCCAGCCATTGCTCCTGTAAAAATCGGCGTGCTGCCTCTTTCTAAGAAGCTGAACGATGGCGCAGAAAAGGTATATGAAGAGCTTCGCAAATATTATAACTGTGAATTCGATGACAGAGGCAACATCGGAAAGCGTTATAGAAGACAGGATGAGATCGGTACTCCGTTCTGTGTTACCTATGATTTTGATTCAGAAGAGGACTTTGCGGTAACCGTCCGTGACCGTGACACCATGGATCAGGTAAGAGTTCCCATTGCAGAGCTGAAAAGCTATTTTGAAGATAAGTTCCGTTTCTAGACATACTGCTTCCTTCTGACGGGCAGCAGCAATTTCATGAAAAAAGTGCAGGCTGAGGCTGATTGTCTCATTCCTGCACTTTTTTAATTATAAAACAGCCGTCTTCCGACACAAGAGCCTTCTTGCCGGATTCTTTGTTTTTTACGGCTATTCCTCTGCTTCTGAATCCGCTTTTTTCCAATGGACCGTTCCATGAGAATGCTGTATGGGAGCATAGATGGAATAAAGCTTTAATGGCTCTTGACCGGTATTTATAATATTATGCCAGGTATTTGCAGGGATGAGAACGGCGCAGTTACTATTGACAGACTGCTGAATAGAAAGATTATAGGGACTGTCCCCCATGAGCAGCAGCCCTTCTCCTCGTTCCACCCGGATGAACTGATCCACCTCCGAATGATTTTCCAGACCGATATCCCCATCCACTGGGATGCTCATGAGAGTAAGCTGCATGTGGTTTCCGGTCCATCGGGTGGTGCGGAAGGAAGGGTTCCGAAGGGTATCATGGACGATGTTCAGCACAAGCGGCGCCGGCCCGTAGTCATTCGCATCCCAGGTAAGATAAGAATTGTCCGATATGCAGTTAGACTGGCAGGTAAAGCAGTTATAGGGTATCATAGGCTCACTCTTTTCGTGCATTGTAATGTATTATATGGCATTGCCTTTTCCAGGTGACTGGTATTGGGGATAAAATCCTCAGATATGAGAGGAATTATTAAGGGCGGCCGCAGATTCTGATTAGGGGGCGGGGAACCGTCCATAAGGAAAGAAGATAGAGGCGGCAGAATAAAAAAGAGGCAGCCGCAAAAGGAAGATCCGAAGTGGATTCTCTTTTTGCGGCTGCCTTTTTCTCTTTTACCTCTGTCCCTTATCGTAAGGAATACCCTCTGCCTTAGGGGCCTGAGAGTTTCTGGAGGTGAAGATCAGCACAACCAATGTGATGATATAAGGCACCATCTTATAGAAATAGCTTGGAATGCCTATTGAGTTTAAGAACGGGATTCCGGAATAAGCGGATGCAATAGCCTTCATAAGTCCGAAAAACAGAGAGGCAAGCATGATGTTTACCGGCTTCCACTGGCCGAAGATCAAAACGGCCAGAGCCAGGAATCCGTACCCGGCTACGTCTGCGTTAAAGTTGGTGGAGGTGGGAACCACAAAGACCAGTCCCCCAAGCCCGCCAAGAGCGCCGGAAATCAGAACGCCTGCATACTGCATGTGGTATACGTTAATACCGGCGGAATCGGCTGCCTGAGGATGCTCGCCGCAGGCCTGGAGCCTTAAGCCAAACCGGGTTCTATAAAGGACAACGGCTGAGAGTACAAAGATCCCGATGCCGATGTAAGTGGTGATATAAGCGTTCTGGAACAGGAGAGGGCCGAAGAACGGAACCTTTCCCAATACCGGAACAGATATAATGCGGAAGGTGTTGTTAAACTGCACCTGCTGTACGTTCTGGATAACACGGGCCACAAAAATAGCAAAGGCGGGGGCAAACATATTTAATGCAGTACCGCTGATTACCTGATTGGACTTCATATTAATGGAAGCGTAGGCGTGGAACAAGGAAAACACCATGCCAGTGGCCATGGAGATCAGCACTGCAATGATGAGCTGGAGTTGTCCGCTCATGGAGCTGCCTGTAACATGAATGAACAGGATCCCGGTAAAGGCTCCCATGGTCATGATTCCTTCCAATGCGATGTTGATGATGCCGCTTCGCTCGGAGAACATGGCTCCCAAGGCTACGATCATGAGAGGAATCATGAAATACATGGTCTGCTGGAAAATGAAATAAATTACGTTCATGATTTCATTCCTCCTTCCTTCGCTGCGTCTGTTTTTGCTTCTTTCTGCTTATTTATTTTAGAAAGAATGATCTTTACCATAAGGGCAAAGGCGCTGAAATAGATGATAACTGCAACGATGATATCGATGATTTCCGTTGAAAATTCCAGCAACTGTAAGTAAAATCCCCCGGCTGTTAAGTATGCGATAAAGATGCCGGAGAAGAGAACTCCGATGGGGTTGCTTAAGCCCAGCAAAGCAACGGAAATTCCGGTAAAGCCTTCCGATGCCAGAACATCCTTGATCTCAATGTGCTTTCCGGTGCCTGCCAGGTACAAAAGTCCACCTGCAAGTCCGGCAATGGCTCCTGCGATCATCATGGACAGGATGATGCTCTTTTTTTCATTGATACCGGCATATTTGCTGGCATCCCGGTTAAAGCCAACAGCTTTTAATTCATAGCCAAAGGTGGTCTTGTTTAAGAGGACCCAGATCAGGATCACCGTAATGATGGCAATGAGGATTCCGCCGTTTACGCTGGAACCTGGGAATATCTTATCAAGGCCCATTTTTGGAATATTGGCAGTTGCGGCCACATTCCGGGATTCATTGCGCAGGTTATTGAATAAGGGTTTATAGCTTTTTACGATCCAGTTTACCAGATACATGCCGATGTAGTTCATCATAATGGAGGCGATTACTTCATTGACGTTAAAATAAGCCTTTAAAAGTCCCGGAACAAGACCCCATATCGCACCCATGATAACGCTTGCAAGAAGGGCCGCCATCCAGTGGGCCGGTCCTAAGGAAGTCCAGAGGATTCCTACATAGACGGCACCAAATCCGCCCATAATGAACTGGCCGGGAGTTCCGATGTTGAAAAGCCCTGTTTTAAAAGCAAATCCTACGGAAAGACCGGTCAGGATGATGGGGGTGGCATAATAAAATACCTGTCCAACTCCCTTGGCCCCATGGGTAAATGCGCCTGTTAAAATTGTTGCAAATCCGGGAAGCGCCTGCTTCGGATTGCAGAGGAACAGAATGATCAGGCCTACGATTAATCCAAGCACAATGGCAAAGACAGAAGAGAGAATGCCTGTATGGTCCTTTATCTGTTTTGGTTTCATGATTTGCCACCTTCCTTCTTTGCGCCTGCCATATAAAGACCCAGTTCCTGAACCGTGACGTTCTTGGGATCTAAGTCGGCTACGATTCCGCCTTCAAATATGACCAGAATCCGGTCGCTTAAATTCATGACTTCATCTAATTCCAGAGATACCAGGAGGATAGCCGCTCCCGCATCTCTTTGCTTTACAAGCTGTTTGTGGATGTATTCAATGGCACCCACGTCTAAGCCTCTGGTGGGCTGAACCGCCAGAAGGATATCGGGAGTTTTTGAGATCTCCCGTGCTACGATGGCCTTTTGCTGATTGCCGCCGGACATGCTTCGGGTGGTGGTAAAGGGGCCTTCGCTGCTTCTTATATCGTAATCCTGGACCAGTTTATCCGCATATTCATAAATCTTGTCATTTTTTAAGAACGTACCGCTTTGGAAATCCTTTTCAAAATACTGCTGAAGGACCAGGTTATAGGCCAGGTTATAATCCAGAACAAGGCCGTGTTTGTGCCGGTCTTCCGGTATATGGGACAATCCATGGGTGTTTTTGTAGCGGATGCTTTTTTTCGTCATGTCTTCCCCGTTGATGGTGACAGTTCCGGTGCTCATGTCAGAGATACCGGTAATGGCATGAATAAGCTCTGTCTGGCCGTTGCCGTCAATGCCGGCGATACAGACGATTTCACCTCTTCTTACCTTTAAGGAAACATCATGCACCAGTTTCTTTGTCTGGCCTTCCCTTTTCGCCTCAACAGAAAGGTCCTTTACTTCCAGCACAATGTCTCCGGGCTTGGAAGGACTTTTGTCAACGGTTAAGTTCACCTTGCGGCCAACCATCATCTCCGACATTTCTTCAGGCGTTGTATCTGCTACATCTACCGTTCCAATATATTTACCGCGGCGCAGGACAGAACAGCGGTCCGCAACCGCCTTGATTTCATTAAGCTTGTGGGTGATGAACAGGATGGACTTTCCTTCCTTTACCAGGTCTTTCATGATCTGCATCAGTTCATCAATTTCCTGAGGAGTAAGAACCGCAGTGGGTTCGTCAAAAATCATGATCTCGTTGTCACGATAAAGCATTTTTAATATTTCGACCCTTTGCTGCATTCCTACGGTAATATCCGATATGACTGCATCCGGATCCACGAATAATTTGTATTTCTCGCTTAAATCCATTACTTTTTTTCGGGCATCATCCATTTTTAAGAACCCGCGTTTCGTGGTTTCAATGCCCAGAACAATATTCTGGAGCACGGTAAAATTCTCTACCAGCTTAAAATGCTGGTGAACCATGCCAATCCCCAAAGTATTGGCATCCAGAGGACCGGTGATCTTTTCATCCTTACCCCTTACCCTGATGACGCCTTTTTCCGGCTGGTACAGGCCGAATAAGACACTCATAAGCGTGGATTTTCCCGCACCGTTTTCACCAAGCAGGGCGTGTATTTCACCTTTCTTTAATTGAAGAGTGATGTCATCATTGGCGATGATACCAGGAAATTCTTTTGTGATGTGAAGCATCTCAATAATGTAATCCATAAAATCCCCCTTAATTCGGTACCTGTCTATGGGACCTGGTTAATAAAATATGCCTTGGTATGTTTCTGCTTTTTAGAAAATAAAAAAGAGATGCCGTAAGAGACCAGATCTGTTCTGACTGGTGAGTCAAACGGCATCTCCTTTCCTCTTTATTGCCCACGCTTTCTGGGCACAAAGGTATGCCCGAAGGGCGTTCCTCTTTATTGCCCACGCTTTCTGGGCAGAGTACACCCGGTTTTAACGGGCATAAAGGTATGCCCCAAGGGCGATTCTTTTGCAGATTATTCTACAAAGGTAATTTTTGTCTTTTCAAGCTTTAAGTCAACCGTTGGATTGTTGTTATCCTGGGAAGGCTGTACCAGTTCGATCTTACCGTCTTTTAACTGAGTAAAGATGGCGTCATAATCGGCCTGTGTGAACTTGGTGAATTTGGAAGTTTCCATAGGAAGTCCGATACCATCGTTCTTAGCAGAGAAGATACTGGTTTTTCCGCCTGGGAAAGCATTGTCATAGAATGCCTTTACTCCGTCGTATACGGAAACAGACAGCTCTTTCATGGCAGAGGTGATGACAGTATTGGATTCGTAGCTCTGGTCAACGTCAACGCCGATTACCTTTGTGCTCTTTTCTTCTGCCGCAGCCATTACGGAGTTACCAACGGCACCGCCGCATCCGAAGATTACTTCGGTTCCGTTCTGGTACCAGGAAGCTGCCATAGACTGTGCTTCCGGAGTAGCAGCAAATGCGCCTGTGTAGTTGTACATGATTTCCACGCTATCGATTCCCATTTCCTTTGCTGCATAGTCAGCGCCCTCAGCAAAGCCGTAGCCGTAACGGATAACAGCAGGAACTGCCATACCGCCTAAGAAACCAAGCTTTGTATAGCCGTCTTTTACTGCTGCATAGCCAGCTAAGAATCCAGGCTCATCTTCCTGGAACAGGATAGGCATTACATTAGCCTCTGTTTTGAATTCTGAATAGTCGGCATTGTGAGGCTCGCCATCCAGAAGGATGAAATGTACGTCCTTGTACTGCTCCTGGGCAAGGAACACAGGCTCTTCAAATAAAAATCCGGGGCAAACAACTAACTTGGCGCCGCCTTCGATAGCAAGGCCGATGGTCTCAAGATAGGAATCTGTAGTACCTTCCTGGGGCTGGTAGTACTTGTAGGAAAGCTTGTTTTCCTCCGCATACTTTTTCATGCCTTCCCATGCACCCTGGTTAAAGGACTTATCATCGATAGTCCCTAAGTCTGTAACCAATGCAAGCTCGTATCCATTTTCGGACTTTTCTGAGGCTGCAGCGGTTGTTTCTGCTGTTTTTCCGGCAGCAGTTGTGGTTTCCGCAGGTGCGGCAGTTGTAGCGCCGCCGTCTGGTTTGGAAGAACCGCATCCACTTAAGGTTGCAGCCATCATAGCTGCCATAACTAATGCTAATGCTCTCTTTTTCATAATCTTGATTTTCCTCCTGTTATTGATTAATTTAGAGATACCATTAATGTATCACATTTTTGTTCCAGAAACAATCTCATTTGGTGTTATTTTACAGAAAAAATCAAAAAACAGCCAAGTATTTTATGAAATATATTCCCAGGCTTGGTTACAAGGCATATCTTTCCTGGTTTCACTTGTTATTTAAGAAAATAATGATAAACTGGTAAAAGACTTAAAAAAAGGAGGATGTATATGAAGAAATCAAACCTGCTGGAAGAACCGGTGAAGAAATTGTTCTTAAGGTATCTGATGCCTTCCATCAGTGCCACTTTGGTCACTTCTATATATATACTGGCTGATACCCTGATGATCGGTCGTGGAGTAGGCGCCATCGGCATTGCTGCCTTAAACCTTCTCCTGCCTTTATACAGCCTGTTTTTTGGGACCGGAATGCTGTTTAGGGTGGGGGGAGGAGCCCACGGATGAGATTTTGGCCATGTCGGTCCCTGCTGTCAGAATCTATTTCCTGTCATTTCTTCCCATGGGATTCAATATTTTGTTCAGCACCTGGTTCCAGTCCGTGTTAAGGCCGGGCAATGCCTTGTTCATCTGCCTGATGAGAGGGCTTATCTTAAGCAGTGTTCTTGTATTCCTCCTTCCAATGGCAATGGGAGTGAACGGGATATGGGCCGTCATGCCGGCAGCAGAGCTTTTGACTCTTGTAACCGGCCTGATATTGCTGAAAAAACAGAAGTCTGTCTTGCCTGAAAATTCCTGAAATTATCTTAATAAAAGTGGGGAATGATAGTAGTTTTTTGACATAATATTCGCATATACGAATCAAAATCGCATATCAGAAAAAGACAGAATATGGAAGCACTTTCAGAACAATTGTATTGAAAAAAGAGCTAATTTTTGGCAATAATTACAGAAACCCCCTTTACTAGCGTTTGAATTATGCTATAATATCTGCAGGGCTTTTCCGCAAAAGGAACCGGCAGAAGAGCCGAACAACCAACACATTTTGAGGAGGAAATATACTTATGGCAAGAAAATGGGTTTATTTGTTTACCGAAGGTAATACAAGCATGAAAAACCTGTTAGGAGGAAAAGGCGCCAATTTGGCAGAGATGACAAATTTAGGTCTTCCAGTTCCCCAGGGATTTACCATAACAACAGAGGCTTGTACTCAGTACTATGAGGATGGCGAAAAGATCAATGATGAGATCATGAACCAGATCATGGAGCACATCACAAAGATGGAAGAGATCACCGGAAAGAAATTTGGTGATAAGGAAAATCCTCTTCTGGTTTCTGTTCGTTCCGGTGCAAGAGCATCCATGCCCGGTATGATGGACACCATCTTAAACCTTGGTTTAAATGAAGAAGTAGTGGAAGTTCTGGCTGCAAAATCCGGCAATCCGCGTTGGGCCTATGACTGCTACCGCAGATTTATCCAGATGTTCTCCGATGTAGTTATGGAGGTTGGCAAGAAGTTCTTTGAAGAGCTCATTGATAAGATGAAAGAAGAAAAGGGCATTACAGAGGACGTAGATTTAACGGCTGAGGATTTAAAAGAGCTTGCTCATCAGTTCAGGGCTGAATACAAGGAGAAGATCGGAGTTGAATTCCCGGCAGATCCAAAGGTACAGCTCATGGAAGCTATCAAGGCTGTTTTCCGTTCCTGGAACAACCCAAGAGCAAACGTATACCGCCGCGACAACGATATCCCATACTCCTGGGGTACTGCCGTTAACGTTCAGATGATGGCCTTCGGAAACATGGGCGAGACCTCTGGTACCGGCGTTGCATTTACCCGTGACCCAGCAACCGGAGAAAGACACCTTATGGGTGAGTTCTTAATGAACGCACAGGGCGAGGACGTAGTTGCCGGTATCCGTACTCCTCAGAAGATCGAGCAGTTAAAGGAAGTTATGCCGGAAGCTTATGAGCAGTTCATAGGAATCTGCGACAAGCTGGAAGATCATTACAGAGATATGCAGGATATGGAATTTACCATTGAAGATAGAAAGCTTTACATGCTTCAGACCCGTAACGGCAAGAGAACAGCTAAGGCTGCTTTAACCATTGCTTGTGACTTGGTTGACGAAGGCATGATTTCAGAGGAAAAGGCAGTTAAGATGATTGATCCCAGAAACTTGGATACCTTACTCCATCCTCAGTTTGATACAGAAGCATTAAAGAGGACAGAACCAATTGGAAAGGCTCTGGCAGCATCTCCGGGAGCTGCATGCGGCAAGGCCGTATTTACAGCAGACGAAGCAAAGGCATGGCATGAAAGAGGCGAGAAGGTGGTTCTGGTTCGTCTTGAGACTTCTCCGGAAGACATTGAAGGAATGAAAGCCGCTCAGGGTATCTTAACCGTACGCGGTGGTATGACTTCTCATGCAGCCGTTGTTGCCCGCGGTATGGGGACATGCTGTGTATCCGGCTGTTCCGAAATCGTTATGGATGAAGCGAACAAGAAATTCACCCTGGCTGGCAAGGAATACCATGAAGGAGACTGGATTTCTCTTGATGGTTCCACAGGAAAGATTTATGACGGCGTTATCCCTACCGTAGATGCTTCCATTATCGGAGAGTTTGGAAGAATCATGGCATGGGCAGACAAATACAGAAGGCTGAAAGTAAGAACCAATGCGGATACACCGGCTGATGCAAGGAAAGCAAGAGAACTGGGCGCAGAGGGAATCGGTCTTTGCCGTACCGAGCATATGTTCTTTGAAGGAGACAGAATCGACGCATTCCGTGAGATGATCTGCTCCGATACCGTTGAAGCGAGAGAAGCAGCACTGGAAAAGATCCTTCCGGTACAGCAGGGCGACTTTGAGGCACTTTACGAAGCTTTGGAAGGAAATCCTGTTACCATCCGTTTCTTAGATCCGCCTCTTCATGAGTTCGTTCCAACAGAGGAAGATGATATTAAGAAGCTGGCAGACGCACAGGGCAAGACCGTGGCTCAGATCAAGAGCATCATCGATTCTTTACACGAGTTCAACCCAATGATGGGACACCGTGGATGCCGTCTGACAGTTACCTATCCTGAGATTGCAAGAATGCAGACAAAGGCAGTGATCCGCGCAGCCATCAACGTACAGAAAGCACATTCTGACTGGAACGTTTGCCCGGAGATCATGATCCCGCTGATCTGCGATGAGAAGGAATTAAAGTTTGTTAAGAAGATCGTTGTTGAGACTGCTGATGCAGAGATCGCAGCAGCAGGAAGCAGCTTAAAGTATGAAGTGGGTACCATGATCGAGATCCCAAGAGCATGCCTGACCGCTGATGAGATTGCCAAAGAAGCGGAATTCTTCTGCTTTGGTACCAATGACTTAACTCAGATGACCTACGGCTTCTCCCGTGACGATGCAGGCAAGTTCTTAAATGCTTACTATGACACCAAGATCTTTGAGAGCGACCCATTTGCAAAGCTGGATCAGATCGGTGTTGGCAAGCTTATGGAGACAGCAATCAAGTTAGGCAAGAGCATTCGTCCGGACATGCATGTTGGTATCTGCGGCGAGCACGGCGGAGATCCTTCTTCCGTAGAATTCTGCCATAAGATCGGTCTGGATTATGTGTCCTGTTCTCCATTCCGTGTGCCGATTGCAAAGCTGGCAGCAGCGCAGGCGGCGTTGAACCAAAGATAGGCGAACGCATTTTTGTGTTTAACCTCTTAATTGACTACGAAAAAGCAAGGCTATTTCGGGAAAAGTCTGGAAAGTATTTAAGACGAAGTCAATGGCATGATATTCTTGTAAACGTGTATGTAAGATAAAATAATAAATGGCTTTTAAAAGAAGTTGTCTAGGCGTAGTATTACCCTAGACAACTTCTTTGGCATTTATACTCAACACAAGGCTCTGCCTATATTTGACCATCTTTTTAACTTTTTTGGCAAAACTCCCAGTGCCTTGTACATACAGAGTTTCTAATCAAATAACTTCCTTGGCATCTCGCCACTTCTATGGCGAAAAAAGACTGGATCGTCATTGATCCAGTCATATATATTCAATGTTTAATTGTTGTCCTGTTTATCAATATCTTCTTCTATGGGAAACGGAAGTGCTTCTGTGTCAAGTATATCATTATGGACAAAGCCTTTAATATCTTCAATAGATGTCGGATTAAAGTATTCTTCCGTAGTGAACTGCTTACAGGTATTTGTGTCAGTATAAATTTTTACTGTATTAATTCGTCTAATGAAAGCGTTATAACTCTCTGGTTGTTCGGTTTGAATGTTCTTGTATTGCTCGTTTAGAGATATATTGCTGATAATATAGATTTTAGTATAACAAGCAACTTTATCTGCATATCGGCAAGGCAGATTAAGAGGGTACCCGTCCAGCAGAGTCAACATACTCCCAATTTTCAAGTCAGACCTGAATTCTTCAAAGATAATAACATCCTGTTGCTGATAACTGTCAAAGGGGTGCTGATAGTTTATAACTCTAAATACATTTTCATAACCGTATTGCTCCATAATACTTCTTGTTTTTCCTGCTCCAGTTTTTCCATATATATATGTTACTTCTAATTGTCGGAATGTATTCTTAAACTTTTCTTCAAGGACGGTTTGTCTTATTTTGTTGATGGTATCAAGCTTACTGGCGTAATCACAATTAATTTCCAACAGTTCATAATTGCTTTTTCCATCTTTTATTTGATGATACAAAGCTTTTAAATCATTCCTTTTCCCTTGGGATTCTTCTGGTATTATGCCAAATTCAAAGTGTGTATCTTTTAAATTTGTATCTTCTTTTTCATTACCTTTCCATTTTCCGATCTTAAAAACATAATCTCTGTTTTGTTTAACAGTTCCTTCTGCTTTATCAATGTGGGCGATTTCAAATCTATTTTTAACAGTAGAAAAGCGTATCGTACTTTTAGCGTATATAAATATATGTATATGAGATGTTTTTTCTTTTAATCCAATCTCATGAGACATACAATAATAAGTCACAGATTTTAAGTCGGCTAATATGGTTTTAATGATGTCATCGCTTATTCCTTTTTCTTCTGGATTATTAATTGTTAGCAACCATTTGTTGCTTTTTACTCCTTCGATATAAATGCTCCTTTCAAATATAGTTTTTTAGTTTCACTATATTATACAAAGTTATTCTTAAATTACAAGTATTTGAAAGGTTGATTAAAATAAAAAAAAGCCCAAGTACGAATCTTGGACTTTTAGATGCTTATTTAATCAAATAAGTAATGCTATTACCATTTTTTATAGCCTTAATCTGATAGCTGCCAGCTTGAACATAATCATTATGATTTATATTGGAATCACCTTCAAATGAATTATATAGTTCATTATATAATTCTTCATAATTTTTACCTGTTAATCTTAATAATTCCTTTAAACCTTTTTGATTTACAGAATTTGTAAGACGTACACCAATATCAACAGTATAACCATCAGAAGTTTTAGTTAAAATAATTCCATCATTCCCATAAATGGCTTGATTGGTATAAACTGAAATAAGTTGTGTTCTGTCACCAACTGACATACCAGCACTTTTTGCTTCATCTAAAAGTTTTTTACCTTGTAATGTAATATCTGAAACAGTTTCACTTGATACATTCCAATTTCCAGATTTATAATCTTTATTAGAATCTCCTATTACATTCTTCCATTCGCCCTTATTATCTACAAAATATCCATCAGGAGTTTCTTTGTCGGCAAGCATATAATAATCGTTTCCTAAATAATAATATTTTTCGTTATCTATAATCCAACCAGTTGCGTAGCTTCCATTTTCATTTATATACTTCCAACCTTTAGTATCTTGTTCCCATGTTCCAGCATAGGAAATAATAGTTGTGGCAATAACCAACCCTGTTGTTAAAAGTAAGGCAAATAAACATTTATTCTTTTTCATATTTTTCCTTTCTGACTATCTAATAATGTAAGTCATATAGTTGGAATTTTTTACTGCTTTAACCTGATGATTACCAATAATTTCAAATGTTTCATAGTTGATTTTGCTTCCCGATGTTTCATAGCTCTGGAAAATAGCTTCATACAACTGGTCGGAATTAGAACCAGTTAATTTTAACAATTCTTTTAATCCTTTTTTATTATAAGACTGTAATCTTACGTAAATATTTAATTGACATTCTCCACCATTTTTAATTAATTCAATGTTAGGAGCACCAGTTTCAATATCGAAAGTAGCTTTATTTTCATAAACATGTAGAACGCTATTTTCTACTGGTCTTCCAGAAGCTCTTAATTCATTAGCAATTGAATCTCCTTGTTTTCTTATTTCTTCTACAACACTAGTGCTAACTCCCCAATTACCAGTAATTAAAGCCCCGTCCCAACTTCCATCACTTAAAAGTTTATAACCGTCTGGACTAATTGTATCAGACAACATATATCCATCGTCACCTATGTAATAATACTTTTCGTTGTCTAAAATCCAACCAGTTACATCTTGATTATTTTCATTCTGATATTTCCAACCATTATTATCTTTATGCCATATTCCAGCATGAGCAATAATGAATGTGGATAAAGTAAATGTGGCTGATAGTGCAAACGTTATAAAAATATTTATCTTCTTCATACATACCTCCCTATTCAAAAGTGATTTATATATTTTTTTCACTCATATTTTACCATTAATCATCAAAAAATTCAATAAAATGCTTTTCCATATTAATTTAATTTAATAATATAATGTTTCAATTTTTTATATTTGAATATTTATGTTTCCATAATCAAAAAAGTATAGTTTAAAAATCTACATATAATTATACTTTTCTAAACATATCTAATCAGCTATATTATAGGCAAATACTACCTTCCCCAAAATGTCATACTATTCTTTTTTATTGCTCCACGCCGTATAAACTACGCAATGTAAATATTACGTTTCACTTATATTTACAAAGCTGGTTTAAACGTTTTTCACTTTGTGAAAAATACGCTTAACCCTACGGGCAAATTTATATAGAACATAAATTTGATTTCCTATTTTCGTTTCATTTCATTTCACAAAAATTTTCCTTACAGAAACTGGAAATTTTAGCTAGCGTGGAAGTGCTTTCTCTACTTTGTTGGTGTTCAACCACATTTTTTTATAAATTATCACCTCATTATCTACAATATACAATGAGGTGATAAATATAAAAAATAAAAACAAAGATAGAAATAAAGTTAATTTTCAAAATCCGAAAGTAAAGCAATTGATAAACTTTTTGCAATTAACAGAAAACAAATTAACGAAACAAAACATTTATGAACTTGGAAATAAAGATATCTTCTATCAGTTAAAAAACAGCAATTATATTAAGCAAACAAGTCAAGGTGTATTTCAGGGAACAAAATTATTGCGTAACAAGATTGAAAAGCAGATAGGAAGCCAATTTGGGAAAGGCTCAAGCTTGCAACATAGTCAAAAGATATTAACTGTTGCTAAGTGCATTCCGATAGAAATAATTCAGAATAGGCAGTTTAAAACAGGCACTGAGATAGATAAGGAGTTTCAGAAATATAAGAAAAGTACTGAATTTAAGCAGAGGACAGAGAAACAAAGGCAAGAGTATGAATCAAAAATCAATAATCTGAATCAGCAGCATTTTCAAATGCAAAATTCTTCGGAGATATCACTAAGAGAAAAACTTCAGGAAAATATTACATATCTTAAGAAAATGGAAAATTTAACTCGCTCACTCGTTATTATAGAAGAAAAACGCTACTCCATTCCAGATTTTTCTTTCTTGTGTTCTAAGCAAGAAAGCTTCAAATTTCTTGAGAATTTGTCAAAAGCTAGCATTCATGCGGGTTTCCGGTGTTTTGATAAAACCAATATAAAAGAGGAAACCCACATGAACAGTATGAAAGAAATTATTAAACAATCAGAATCAAACATAATCAGATTTACGATAGAAATTGTGACTGATTCCTATGGAAAAGAGGACTTAGAGCGCCACTATCTATATGATCAGGTCACTCAAACTCATACAATATATGTATAAATTATGAAAGGAATTTTTTATGAATCAATACATTGAAAATGTCTTAAATGATAAAAAACAAACTGATGAACGTATCAGAAAAACATTAAGAACCATTGGAATAATGCCAGATATGAATAACCCTGCAAAAAATATTAATTTAATTGAGGAAATGATTTTAAAAATAATATATCTTCACAAGGTGTTTTTTCTTGAAGAAATGGTAGAATTATTTACTTTTTCTTATGGCAAACAGCAAATAGAAGAGATTATGATAAAACTCGAAAAGAAGAAATATATTACATGTAAGATAGACCGAGAGTTTGGCAAGTGTTTTTGTTTGACTAAAAACAGCTTATTCTATATTAAATATAATCCTATTTACATGAAAGGAAATATTATAGAAGTGCAAATAAATGATGATAAGTTTCCAAGTGAAAGTTTAATAAAATACAAAATATTATCTAAACTTACCAGTAATTATGTGTTCTCGGTTATGACAAATTATCTATATGATGAATTTAAAAACATTTCTAAAAAGGAAAGAAGAGAATATAGTAGATTACAATTTCTAAAACATTTTCTTTATAAAGACTATTTAGAAAAGAAAGAGAATGAACGAATTGATATTTTAAACGAATTAAAAATTACAGAAGAAGAAACCAGCAAATTTTTATCAGTCAATAAATATTCCGAAGAATTAGCACAGATATTTGCAGAAAAAAATATTAATTTCTTTGGATATGAAAAATTGGATAATGATATGGAATACAGAAAATATAGAGCATGTATTTTGCACTACTGCTTAAAAAAAGAAACAAAAAGTAAAAAAATGACCTTTGCATTTTTAAAAGATTTTATTTCTGAAAAAAATAAGAAAGATGTATTGCAAGAAATACTAAATATTATATTATCTATTTCAAACAACTATATGAGAGGAGAAAACAAAGAGTTACTATATTCTTTCTATCATGAGCATAAAAATGAAGTGTATAAAAATCAATATTTGTTATATATGATTCTTGAAAAACAAAAAATATTAAAAATAAATCATCAAAAACTTTTACATTCTGATACGAATAAATCTTTTGACGAATTAAAAGAAATCAACTTCAATATTGAGGAACTTAGAAAATACATTAAATCTGAATCTGATAAAATTAAAATTCTTGGAACAAACTTTCAATTTCCTGTTTATGAAAAAATTGAAGCGAATGGATTGGTTAGATTTAAAGAACAAAATATTACTTTATCAAGTTTAAGTGAAAGAAGTGTTTTTATATCTCATATTGGGAAAGGACAACATAAAAATATTATTGAGTTTGCAATTATTCAAACCCGTTCTCAAGGTTTTACTTTTGATAATCTATTTTCCAAAATTGAATCTTGCTTTATTTTATGGTGGCATATATTCAACACAAATTCATATGAGTTTCGTATAACAATATATACGGAAGGAGAAAATAGAAAACAAGATATAATTCAAATTATGGATAATTTGAAAAATCGATTTGAACAAATTCCAGAGTATAAAATACTGTCTTCTTTATTTTATGATGTAATCTTTGTTAAAGATTGTAAAACTATAAATTATGAAAGATATGAAGTGTATAATTTTATAAAGGAACAGATGGAAAATTTATCGTAATCGTTATTTATCATATCTATTCTTTCAAAAAAACTAAAGGCTAAAGTGAATTGCTTTGCAAGCCTTTAGTTTTTTTGATTTCATAGATGAGTTGTAATCAACGATTAAGATAAAATGTGCTAACACAAATATTTAGTTATAAAAAAGCATTTAATGCTTATTATATATTATGAAAAAACTCTTTTACATTTTTGCGGAAATTGATAAAGAGAAAAGTGCTATATGGCATTTATTAAAAATATCAAAGGAGAAAATAATATGAAGGTATTTGTTCAAAGTTTAAAATCGTTTAATGAAGGAATGGTTGTAGGGGTATGGATAAAGCTTGGTGATAATCATAAAAATTTAACAAAAGTTTTAAAGGAAAAATTGAATTGTCAGGATGGAGAATATAATATTATTATTTCAGATTATGATTTGACAGATTTGTTATATGAGCCATCAGAATATGAAAATATATTCAGACTGAATCGCTTAATAAGAGTCTTCAACAAACTGAATATTCACGAACAAGATGTAGTTAATGCAATTATTGATGGCGAATTTTTTTATGATTTGGAAGAAGCGTTGGAACATAAGGACTGTTTTGTTCTTCATACGGATATCCAAAGTGATGCAGATTTAGGACATCATTTAATTGAAAAAACAGAGAGTTATGAAATACCAGATTTTATTAAGCCATACATAAAATTTGAAGAATTTGGTAGAGATGAAAAAATCAACTCGGGAGGTAGCTTCACAATGTTTGGATATTTAGAAGAGCTTTGACACAAAATGCTAGCAGAACAATATTAAATTTCCAAGTGGCATATCTCACGAAAAATATTTATTTCTTTATTAGTTTTTAACAAAAATAAAATAGTTATATTTTTTTATGGCATTTTTTGAGTTTTCAGATTATAACAAATTTATAGAGTTGAAATTTGACTTTACAAAATAAATAATTTGGAGATAAACGATAAAATGAGTAATATTGACACATCAAGAACAGCGATAATGCTAATTAAAATCTTATATAAACAAGGAAAAATTAATGAGCAAACTTATAAAAATGTAGTGAAAAAGTATGATGAGAGTTCTCAAAATGGGAACTCTTCTTTTCTAATTATAGTGAAATTTATTGTTCTTGCTATTAAGTTTGTTATAAAAATGGTTTTTAGAAAGGTGGATTTATAAATATGGAAGATAGAACAATTCAAGTAAGAGAGAGAAGTAGAAGAGTCGCATTTTATGCGAGGGTAAGTACAGAACATGAAGCACAGATATCAGCACTGCAAAATCAAATTGAATGGTATGATGATTTATTGAAGTATCATAATAACTGGACACTTATAGATAAATATATTGATGAAGGAATAACTGGAACACAGGCAAAAAAAAGACCTGCTTTTTTAAAAATGATGGAGGATGCAAAATATGGAAAGTTTGACTTGATCGTTACTAGAGAAGTATGCAGGTTTGCTAGAAATACAGTAGATGTTCTTGTTTGTACTCGTGAACTGAGTACCAATGGTGTAGAAGTTTATTTTGTACAAGATAATATTTGGACTATGGATAGTGACGGAGAAATGAGATTATCCTTTATGGCAACATTTGCACAAGATGAAAGTAGAAGAATCTCTATTCGTACCAGAGCTGGACAGTATACCAGCAGGCAAAGAGGTGTTATCTATGGTAATGGCAATATTTTAGGCTATGATAGAAAAGATGGCACTTACATAGTAAATCAAGAACAGGCAGAAACTGTTAAGATAATTTATAAGTTGTACCTTGAAGGTTTGGGGACAAAACGAATTATAAACCAGTTGCTGATAAATAAACGGAAAGATACATCTGGGAATGTTGCATGGTCGGCATCAAAAATCAACAGAATATTACGTAATTGCACCTACACAGGCATACAAGGATATAAAAAAAGTCAAGTGAACGATTTTTTAGAGCAAAAGCGGATTAATAATCATGATGAAAGCACTTATGAATATAAGAAGTCAAATTATGAACCAATTATAAGCAAGGAGGATTATGACAAAGTACAAGAAATAAGATTATCAAGACGGATTGTTCTTGAAGATAAAGGTTCTTTTAATAAGCAAAAGAGTTTGATAATTGGTAAGAAAGAATCTTCTGATGTATGGTTAAAGAAACTAAGGTGTTCTTGTGGTTCCACCTTTAGAAAGAACAAGTGGAGAACAAATAAAAACTCAGGAGAACAAGTATTTGGTTATCAATGCTACAATCAGGTTAATAATGGTAGTAAAGGTTTTAGAGAAAAAAATGGGCTTGATGTTGCGGGGTATTGTGATATACCAATGGTTGCGGATTGGAAACTGGATTGCATGGCTTCATATCTAATTGATAAAACCTGGACAAATAAAAAAGAGTCAGTTATTACCGCTTACAACATGATTGCAGACTGCTATGAAGAGGAAAGGAAGGATAACACCAAAACAATAGAAGAAATCAATAAAGAAATGACGTCCCTTGTAAATAAAAAAGAGGTCTATATAGAGATGAGGGCAGATGGTGAGTTAAGCAAGGAAGAGTTTATTAAAACAAAAGAAAAAATTGAAAGTAAGATTTCAGAGCTAAAGGAAGAAATTGAGTTATTACAAAATAAAGAGGAAGTTCAAATAAATAAAGATGATATGCTTGCAGAGATTAAAGTTGCACTAGAAGAACTTTCTGACTTTTCTGATGGCAAAGTTCAAAAAGAAATAATAGACAAATTTGTTGAGAGAGTCACTCCAGTGAATGGAAACAAACAATTTGACTGGACATTGAACTTTGAAAATGTGTATAATCAAAGAACATCGTGTATGGTAGAAGGGCGAAAAAACAACCCGTCTATGTATATTATGGAAAATGGCGAAAAAACACCTATCAAGGTCCCGTGCAGCGCAGGCAGCTCTTAACGAGAAATAATTGTTAAATCTCTTGAGTGTATATGATATAATGCACTAAGGTAAAAGATAATAATTCTATATGTATGGACAAAGAGAAGACCCCAGGAGTACAAGTCCTGGGGTCTTTCTTAAGCTAATTGTCCCTGTCATCGTTTCTCTGGCTATTTGCAAATGAAGCAGACAACAACACTTGTTATGGTAATACTCAGATAAAAATTCTACGATGCTGTATATTTACAACACAAAAGATTTTGGGGAACATAATCCCCCATTCTCTGATTTCCCATTGATACTCTTTTGTGATTGCAAGGTGGAGACTCTCTGCGAATATATTTCCCCGGGCAAGAATTATGGAACGGGAAATATTGGCAATACTTTCTATATGATTCAAATAAGCAGGAAAAACGGAGGAAAGGTGTATGAGAATTCCAAAGCACATCGGAATCATACCAGACGGAAACCGCCGATGGGCCGTTGATAAGGGAATGGGAAAAGAGGCCGGGTACGACAATGGAATATCCCCTGGAATGGTCCTTTATCATCTTTGCAGAAAGCTGGGAATAAAGGAAATGACCTTTTATGGGTTCACAGTAGACAATACAAAGCGCCCCACAGTCCAGAGAGAAGCTTTTTCAAAGGCCTGTGTAAAGGCAGTGGAGGAATTGGCAAAGGAAGATGCGGAACTGCTGGTTTTGGGAAAAACAACGTCTGCCATGTTTCCGGAGGAACTGAAGCCCTATACCAACAGGCACCAGTTTGGAAATGGCGGGATAAAAATCAATTTTCTGGTGAATTATAGCTGGGAATGGGATCTGGGACTTCACGACGGAGCCATAGGCCCTGCATTAAAAACCGCCGATGTATCCAGAATCGATCTGGTGATCCGGTGGGGAGGACGCAGAAGGCTGTCCGGTTTTTTGCCGGTACAGTCTGTTTATTCGGATATGTATGTTATCGATGATTACTGGCCTGATTTTACCCCTCAGCACGTATACGATGCCATTGACTGGTATTCCCGGCAGGACGTGACCCTGGGAGGGTGAGAGGGCAGGCTCAATCAGGAGATGCTCCCCATCTGCAGGGAAAAGGCAGCTTTGGCCAGGACAGCGGCCGTTATCGTAATGATAACGGCCGCTGTGTTTATGAAGGAAACGGAAAGTTCCGGATCCTGCACTTGGGCTTAAGCCTATGAGGCATGTACATAGGAAAAAACAGTGGAAAGTCATTTCTTCATAACCGTAAGGAATTGCCGGATATTGCAATAAAAGGAATAGGGATTTCTAAAATTTGGCATACTACTGACTGAATAATATTTTATATGGAGGTAACTATGCCAGAAACGGTTTTAGAGAAAACAGAGGGACGGGTAAGCTATCATGATTCCGTAGAAGAAATGCTGGTGAGGATACGGGATGATGGCTTATCAAGCGTATTTTCCAGATGGGATGAGCAGGAAAAGATACGGTGTAAATTTTGCCTGCAGGGATTAAGCTGTCAGTTGTGCACCAGTGGGCCCTGCAGGCTCAACGGGGAAAAGGGACCGGAAAAAGGTGTCTGCGGAATCGGTCCCGATGCCATGGCCATGAGAAATCTTCTCATGAGAAATATCATGGGAGCAGCCACCTATGCCCATCATGCATATGAAGCCTTCCGGACCTTAAAGGAAACAGGGAAGGGCAATACGGTTTTCCAGATCAAAGACGTTGAAAAGTTAAAATGGATGTGTGAAAAGACCGGAATCGATACAAATCAGGATGTGAACCAGATGGCTATTTGTCTGGCAGACTTTCTTGACCGGGAAATGAAAATAGGCCCTGACGAGGAAAGTGTTATGGTGGAGGTATTTTCCCCGAAGAAACGAAAAAAGATTTGGGAAGGCTTACACATATACCCCTCCGGTGTTGAACATGAAGTGCAGAACAGCATTGCAAGCTGCCTTACAAACGTGGATGGAGATTACGTTTCTCTGGCAACAAAAGCCTTGCGCTTAGGTCTGTCCACGATTTATACCGCCCAGATCGGCCTTGAAATGACCCAGGATATTTTATTCGGAACGCCCATGCCTCATGAAGTGGATGTGGATTTGGGAATTATGGATCCGGATTATGTTAATATTGCATTTAATGGACATCAGCCGTGGATTGGAATCGCCGCTTTACAGATGGCAAGGAAGCAGGAGTTTCAGGATCTGGCCAAACAGGCAGGGGCAAAGGGGATCCACATTGTGGGGTCCATAGAAACAGGGCAGGAAATGCTCCAGAGGTTTGAAATGGATGATGTGTTTGTAGGTCTTATGGGCAACTGGCTGGCTATTGAGCCGTTTTTGGCAACAGGGACTGTGGACGCATTTGTCATGGAGGAGAATTGTTCTCCGCCGGCCATTGACCAGTATGCGGAAAAATACCAGGTTGCCCTGGTAAGTGTCAGCACGATCATCGGCGTTCCCGGAACAGAACACAAAATGCCCTATTATCCCCAAAAGGCGGAAGAGATGGCGGAAAAATGCATTCGCATTGCCATTGATAATTTTAAGAAAAGGCACAAGCAAATCAAACCAATGGTGCCCAAGTACAAACAAAAGGCCATTGCCGGTTTTTCCACGGAAGCGGTGTTAGGTGCTATTGGAAATGATTTAAATAATCTGGTGGATGTGATCGCAAAAGGCCAGTTAAAGGGAATCGTGGCATTAGCTAACTGCTCCACATTAAGAAACGGCCCCCAGGATTGGAACACGGTGAATTTAGCAAAGGAACTGATTAAAAAAGACATCCTCGTGGTGGCAGGAGGCTGTGGAAACCATGGGCTGGAAGTTGCGGGAATGTGCAATTTAGATGCCATCAATCAGGCGGGAGAAGGTTTGCAGGGAGTGTGCAGGGCTCTAGGAATCCCCCCGGTGTTAAGCTTTGGAACCTGTACGGATACGGGAAGGATGTCCATGCTTGTAACGGCCCTGGCTGATCACCTGGATGCGGACATTTCCGATCTGCCCATCGCTGTAACCGCGCCGGAATGGATGGAACAAAAGGCGACCATAGACGGCTTGTTTGCAGTAGCATACGGAGCTTATACCCATCTGTCCCCAACACCTTTTATCACCGGCGCACCAGAACTTGTTAAATTATTCACAGTAGACGTGGAGGCCTTAACCGGAGGAAAAGTGGCTTTGGGAGATGATCCGGTGCAGGTGGCAAAGGATATTGAAGATCATATCATGAAGAAAAGAAAGAAAATGGGTTTGAGCTAGATTTCAGGCAGGAAAAGAAATGATCCTGAAAAAGATGAATATATGTTTTAAGGGGGTATCAGAAAGAAGGCTTCGGCAATTTTGCCAAGGCCTTCTTTTTACTCTGTACAGACTGAAAATCTTATCCTTATTTATAAATTTATAGTTTCAAAAAGACCCTTGACAGGAAAGAAAGACAGAGTTATAATGCAAACATATGTTCGATAAAGGAGATGCGTATGGTAAAAAGAATGCCAACCCATTGTAAGGATGAAACCTGTGCCTCCTGTGTTGTCGCAGGTGATACGATCTATCTTGCCCATCATGCCGGTGGTTTTTCGGTACCGGATATTGCCCACCAGACAAGGGCAGCTTTTGAATCCATGAAGGCGACACTGGCCTCTGTGGGAGCCACACTGGACGATGTGGCCCAGATTAATTATTACATACGTGATACTGAAAATTTCAGGAAAGGTGCGGATGTGTTTGCTGAGTATTTCAGGCAGGGCGGAGTGGCACGTATGACGATTACCAGTGATTTTATAGATCCCAGGTGTCTGTGTATGATTGACGGCATTGCCTATAAGCCGTCTGAAAAAACACTGGATACCAATTAAGTGATCTGAGAAAAGTCAGGATATACAAAGCCATATTGATGTTCAGCCACCATTTTCACATCCTTGGTCTGCTGAAAACAGGGCTGTATTTCCCCATTTTCAGCAAAGTAATTACAAAAGTCAACGGTAAACAGCTTTGACAGAATCCATTCCGCAAGATCAGGGGACAGTGTGTTTTTTACAGCGATAAAAGAAGGAACGGTTAAGGCTCCCTCTTTCGGATACCGGAGTGAAAGCAGTGTTTCATCTGCCCGGAAAGCAAAGATGGAGGGAGTAATTGCCGCAGGGTTGAGTCCTTTTTGGACACTTTGGAGAGATTGGACCGGCATATCCAGTATCGTGGCATTTTCCATAAACAGATCAGTAAACTCTTTGCCGTACAGCCAGGTAAGCTGTTTAAAAACGCCCCGCCCGGCTGAGTTTGCCTTTCCTCCCAATGCCTTGGGATACACTGCCAGTTCTTTAAATGTTGCGGGCAAAGGCTGACCGGCCAATAACTGTCTGTTGAATACCATGATAAGGGGGATCACTAAAAAAGGAAGAAGACGCTTGTCCTGACAGAGATTGCTGTTTCGGATCTCCTCTTTTAATGGAAGCAGGTCCTGTATTTCCAGCAGGTCTTCTTTAAACAAACCATAGATCTCCGGATCTTCAAACACCTCTAAATCGGTGGACACGATGATATCCGGTGTGATCCCGGTGTTTTTTACCTCTTCTGACAGTTTTTTCGGATATCCAAGACCAAAATATTCCGTTTCCAGCAGGATGTCATGTTCTTTCAGAAGCAATGTTACCTCTTCTATATGTTTCTTTTCATACCGGTGCAGGACACAGATATTATTCCAGTACATACTTATTTTACGCATAATTCACCGACTCTCATCTTTCTCTGCATTTCTACGATATATTGCTGATATGTATGCAGGCGTTCCCAGGTTTCCTGTTCTTTTTCATTTCTTTCAATTACCGATTGTATTCCGCCGTTTTTCATACAGATCCGGCAGTCACTCATTAACGCTGTGTGTGGGTCGTGTGTGGCGATCAGTACCAGTTTCTGTTTTTTAAGCAGCAGATGCAAAGCTTTTTCTTTATGGATACCGGCATTTTCCACTTCATCAATCAGGACAATTGGACTTTCACACAGAACGGCTACATCAGCGATCATCAGGGAGCGGCTTTGGCCCCCGCTTAAAAGATTTAAGCTGTCACTCCTGTGCAGGTGTTCGGGAGTAATGGTATTGGCCTGGTCAATGACTTCCGGAAGAACCCTATGCCAGTCCCGCTGCCGGCAGGTACAGTGCATGCGGATAAATTCCTCTACCGTCACATCTAATACAAAACGCATATTCTGACTGAGATGGGCGATCAGGTGCCTGGACGTATTAAATCGGGTTTGTCTTTCCGGTACCTTTCCGTTGACCCATATATGCCGCCCGGAGACTGTGTCACCGCAGGCCAGTTGTTCTAAATCCTGAATCAGCCGGCTTTTCCCGGAACCGGTATGGCCTACAACTGCGTACAACTGTCCGGGCTTCATGGTAAGGGGAGAAAAAGATTCCGGCTGTCCGTCTTTATTGCGGCCGGGGATAATTGTCAATTCATGAAACACAGGGCACCTCCATAAAATCCATTTTTTCTACAATTCCCTGCTGGTACATGATGCCGATCCGCTTTTCTCCCACACAGTAAGAGCAGACACCGGCGGGCATGGTGTGACGCAGGGTGTCATTGCTGTCCCAACCGGTTTCAGGGAGGTTTTCTAAGTACTGGAAGAGAAGTCCGCTGCCGTAACCGGATAATCCGTCTACAGGAAAGATATGAGCGGTTGGATTTAAGAGACTTATATTATAGTGGATAATTTCTTTTTCTGCCTGTGAAACCATATCGATCTTGGTCATGAGGATGATATCGGCGGTTGTCAGCATTGGTCCCAGTTTTTGGGGGGAACGCAGGCTGCCGGTACAATCTGTCACACAGATACTGACCGTGTGAACGGTGGCAGGTGAACAGCGGTTGCAAAGTCCGGCAGTTTCAATAATCAGATATTGGGTTTTCTGCTGTTCATTCCAGGCGATCATTTCCTCCAGGTTTGAAACCAGAAAATGATCCGGGCATATATCACCGGATAAGCCCAGGGTAAAGGGAACCCCCAGAGCCTGATAGGCAGCCGGATCATCGGAATGCAGACAGTCAATCTTGCAGACAGAGGAGCGCTTACCGGCAGACTGAATATGCCGGATCAGATTTATGGCGGCCAGAGTCTTGCCGGTGGCAGCTCCTCCGCTAATGAGAATTATTTTACTTTTCATTTTGTCCGTCTCCTTATATAATAATAGTATTTCCAACGTATTATAGCAGACCTGAGAAGAAGGAGGTGTCTCATTTGACACAACGGGAAAAGGACCTGGAATTTTTGAAAACGACAGAATTGTTCCGAGGCATGAATGTAGGGAATATGGAGTATGCAATGCACAGCTTAAAAAAAGGCAGCTTGGTCAGCAATCGCTACCTGGGAGAGAAATCCATCGGCATTGTAGTAACCGGCGAAATCGCTGTTTCTTCGGTTACCCAGGATGGAAAGGAATTAACCATGAAACGGATTTACCCAAAAGACTGTTTTGGCATCTGCACGATTTTTACTCATGCCGATATGCCCAATACACTGCAGTGTATGTGCCCGACAACCGTACTGTACATAAAGAAAAGTGAGCTTTTGAAGGTGTTTAAAAAGGATCCGGAGCTGATGCTTCATATCATGACGATTTTTAATAAAAAAATATTGTTTCTGCAGAAGAAAATCGAGATGCTTAATACCACCTCTGCCAAAGCCCGTCTGGCAGACTATTTAGTGTGTCATGCCAACAGCAACGGGGTGATTTTCCTGCGTACAGGCAAGACAGGATTGTGTTCCAGTCTGGGGATCAGCCGTGCCAGTCTGTATCGGGAGCTGGACAACTTCCGGCTTTCTCAGGCCATCGAGTATACGGATCAGAAGATTGTGATCAAGGATGTATCTCATTTGAGACAGTTTTCCCGGTATCAGCTTGACTCCCAGGCGGCTTCATGTTAGTATGCAGAGGTTAGTTTTCACTAACTAAAAGCGGGTTAAGGAGAGTCATAATATGTTAAAGATTGCAGTATACGGGAAAGGAGGAATCGGCAAGAGCACAACCACTTCAAACCTGGCAGCAGCATTGTCTGATATGGGATATGGGGTGATGCAGATCGGCTGTGACCCAAAAGCAGATTCGACACAGAATCTGACATTTGGAAAACCGGTAAAGACGGTTTTGGATGCAATTAAGGAAAAGTCTGATTGTGTGGAGCTTTCAGATATTGTATTTACCGGCTACAACGGAGTGCTATGTGTGGAAGCCGGAGGTCCGACTCCTGGAATTGGCTGCGCAGGGCGCGGCATTATTACCGCGTTTGAGCGGCTGGAAGCATTAAATGCTTATGAGATATACAAGCCGGATATCATACTTTATGATGTTCTTGGTGATGTGGTATGCGGAGGGTTTGCTATGCCCATCCGGGGCGGTTATGCCGAACATGTATTTGTTGTTACTTCGGGTGAGAAGATGTCCCTTTATGCGGCTGCCAATATTGTCAGTGCTGTGGGACAGTTTTCCAAGCGGGGATATGCCCGGTATTCAGGTATTATTTTAAACTCACGAAATATTGAAAAAGAACAGGAACTGGTATCTGAGTTTGCAGAGGAAAGCGGCGGGAAGATCGTGCGGATTCTGCCCCGGGACGGAATTGTACAGGAGGCAGAGAACCAGAAGAAAACAGTCGTGGAAGCATTTCCTGACAGTGCTATGGCAGGAGAATACCGTGCATTAGCCAAATCTATTCTGGAGGTGTGTGGTCATGAAAACTGATTGCAGTACTCTTCATTATACATCGCCTGCCCACGGCGGGTGGGGGATGGTCCGTCTGGCAATGCTGGTTCCGGAAAGCTACCAGCTCTTTGTCTGCCCTTTTGCCTGTGGGAGGCATGGGGCCCTGGGAGCCATCGGGCATGGGTTAAAAGACCGTCTTTCCTATTTATATATTGATGAAAGTGATATTGTATCGGGAGGATATGAGGATTTAATTCCGGAAGCGGTAGCAGAACTATTGGAAACCTTGGAGAAAAGACCTAAAGTTCTGATGATTTTCGTCAGTTGCCTGGACGACTTACTGGGAACAGATCATGAGTCCATACTGACTGTTTTACGGGAACAGCATGAAGATGTCCGGTTTACTTTCTGCCATATGAACCCTATCTCCATGGATACGGATAATCCGCCGCCGGTCAATATCCGCCGGAAGATGTACGGCCTCCTGGAACCGTCGGAAGTTAAGAAGCGGCAGGTCAACTTCATTGGGAATCCGGTTCAGATCCGGCCGGAATCTGAATTGTTTGCATTTTTACAGGCGTTGGGAATTGAGGGGGTCAACCACATTGCACAGTTTGAAACCCTTGAAGCATACCAGCAGATGGCGGCTGCCCAGTGGAACCTGGTGATGGCCCCTCCGGCAGTGAGAGCGGCCAAAGACATGAAAGACCGGCTGGGGATTGACTTTGAGTTAGCGTATACTAACTACCGGGAGGAAGATATTCTGGATACCTATGAACGGCTGATGGAAAAGCTGGCTGACAAAAAGGATGTCCTGTTTGATCTGGAGCCGTACCAAAAGAAAGCAAGGCAGGCTGTCAGTGAGGCAAGAGAGGCAGCGGGGGACAGACCGGTTTTTATCGATTATACGGCTGTGGTTTTTCCTTTTGCGGCAGCAAGGGCATTGTGTGAGGCAGGTTTCCATGTGGCCGGAATTTTTGCCCAGACAGTTGGGGCGGCAGAAAAGGAAGATGCGGACTGGATCTGCGAACATATGCCGGAAATTCAGATTTTGAATCCCATTGCACATGATATTCCGGCAAAGATCGGAGCATTTCCGGAGGACAGCATTGCCATTGGCTTTGAAGCCGGATATGTTACCCGCGCCCGTCATGTGTATGGTCTGGTAAACAATGAAGGAAACTTTGGATTTGACGGTTTAGTCCGGTTGATGCAGGGAATCGTCCATGCAGTTGAAGTGGAAGAAGATTTAGAAACACTGATAAAAAATTATGGGTTGGTGATATAATGCATAAACTTTCGATACAACTGCCGCCCTTTGCTCCTGATTATTCCGGCGTATGTTCCGCACTGTTTGCACTGGGCGGTCTGCTGGTGATCCATGATGCTTCCGGCTGTACGGGAAATTATACCGGTTATGATGAACCCCGATGGTATGATTCCCGCAGTCTGGTGTACTGTTCAGGGCTCAGGGAAATTGATGCGATTCTTGGCAACGATGAAAAATTTATACAAAAGATTGAAAACGCCGCAAATGATTTAAAGCCGAATTTTATTTGCTTTCTGGGAAGTCCTGCTCCCATGGTCATTGGTACGGATCTGGAAGGAATAGCGGCAGAGTTAGAAGAACGTACCGGAATTCCCTCCATCGGACTGGCAACGACCGGTTTGCATTACTATGATAAAGGAATTTCCGATGCTTACGTGGCTTTTGCGAAAAAGTTCTTTCCGTCACCCCAGTCGGTTTGCCCCTCTGGGGACAGTATCAATATTCTGGGACTGACACCCCTTGATTTTTCCAACAACAGCAATGCGGTTGACTTAATCGGGGAGCTGGAGAAACGTGGCTTTACAATTCAGGCGGATTTTTCTATGGTATCCGATTTCCACAAGGCTTGTCAGGCACCGTCTGCCAGTGTAAACCTGGTAGTGTCAAAGAGCGGTCTGAGCCTGGCAGAATATATGAAAAAACAGTATCAGATTCCTTATGTGGCAGGAGTGCCGGCGGGGGAGTCGTCGGCTGACCATTTGGCGGTAATGCTGAAAGAAACAATGGCAGATAAACGGGAGCGGGTATTGGAAACGGTGGCAGAAGAAACAAGCCAGGTTCTGATGATTGGTGAAGAGGTTCTGATCCAATCCCTGGCGTTCCATTTTCGTGAAGAGAGGGGAATAAGAGACATTCAGCCGGCGGTTTTATTTGGCAGGACGCAGGGAGTGTACCGGCAGGACAGCCTTGCACTGAACAGTGAGAGTGAAATCCGAAAGCTGGTGAACAGTGGAAAATACCATACCATTATAGCTGATCCGCTGATCCGGCAGTTGATCCGGGAAAAAGAAAGTGTACGATTCATCGAACTGCCCCATGTGGCGATTTCCAGCAAAATATGCTGGGAACGTGCGCCGCAGCTCATGGGAAAACGATGTGCGGTGCTATAGCTTATCAGATGATTGGAAGCTTATTTTGCTTCCAATGACAGTAAGAAGGGAGAACTGAAAAGATGAAAAAGACAGTAACGCGTGTATTGAGCCTGGCCCTGTGTCTGGCTGTATTATCCGGCTGTACGGCCAAGACAGCTTCCACAGAGGCTCCGGCTACAACCTCCGGTACAGAGGAGGCCGCGGCAGAAACCACACCGGAGGCCGGGAAAGGGGAAGAAACCACTCCGGCAGCCGGCGAGACTAAGACGATCACTGACCATGGCGGCAACGAGGTGGTTATTCCAGCTAATATTGAGCGTGTGGCAATTGCGTCCTTATGGCCGCTGCCTTCGGTTTACGTATTGTATCAGGGTTCAGGCGACAAGCTGGTGGGCATGCATCCGGCTTCTAAAAGTGCGGCAGAACATTCTCTGCTGATGAAGGTGGCTCCGGAATTAAAGGATGTGGATACCTCTTTTATTCAGGGCGGCGAGATCAATGTGGAAGAATTGATCAAGCTGAAGCCTGATGTTATCTTTTGCAATGCCAACAATGCAAAAGAAAGAGAAGTGCTGTTAAAAACCGGGATTCCGGTGGTTGGCTTCAGTACTTCCATTGCAGGATTTAATACGGTGGAAACAGTAAACAAATGGGTTGAGCTGTTGGGCGAAGTATTTGATGAACCGGATAAAGTAGCCGGTATTACTGATTATGGACGTGAAGCAGCCGCTGATATTGAAAAACGCTTAAAAGATGTAAAAGAGGAAGATAAACCGAGAGTGATGATTATCTATCATTATAAAGACGGAGTGTTCCAGACCTCCGGCAACCAGTTCTTCGGCCAGTACTGGTGTGATGCCACGGGAGCTGTCAGCGTATCCCAGGATATTCCGGGGGCAGGCGTGGACCTGACCATGGAACAAATCTATGAGTGGGATCCGGATATTATTTATGTAACAAACTTCAGCCCTTACCTGCCTCAGGATTTCTATGACAACAGCATTGAAGGATTTGACTGGAGTCCGGTTAAGGCTGTACGGGAACAGAAGGTTTATAAATTCCCTCTGGGAATGTACCGCTGGTTTCCGCCGTCATCTGACTCTTCCTTGTGCCTTTACTGGATGGCCCAGAAAAATCATCCGGAATTATTTGCAGATCTTGATTTGAACAAGACAATTAAGGACTTCTATCTGAAATTTTATAATGTTGAGCTGACGGATGAAGAGGTGGAAGGCATGTTCAATCCTCCCCGTGAAGCAGCAGATGGAGTATAAACATGTTGATGAAACGATATGGAGCCGGAACCAGGATCTTACTGATCCTGGCTCCGGTATTAACGGCCCTGATCTGTCTGGGCATCGGACGCTATTCTTTTAACCTGGCTGACATCTGTAAACTGCTGTATACCTACGGGGTTTCCGGAAAAGATGCCATCGAACCCCAGGCATACAGTGTTGTATTCAATATCCGTCTGCCAAGAATTATTCTGGCACTTCTTTGCGGAGCGGGGCTGGCTGTCGCGGGAGCGGCCTTTCAGCCCCTGTTTTCCAATGCGCTGGCGACTCCTGATACCTTGGGGGTGGCGCAGGGAGCATGTTTTGGTGCGGCGCTGGCCCTTTTATTTTCGGACAGCCTTTTATGGGTTCAGCTAGTGGCTCTGGTATTTGGCCTGACTGCGATTATGCTTACCTATTCCATCAGCAAGGTCAAAGGGCAGTCTTCTACGTTTATGATTATTCTGGCGGGAATTGCGGTCTCCTCTCTTTTTACATCCCTGGTATCGCTGATTAAATATGTAGCCGATCCGGAGTCTCAGCTTCCGGCCATTACCTACTGGCTGTTGGGAAGTATGGCCGGAATTACTTACAAAAGCCTGGCCATTGGCGGGCCTCTGATTGGCGGGGGAATTGTGATGATCTATCTGCTGCGCTGGCGGCTGAATATTCTGTCAATGTCTGAGGATGAAGCAAGGTCCATGGGAGTTGACTTAAAAAAACTTCGTATTATCATTATTCTGGCAGCAGCATTGATTACGGCCTCCTGTGCCTCCATGTGCGGACGGATTGAGTGGGTGGGGCTGTTAATTCCTCATGGGGTCCGGATGCTGTTTGGAAGCAATAACGAACGGGTCATTCCGGCCAGCATCAGCCTGGGTGCAGTATTTATGTTGGTTATGGATACCACTGCCAGAGCTGCAACCACTGCTGAAATTCCTCTGTCAATCCTGACAGCAGTAATCGGAGCGCCGGTATTTATTCTATTGCTGAGAAAGACAGGAGGAGGATGGCTGTGATTTTTGAAGTAAAAGAAGGCTGCTTTGGATATAAGGCAGGGGAAGAAATTTTAAAAGAGATCACATTCCGGCTTCAGGATGGAGAGGTACTGGCAATCCTGGGGCCTAACGGCGTGGGAAAAACCACACTGCTTCGCAATATGATGGGACTGCTGAAATGGAAATCAGGGGGAAGCTATTTGGATGGAACATGTCTGGCAGATATGCCTGTGAAAGATATCTGGCAGACCATCGCCTATGTTCCCCAGGCGAAAGCGTCTCTTTTTTCCTATACGGTGGAAGAAATGGTTTTACTGGGACGCAGTGCCCATATCGGAAATTTCAGCCGTCCTAAAAAGGCGGATGTGGAAATTGCCGATGAGGCCATCCGGAGTGTTGGAATCGATTATCTGAGAGGAAAACTGGTGAGCCGGATCAGCGGCGGAGAACTGCAGATGGTTTTAATTGCCCGGGCCTTAACTGCGAAACCCCGGATGCTGGTACTGGACGAGCCGGAGAGCAATTTAGACTTTAGAAACCAGTTGATTATTCTGAATACTATCCGGCGTCTGGCGGATGAGAAGAACATATCCTGTATTTTTAATACCCATTATCCGGCACATGCGCTGAAGATATCTCATAAGGCGCTGATTTTAAACCGCAGTGGGAAAAGCATATTCGGCAAAGTGGATGAAGTGGTGACAAAGGAACATATGGAAGAGGCATTTGGCGTAAAAGTCCTGATCAGTGAAATAGAAGAGGAAGGCCATCGCTTTAAATCCGTAACAGCTCTGGCGTTAACTTAAGCCGCTGAGGAGGGCTTTTCTTTGCTTTATAGGAAAGTTCACCTGGCGGTGAACTTTTACATGAAAAATGCTCACAAAAAGTGGGCATAAGAAATAAACGGTCAGGATTCAGAAGATATAAAAACCTTCTTCTCCCAAATCGTCATCATCAAATTCATGGTTGTGCCGCAGTTGGAGCGTTTCAAGGGATCATATCCAAACGAGTGCAGGATGCAATCACGCCAGCGGTTGTTTGAAATTGCTCTGCGCAGACGGTGGCCGGATTTACTGTGTCTGGCATAAATGCCGTAGCAGCGTATCATTTTAAAGTGTTTTTCCGGGACATATGCATCCAGTACTTTGCGGTAGCTATCATTCGTGTTTCCCTTTATTCCTATGAATAATAAGCCAATTGCAGAAATGCAAGCATTTGACTACCCGTTTGCTGCTTTTGCTACGTTTGTCTTTTCTTCAATTAGTTGTGGATAGAGCATTGCTTCTGCTATAAATAATGATTCGGTATCGCTATCATTGGTATAGTATTTAAAGGTACCATTGTATCTTTCAACAATTTTTTTGACCCGTTTCAATCCAATGCCATGTGTGGATTTGTCAGTTTTTGTAGTATAGGCTATTCCGTTTTGAAGATTAAGTTTCTTTGGATTGTAAGTATTTATAACAGTAATTGACAGCAAATTCATATCATACGTAAATGTAAAATTTATTTTACGTCTGTTCTTTGGCAATTCGATGCAGGCCTCCAAAGCATTATCCAAAAGATTACATAAAATAATTGTTAAATGAACCTGTTTAAATTCCAAAGGCTGAGATAAATGTACTTTTACATTAAATATAGTATCCTGGCGGTTGGCTAAATACAATTTGCTGTTAATCATTGTGTCTATGACAACATCGCCGCTGCAATAGCTGGTTTCTATATCTTTTGTCATATCAATAAGAGTATCAACATATTCTAACAGCTGATCTATTTGTCCATGCTTTGCATATCCCGTTATAATTGAAAAATAATTCTTCATGTCATGTTTTTGATCATGAAGACTATTCTGAAACTCCTGAATCAGCAAAGCTTGATTTTCATAATTAATATTCTGCTGTTGCAGTATAATATTTTCATACCTTAAGGTTTGATCTTTGAGCAATTTATTGTATAGATAAAATACAAGAATATTGATTACAAACAGTATGCAGATGGCTATAAGAATAAATGATAAATCTTTTATGCCGCCGTTCATGTATTCATCATTTAATTTGTGCAAAATATAGATACTTCCGGTTGGAATCAAAAATACTGCCATCCAATATGTGCGTGGCAGTTCATAATCATGACTGCCAAAGAGTGGTTTTACTAATTTTACGATAACCAGTAGAGAAGTCATGGATATGGCGATTCCCAGACAAGTAAGATAAGTTCCGCCGGTTATTGTACTATATGAAGATGCCGAAAGAATTGAGAGCAAAGCGAGCGTTAAATCATCACTGGCGATCATAAGAATATAAATAAACACAGATGCAAGAATACGCTTAAAGATTGATGAATGATAAAGGAAACCCATGACAAAACAAACGCATAAATGAAATACTACGTTAAGCGTCACATTAAATGCTTTAAAATAGATCATCGTTGTTATGGCATAGTATAAAACATAAGTCAAAATTATGATCTGTCCAGAAACTATTCTGGTATGTAAAAAATTATCAATAAAGGTAAAAATGGAATACATAAAAATTATATTAAATAGTAAATATGTAATCGCTACAGCCATATATTCTTTTCCTGCCTCTTTCGTATTTCAGAAAACAGCTCTCGTATCTGTTTTCTTTTTGGACCACTTATATTTAAAATCTTGCCATTAGACATCTTGATTTCCTCATAACTAATTACGTTGATATGGCTAAAGTTCACCAAAATGGAGTGATGTATCAGGATAAAATTGAATGAAGATAAATTTTCGTGAATATCAGATAACTTGACATCGTACATCGTGTAGACATGTTCAACAGTCGTTACATCAACGCGATGATTGCGTGCACTTTCCATGTAAAGGATATCTTTGATTGGTACTCCTACATGACCTGACTTTGTGTCTTTGAAACAAAAGTTTTGAGGTTGTTGTTCTTCCCATAGTATATTTGCGCTAAGCAACGCCTCCTCAAAAAGAAGATAATCAATTGGTTTAGAGAGAAATCTGTGTGTATTAAATTGAAGGACTTCTTTCGCCCGGATATCATAGTTTGAAATATAGATCAAAATGGTTTTATCATTTTGGAAATATTTTCTTATCTTTTCTGCAATATCAATGCCGTCCATTTTATTCATATGAATATCCAATAAAGCGATATCATAAGCAGAACCATTTTGCAAATCTTTAAATAATTCTTCTCCACTGGAAAAACAAGTTATCGAAAATAAAACGGGTATCTTTGTTAACACAGCAATAACTAATTTTTTGATTTCCTCAATATAAAAAGATTCATCATCACAAACTGTAATTCTCAGCATTTTATAACTCCTTCGTAAAAATTAAAACCCATAAAAGATATTATCATAGTTTCAAAAAAGTGTAAATAAAAGAAAGCAAAAGAGCTAAAATGTAACCAGATAGTAAATGAATAATTACTTAATTAAAATAAGAACTATCAAATAAAAAAAGAAATAGCAACCAGCACTTTTTAGAATGTTTAAATGTCGAAAAATAAGAGAAAATGGCGAAAAAATAATAGATTTTGGTGATGTACTTTTATTATAAATGATTGGTGATATACTAAATTTTAAATATAGTTAACTATAAAGTATATTCTATATTATGGAGGAGCAACTATTATGAATAAATTTTACCAGAAGTGGGGACATACGATTGCAATTTTTATACTGTTTGTTGCAAGTAATGCAGCAACACGATGTGCTCATAACTTCTATCAGAGAAAGGTACCGGATAAATTGAAAGCAAGGAAGTTACCGGAATGATTTCCAATATTACGAATCATGTGGTGCAGAACTTACTGCAAGCAAAGATTATCGACCAGGAGGACATTGTAGTCTATAAGTTTGGTATTGAAACACTTTTATCTGATGTACTGAATCTCGTTACAATTGTCATGATAGGAGCGTTTATGGGACAGCTTTGTGAGAGTTTAATATTTCAGTTAATATTCATCTCTTTGCGTTCATGGGCCGGAGGATATCATGCTTCAAGTGAATGGAAATGCTGGGTTTTATCGAATGCTATGGTGATAGGGGTCTTGCTGTTATCACGTCATTTACCGGTGTGGCTTGGTTCGGGCGTAGGGTTATTACTGCTGTTAGCGGCAGTAGGTGTAATTCTATTCTTGGCTCCCGTGGAAAGTGAAAACAATCTAATGGATTCAGATGAAGTTAGAAGTTATAAACGCCGGGCGCGAATGATTGTATTAATTAGTGTTTTTTCAGGCATTCTTTTGTATAGCTTGTCAAACAGCTTTTTTTGGATCCTCGTACTTGCTGTTTTGTCTGTGGCATTTTCATTAGTCGTCGGTACCTGTGCCAGCAGATGGAAGCGAGAACATTTGTGACGTTTTAAAGTCGGAGGGATAAGTTTGAAAGAATATCTTGGCACATTTATCTCAGAACAGGAAAAAGATATCATTGTATTGATAAATAATAGGATTTTTATACAGAAATAGGTAACAGGCTAAATAGCAGTGTTGGAGAATTTAAAAAAGTACAAGCCTGCAATAGACAAAGTGGAGCTATCGTAAGAAAAACCATCGGATGACACCGAGAATACCTTTCCCTGCCGTACCATAAGAAAGTTTTTGGAAAAATTGGGAATCGGCTCGCACATTGTCGGTCGTGGCGAGTTTCATGAGGCAATATGGTTTTCTTATGCACATCTGAAAACCCAGGATGCAATTAGTACAGAATTCTTTCCTGAACTGGCAAAAAGTCTGGGGCAACTGGAAGCGTTTGTATCTGGGAGAGTAAGAAGGACGGTTCGGTATGCCTCTTACGACAGGAGAAAAGTGGGCACTGCAGCATATGTATTTTTTAACAACGGCACATCAATGCATTGTTGATTTGTAGCCGCCAAATGAAAAAGAATAAAAGATGGAAGATGGAAGAGAAGTATGAGACAAAAGGATAAAAGAATCACAAGATATTTGTTTGTTGCTGTTATCATCTGCTTAAGCATGGCTATTCCCAATGATATATTTGCTGAGGAAATTAGCGGACGGAAAAGTGTCTCGGATGTCAACGCAGCGATTTGCTAAAAAAGTATCTTGATATGATAGTGAAACTTATAACTAGTTCACATGTTTTACGGATAAAGACAAAAAATGAATCATTATAAGAAGAAATGTTGGGAGGCAAATTGTTTGATTACGCAGAAAAAGCGAATTCTGACGTTGCTATATGCAGCAATCATATGCAGTTTATTGGTTGCAGTTCCTGTATTGGCTGAAGAATCTAAAAGTGATGAGTCAGAGATTGTATTTTTGCTGGATACAAGCTTATCAATGAAAAGCCAGGACAGCAACTATCTGGCGATTGATGCGATAAAGCAGATGATATACAGCATACCTTCGTCATATAAATGCGGGGTTGTAACCTATGGAACACAAGCTGAGACGGTGCTTCCTTTGGGCATTGAAACGACGATGATAGAGGAAAAACTTGCTGCAGTAAGTTACAGTGGATACACTAATGCAGGTGCCGGATTAAAACAGGCGGTAGATTTATTCTCAGACGATAATAACATGGAACAATATATTATCATGTTGTCTGACGGTGAGATTGATATGCCTGATGGGCAGTCAAAGGAAAATTCACGGGAGCAGTATGTAGAAGCTGCAAAAAGGGCAAAAGCAAGAAATATAAAAATCTATATTGTGGCAGTTGGAACGGAGTTTAATCCCTCAATGCACATTTTTGATGGTGCAGAACTAACGGACGGAGCAATCTATTGGCAAGGACATTCCGGCTCTTTATCAAATATTATGGATCGGATTGTTTCAGAACGTTTAAAATATCCGGTAAATGAACTGGAAACAAGTGATAATGGTCAGTTTCAAATAGATATGCCAAAAGGTGCCAGCCAAGTAAACATTTTGTTGTCAGGCAGTAGTATTGATTCAATTTTGGCAGACAATGGGACCGTAATAGCTGGGAAAGAATTCGCTGTTGTTCATATTTCCCGGCCAACTATGCCGTCTGTCAATATTCAGTTACAGTCTTTTGATATGGACAAGCTGCACGCATATTCTTTAACAGAGTATAAAGCACAGCCCAAGGTATCCGTGACAGGTTATACTGCTGAAGCAACAGAGATACAGATCGAGTTGATTGCAGAGGGCAATGATGATTATAATCTATGGCAAAATGTCGGGTATGAAGGGAAAACGGTTTCTTACATAGTCAATGGAATGGATTATATCGGTGTAATTAAAGATGGAGTAATTAAAGAAAGTATTCCGGTTGATGGTGCGGAAAACTTAGAGGTTTCACTCAATTCAGCAATGGACACAAAGGCTATTCACTATTTAGATCCTGATAGCGTTGTAATTACGCTGCCGGTAGTTGAAGTAAGTCAACCGGAAGAACCAGTAAAAACTTTAGATTATCGGCCACTATGCGTTATTTTGGCAGTTCTGGCAGTTGCGATTGCGGTAATTGCCTTATATTGTTTGCGGAAAAGGCCGCAAAAAGTGGTTTATGTTCCAGCACCACAATCGATACCGCCAAAGCCGACAAGACCAACTCCCAAGGCGGTTCCGGCAGTATATTCCGGTAAACTAAATATTTATATGGTGAAAATGCCGGAGGATCAGGATATTCCGCCGCAGACCTTCCGATTATTCGGAAAAAGTGCAGAATGGATGACTTTGACACAGATATTGGCACCATGTGGCATTCCTATAGGCAGAAATAAAACCGACCGAATTGAATTTTTTCCAGGCCCTGAACATTCTTTGATTGTTATGGATAACTCACCACAGTGCACCGTATACCGTGGCATGGAGATTTTGCGTAAGGGAGTTGAGTATCCAGTCTCCTACAACTCAAAAATCACAGTGTCTTTTGATGATGAGACGGAGATAGAAATTCACTATCAAAGTTTGAAGCCATCTGAACGTACCATTAAAAATGATTAGAGCATCATCTTGCTCTATTCATATATAAAACTAAATATCTACAGATGAAAATGAGGAGGACTAATGACATGGGAGACGCAATTAAGCAAACGAACCGTGCCATACTTATGGATGTTATAAATCCTGAGAAGATGGACATTTTGACATTGGTAGGAGATGTCAGAGGCATGGAAAGTTTGACGGACGATAAGATTAAGGAAATTAACGATCATTTGCTTGTTCACAGTTTTGATGAAATGTTAGAAAAATTCAATCCGACTGTATACTGCTACTATGATGCAGCAAATCAGAAAGAGGTATACTTAGCCGAAAAACCAGAAGGAATTCCGGAAGCAATGTTAACGGAAATTCCTTTAAACAGGAATAATGAGTTTGTAAATATGCTTATGTCTATGATTGCCGCGAAGCGGTCAGAAGGAAGCATCAATGTGGATTTTAAATTTGAGAAAATTACAGAGATGATTTCCCCGAGAAAGGTTATGGAATCGATTAAGCAGAATCGTAAAGAACTGCTGTATACCTATGGAGAATATGCAAAGCTGGATGAGGGTAATCCTAAAAAGAAGGATCTGGCAGACACCCTCAATGTAATGTTTGAAGAAGCAAGTGCCAATTATAACAATCTGAATGCAATGCTCCCACTTTTAATTGAGGACGTTAAAACCCGTTTGCTTCTGGGAGTTGACAATGATAAAAAAGATAACGCTCCACTGGCATTGGGCGTGCTCAGTATGGGAGAGAATGGTGAACTTAAAGTTCTTGAGGGTCCTAAAGTTGAGACGACAGAGTTGGCGACTGTGGACGATGAAGTTAATACAGGCTTAATTGAGGCTCTGAAAGATGACTACGCGGCATTGAATGAAGACAGCAATGATTATGTAAAAGAATTGGTAGCCCGTACGTTCTGCCCGCTGAGTTCGACAATGGAGAGTGGCATTGACCGTGAACAGGAGGTAGAAAATTACAACGCATACCTGGAGTTCTACAGAGATTCAAAAAATAGATTTATTAACGTGGTCAAACCCTTGCTGGAAAAACTGTTAGGCGTGTGGTGCTTTTTTGAGCAATGTCCCAAAAAGGTAAAGGGAATGCGCCCGTCCCTGCTGATTGCCAATCAACCAAATGAGATGCTTGCAAAAGCAAGCAACATTCCCAGGTTGATTACATATTTAAATACAACCAATGGAAAAAATGATTTTTCAAACACGGTATGGTATGCAATTGTGCCGGATGTGTCTCTGGATCAATACAGTAAAATGAAGCTGTCAAGAGAGCGCTTTCAGGGCAACTCAAAAGTGGAAAAGAACTATACCAACAGTGTTGAGTCTCTGTCGCGGATTCTGGATGTATGTAAGGAATACGAGATACAGTGTTTCTTCTCTTATGAGACCGGAGAAAGTGCTACGTTTAGTTCTCTGGCCACCGAAGGTATCGAAAAGTATGAGGAGCGCTGCACACCACTGACAGGTAAACCCTTCTCGGAATATGCAATTCCCTGCCTTCCGAACTTTACCGTTATCCCGAAAGACCGCTCTGGCATTGTACTGGATCGTCGGATGGTTATCAATGAGGATTCGATTGCCCTTTCAGAGGAAAAAGAAGATGTCATGCAGTTATGGATTGAGGGCGTATATATCGGTGCTGCTTATGTGGCTGCCGGTCTGGTTGCCGCCTACCAGTCTCCGGAGTATTTAAAAGAAATACTGAAAAAGGATATTGATATTGATCTCCCGGGTGTACGTTTTGACGTTGAATCTGGTAAGAATGCACTTCAGATAAAAACTACGATGGCAAAAGAAATTACCGGTTTTACCAATTCCATTAAGAATGATATTAACCGGAAAAACTTTGGCTTTATCTTCAGCTCTGAGAACGCAATTTATGACGGACATGAAGTTACTAATATTATGGTTTACAAGGCCAGAAATCTGCAGCGTGATGATAACAACAGTTATGAGCCGGTTTATAAGACACAGACGACTACTTATATGAAACGGGTGCTGCGCCATGATACAGAAGATTTTAAAGAAGATGCCATTATTGAATTCTTCTCAAGCAATCCGGCGAGCCGCAAGAGTAAATGGCTTGCGAAAAAGGATTGTATCAATGCAATACTGAAGCAGGGAGATGACATTACTTACGAGATTGATGGCAAGAACGGTTATTGTTCGCTGAATATCAGCTTTGGTGGAAACCAGCGTAATCTTGAAGTGGAAACAAACAGGATGTCCAATCAGGCGTAAAGACGTCTTTTGGAAATAAAAAAGAAAGTGAAGGAGGAATAAATCGTGGGATTTCGTATGAAAATTACCGGAGGAGCGGAAGATGCAGCATTTAGTGAGAAAAGCATCACAAATGTAAGCTTTGATTCAGCCTCAGCTCCAAATTCTAATGCCAGAGCGACCGACTTTGGCTTAGGTGTGAAAGTATGGGGCAAGATGCTTTACAAACTAGGTGGAGAGGGTGCTGATTCTACACTTGAATTAGCAAAATGGTCTCAGGTACCATCAGAAAAAGCAGATTGCTACCGGAATGCAGAGATTACAGTTGTCTCTGCCGGTCAAGTAGTTCGTCAGTTTGTATTGCCGAATGCATTTGTTGTAGCATATAGCGAAGAAGTTGATGACGAAAGCGGTGTGGGTACATTCTGCATCCATATGAGACAAAAGAAAGACGAAAATGACCAAGTTAATATCGAAGGCGGTTTTAGTGGTCAATAACTAATACAAAACAGAAAGGAGGATTACATATATTATGTCCTATAGAGTAAATATTGAAGGTGCAGAATCATTTGAAATTGCGAAAGAATGCGTAAAAAATGTGAAATTCATTACTGATATTCCGGAAGATTCCAATGCCCGTACAAAGGATGTGGGAACAACACTGATCATTACCGGCAGAATTTTGACAGCAGTAGACGGAGATGTGTTTGACAGCACGAGGAAGATGGCCTTATGGTCTACCGTGCCGGCTGAGAGTGCAGATTGTTATCGTAAGGTAACGGTTGAGCATGTTGCTGCAGGAATCATGGAAAGAAAGTACTGTTTTCCAAACTCTTTTGTTATTGATTACAAAGAAGATTTCGGCGATGGAGATGGAACCGGCACGTTTACGTTAACAATTAAACAGAAGAAAGACAAGCTGAACATGGTAACAGTAGAAGGCGGATACCCGGCTGCATAGTAACAAGAGGGGTACATCGAAAAGGGTGTACCCCTATTTTCAAATTAGTCAGGAGAAAAAAATGGACTATTATAATGTACTGGGCGTCAACGCAGACGAGACTGATGAGACAATAAAAGCATCTTACCGCAAGTTGGCCAAACAGTATCATCCGGATGCCAATCCAGGCGATGAAGATGCCGCCAGGTGCTTCAGAGAAGTAGCAGAAGCTTATTCCGTGTTGGGAGATGCGGATAAACGGGCTAAATACGATAAAGAACGAAAAAAAGCAGCAGGTAAACAGGCTGCGGCCGGAAAGGGCAAGGGCACAACAAGAAGTACATCTTACGGACAGCCGGGAGCTGGTTTCGATTATGAGAATGTGTCTGCCGGTTTTGAAAGATTTTTCGGCTTCAATCCACAAACCGGTAAGGTAAATGATGAGAAGCTGAATCCAAAAGAGAAATCAAAAGCAGAACCGATTGATGTTTCGGGTTTGTTTGAACGATATATGGGAATTAAAAAATAGATAATCAGACAGGTGAATGGTATGAAAAAAGTGATGGTAGATTTGATGCTTGTATGTATCAATTTTGCAATTTTTGCAGTTACATGGCTATATCCACAGGAAATCCGAAACACAGCCGCCATTTGGGGAGTTAGCATCATCCTGATGCCGGTGTTTTTACTACTGGCAATCCGTGACTGGAAGTTCGACAAGGATAGCAAAACTGCCGGGAAGCAGACGGCTGCCTCACAGGAAATACAGAAAGAAATACCGGTGGCTGGTGGAATCACGGAAATCATCCTGTTAAGCGAAGATAATACCGAGATCATGGCATGGGATATCTATCATAAGGTATCGGTAATTATTGGCCGGGATGTTGGTGAAAATCGGGTTGATATTTCGCTGAATCAAAGTCCCTATGCGAGTATGGTTGATATTGAACATGCTGTTTTGAATTTTGCAGGTGGGAACTGGTATGTATCAGATCTGGAAAGTCAGAACGGTATCCGTGTTGAAAAAGCCCAGGACGGACAAGTCTATCGAATTGCTTCAGATGTGCCATGTCGCATTGAATCCGGGGATTGCTTGTATGTTGGCCTGAGCCGCCTGCTGTTTCGCTAGTTTGGTTCCGTTAGCACGTGATCGGGATCAGCAGGACCTGACAATAATAGTTAAAGGAGAAGGATTATGAATGGAGCTTTGAAAAAATGTGAAAGCGGACATGTATACTCAACACGAGTATTTGGAAAGGAATGCCCTTTTTGTAAAAAAGAGGCCGAACTGTTAGCTCAAGAGGAAAAATCAGAAGAACTTGAACAGTTACTGCTAAAAGAGGAGCTTGAGCCGGTCTGTGGTTGGCTCGTCTGTATATCAGGACCACAACAGGGGCGCGATTATCGGGTTAAAGCCGGTAAGAATTTTGCAGGACGGGCCGACGATATGGATATTCAGATTCTGAATGATAATAAAATTGCCAGGAGAAATCATGCAGTTATTGTTTTTGACCCGAAACAGAAGAATACCTTGTTATTGCCAGGAGACAGCAACGGACTGGTTTATCACAATAATGTAGCCGTATTTGCTCCAACCGTTCTGGCCGCCTATGATGTTATTGAGATGGGAGACAGCCAGTGTGTGTTTGTACCATTCTGTGGCGAGAATTTTATGTGGGTTGAGAGCAGCAGTCAGAAAAATGATCAGAGTTTTCAATTGAAGCAGCCTTCTTCGACTGCTTCTGCATCGCGTGGTGCACGGGAATCGGAGGGCGCCAATATGATAAATCAAACCTTAGAGATAGAGGGGTAAGAAGCAGAAGATGACACTTTTAGAACTTACGATTGCTATTCTGTTCTTGATTATGCTAATGCTATGTTTTGTTCGGGTGTTACTTGCATTGCCTCACAGAAGTTACAAGCAGAACCAAAACAGAATTGACAGTTTTGAAATAGGAACAATGAAAACCATCGGTGATAGAGAAGTACAGGAAGATGAGTACGGAATCAATAATTTTGGCGAAGGCCTTATGGCTGTTTTGGCAGATGGGCAAGGTAAGCTCCATAGCGGACGAATTGCCAGCCTGAGTTCCATTCAAGTATTTCAGGAGGTCTTTCAATTGCGAGAAGCATTCTATCATCCGCAGTATTATTTTGGCAAAGCCTTTCGCCGGGCCAATAAGGAAATTTTACAAAAATTGGCGGATAACCGGGGAACTGCATCTGTTGGAGTGGCACTGATAAAAAACCTGACACTTTATTATGCAGTCGTAGGTAATATAAAAATTGCCGTTTACCGAAATCGTGAGCTTGTGCCAATCAGTACGGGCCATACGATTGATATGTTGGCGAAGCAGAAATACCAAGAAGGTACGTTAACAAAACAGGAGACAGTAACCCTTCTGGAAAACCATCGTCTCTATAATTTTGTTGGAAGGGATGGGTTTTATGATGTAGAAGTGTTTGATACTGCGATTACACTTCGCACTGGAGAATATGTACTGCTTATGAGTGATGGTGTCTATGATACCGTCCGGTGGCGTGATATCGAAGAGTGTCTGGCAAAAGAAGCAAGCTGTCAATCAAAAGCCGAAGCGATTGTGGAAATGATAGATCAAAACCCACAGAATGATAAAGATAATGCTTCTATTATGATAATACGGGTATATTAGATAAGACTTTAGGAGGAATGGAAGTGTGAGGAAACAAAACAGCTCATTTCAAACGGATTTTATATCAGAGGCAGGTATTGATTTAACAAACAATGATTATTTTGCCTATGTTGAATATGACAAATATGCTTGCTATGTAATAGCTGATGGATTAAATGAGGAACCGGATCCGATGAGTGCAAGTCTGGCAAGTCAGGCGGTTTTTTTAAAATTCCAGGAACATCTGTCCATGTCCAAACAAACACTTGGTGCTTGTCTGCGTGCTGCCGATAAGGCCCTTTGTGAAGCGGAAAACCGTGAGTTGCTAAAAGCTTCGATTACGGTTGTAATTACTGATTTTGTTAACATGCGCTACGGTTATCTGGGCAATACCCGCCTGAGGCACTACCGGAAGGGCTTTGTAATCAATCAGTCACATGATATGTCTTTGGCTCATGAGGATGCAACACAACATCAATTACCAGAAGATACCTTAGCTGAGCATGAAGAACGAAATAATTTATATTCCTATGCCGGTCAGGGACGAGGTCTTGCACCGACGATTTCCAAGAAGATCAAGCTGGAAAATGGAGATGTCATTGCTCTTTATACAAGGGGAATATGGGAGGTTTTGGAAACAAAAGAACTGGACAGTATTTTTGTTGAAGCAGTGGACAGTCCCCAGGAAACCTTAAAAGAGGTGGAAAAACGCTTACTGGAAAAACAGCCAAAGCAGTTGGAGAACTATACTTGTGCGGCGATTTTTGTCCATAAGGTGTTCCTTGATCCCAACAGGAAAAGAACCATTAAAAAAGTAATCATGGTTAGCGTAGCATCTGTTTTGATAATTGCCATCTTGGCATTGGCTTTTTGGTTTTTCCGTTATCAGCGGCAAAAGCAGATGGATGAACTGAATCGACGCTATACGAACACCATTGAGTACATACAGGACAGCAACTTCCTGAGGGCGAATGAAGAATGCACAGCGGCTTTGGAAGCGGCAGAAAAACTAAGTGACAAAAAGCGAATTTCGCAAATATCGGATTATCAAAAACTAATAGAAGCCATCAATGCTGCTGACGAAGCATACAATAGTCAGAATTATAAGGCTGCTCAGACAGCATATCTGACTGCGATGGAGCGTTCCCGCTATGCAGACCGGATTGCAGATGAGTACATCGATGGCAGGCTGGAAACGATAACCGCATACCTGTCCGTGTTCGACTATATTCAGTTAGGGGATACACTTGCGGCTCAGGGAGATTATGAGAAGGCAGAAGAAAAATACCTGGAGGCTAAAAATCTGGCTACACGAGTATATTTTGAAGCAGGACGGCAGGATGCTATGAACTCCTTAGATGCCTTGTATATAACTCGCAATGAAACCGAACAAAGTGAAACAGCATCAGCCAAGAGTAAAGCAATTGAGGAGGTATCTGCAGCTTCCTTAGTGGCAGAAGGCGACAGTGCTTTTGCCAAAGGTGATTATGCTGGTGCAAATGTATACTATGCAATGGCTATGGAGAAGTATGAGACGTTAGGGGATACGGCTCACGTTGAGCTGTTACAGGGTAAGAGTGATTCCAGCAGCCAAAAGCTTGACTCTAATATATTAAAAGAACAAGAGGCGGAGATCTATCTTCAGATAGGAAGTGATCATGAAGCGGCAGGTGAAATGTTAGATGCAAAAAAACAGTATTTGTTTGCTAAGAATATATATCGGGAATTGCAATTAGACGATAAGGTAGCAGAGATAGACGGACTGCTGGATTTGTTGGAGGTTTCGATGGCAGCCGACAAGGCGAAGGCAGAAGCAGAAAGTCTGGCGGTAGAGCAGAAGGCTGCAGCGGTACAGTCTGAAGCAGCGGCGCAGTCTGAAGCAGTGGCACAAACAGAAACAGCCGCGAATGATGGTAAGACATCAAAAAATGCAATTGGACCAGGGGCTTCAACCCAATAAACAACATCCGCTGGGAATTTAATTCAAAAAGCCCAGTGGCGTTGAACAAGGTCAGTAAAAGTGGAGGTGGCTTGATGAAGAACTGGAAAGAAAACAATCTGTCTGGGGTTGAAGAATATCCGTTTGATTTTAGACGCTACATCGAGGAGCGTTTGCGTGAAATAGATGACCTGGGAGAGCGTGGCTTTGCAAAAGAAGTGTTGTTAACAGGGCTTGGTAACGCAATTCAGATGACAGAGGAAAAGTATCAGGCTTTAGAACGTCGCATCTATGAAGAGTTAGAATTGCAGGGGAGTCAGTTTGAAGTGGTAACAACAGTTATCCGGCGGGAGCATTACGACGCAATCAATCAAACATTGTTTCCGGTGCTTGAAGCAGACTTACAGGAGCAGAAATTATCAAACGTATTGTCATCGGATCAGGAAATTTATGCAGGAACCGTCTTTTTAAAGATTACAGAAGCCGAATTAATGAGTTGGCGGCCGGAACGCCGTTTTGTTGCATTTTGGGAATACCAAGATCAAGTTGAACATGTGACTATCTCTGTCAGGCCGGCAAAGCGGTACCGCCAAGAGGTTGAGAGGCTTTACCAGATGTTTCAGGATAATCAGATTGCATGGGAGACGATACATGTAGGGCATCTCGAACGTTTCTTTGATGTATATATTGAGATGATATCCTTACCAGAACGCATTTCAAAAAATAGCAGCATCCAGATTTTGCTTTCGGAATTGGATATTCAATGGGATGATAATAAGACGAAAGTTGAATTCGGGATGGTACCATTATGGAATATTGAGCGATTAAGCTTTGACAGCGAGAAATTTAAAGAGGCAACGATTGATGGAAGTTACTATGTACATGATATCAATATCAAAAACTGGGTAGAGACAGATGGTTATCTGATTGAAAAAAATGAAGAGATATTGGAAATCAGGCATGAGCCAAAAAAGATTGTAGTAAAATCTTTACATGAGGAGTTTCGTAATTGGACTGTGTTCCATTTTACACAGAATAAAACGATTTGCTCTTTGGACTACCAGGAATCATTGTTAACAAATCACAAACGAGATACATTTCTTGGCAGATTTTCTGCCGGTTCAGGGATACGGTTAATGACAAAAGCAGATTTATTCCGCCGGATTATGGATTTGGATATACGGGATTACATAAAAGTAGTGGGATATGAGATCAGCGAGACATTAACTGAGATACCAGAGATGGAGAGCATGAACTGGTTTATACCAGAGGGGCTGATTCCATTACACCACCGTCGTTTTTTATCACTTCAATTTGATACCATACAGCCGGATCATTATCTGACTGACAGCATGATAAACTTTGTGGTATCAGAATTACAAATGGAACTAATGGAATATTACCTGGTTGGGGTACGAGTATGAATTTGGCTTGGGAAGCAGCATTATGTGCAGATAAATCCGGATTTGCCCGGGAAGATATCCGTTATATCCCATCAAAAAACGGCAGTCCATACGTTGAGGTGATTCTGAAAAACTTAAATGCGACAACATTGACTCAGTCAGAGGTAGAGATAAATCCACTTTATCGATTTTCTAATTTATTTTCGGACATGTTTGATATCAACTTAAGTGATTATCAAATGAGCAGGAAATTGTTTTTTGATATCTATCTTCATTATATCGTTCAGTTGGATTTAAGACAGGGACTTTCCAGAAAGCAATATCAACTCAGATATATTTTGAAGGATTTTCTGGCAGATGTTTGTGAGATAAAATCAGAGTCAGTGATTCAGCAGATGGAACCAAAGTATGTTGCGGTGCTGCTGCGGTTGGTATGGAAGCTGTACCGCTGTGGGAGCAGTATCCTGCTGTTTAAAGAAGTAATGAAGGCGATATATCCGTCATCAATTATTTATGAAAGCAGAGAAAAGGCAAATCAGCTGCTTATTTATATTGGAGAGAAAGAAACAGAGAAGAGCAGGGGACAGATGGAATTGTTGCAGGCAGTGTTTCTGCCAATTAATAAAAAGGTCTATTTGTTTTGGGAACATCATTTTGGAATTATCGGAATTGATGAGACCATGATATTAGATGAAATGGTAGTGTTTTAATTTAAATAACAAGTATTCATAAGTAGAATGGGTTGTAAGCATTTCGTAGGGAGGAAGACAATATGGGTACAAATGGGAGTACAACAACATTTCAGAGTGATACATTAGGCTCGTTAGGACTGAGCAGCCATACTCAGAGCTGGCAGAAAGATAAAGCAAGTGCAGATGTACTGGGGCTGGAATGGGCAGCACTTCAAGGTAAGTATTATGGAGGCGGGGGCAGTGTCAAGTATGTAACAAAAGGATCGGTCGTTGCCTGTGATTGTGGGAGTCTGTTTACCAGAATTGACTTGGCAGAGGATCATGGGATAGAAGTAAAGAGCAACCATCTGCCAATCCTTACAACTATGGACTTTGGCAGCCAGAATATTTCGCCGTTTGGAATCTGTTCAAAGAAGCTGATCACAGCTACTTCGGAATATGCAGCAAAGTGTATACCCCAGATTATAAATCCGTGGATGCAGAACAAAAACACTACTACGGATTCTAATCGGGCGGCAGTTCTGCAGGCAGATGCGTTTGCGGTATGCAATACAGGTGGACTTATTTGTGTGAAGGAAATCAATAAAACACCGCAAGAAAGTTTTATGGCCATTCTTCGAGAACAATATGGGTTTGATGAAAGAACGGCTAAGATTATTCTGACACTTTATAAGGCGATTCAAAGTAATTATTCAGAGGAAAGTCAGTGGGCGAGGGACTGGCGATTCACAAGATTACTTGGAGGACTTAAGTACGGATTAAAGGGAAAAGAGGAAGATCTTGAGGTAATGAAATGGAATGCAACAGCCGGAGATTGGCACATAAATTCACTCAAGAAAGGAGCCTCTGGTAACATACATAATTTAACTCTTAAAAACTATATGGTAAGTACATTGGGGTTATCGGGTGAAGATTATGAGTATTTACAATATAAAGTACGCATACAGAACGCTATGGTGGGAGAAAATGCCACGGATAGAAAATATGATAATGAGGGAGTTAATCCAGAAAAAGAATCATATACTAAGTCACAATTTGATAATATGAAAACAGGTTTAGGCGGTACACTAGAAAAGACAGAATTTATTAAAAATTGGAACCAGCAATGTGATGATATGTGTGGCATGACAGATTTCGCACATCAAATGATTACAACTGCTACTATACTTGTAACAGAATTAAATCTAAGTGATCTGGTTACAACTACATATTTAGGAGGAAACAGGAAAAGAGAGCAGATGGCTGGCTGGTTGGGCGATGCAACTTTATATGGTAAAAATAATAGGCCACCGTCCTTAGGGAATGATGATTATAAGGCAGATCTCGATGCAGAAAATATTGCTCATATGGTAAAAAATGAAAATTATTCTTTTTTAGATGGTTTTGAAGATTATTATGGAAGGCGGTTATTAAATGATAATCGTGCAGTGCAGTTTTTAGAAATTACTAAGTTAAGTGAGGTTAAGGAACTGATTTTTGAAGAATTAATTCGACCAATTTTAAATGTAAAACTGTCAGTAACAAATGGTTACCAAGCAATAGAACAGCTTAAAGCGCAATATAAGAGAGAATCTTTTTGGAAGAATATAATTAAAAATGATATTTCAAAAGATACATATAATTTTATTAGAAGCTTAGAAGATGACCTTCCAGAGATAGGAGATTTTTCATGAAAAGGTACCGAAAAAGAATCATAATTATTATATGTATACTATTGTCCGGAGTATTTATCTATAAACAGTTTATTCAGATACAGAACATTTTTGACCAGATGTATTATACTAGAATCCGAACCCATTATGATTGGTGGGGAGGTGCGCTGGGAGGATTTGGAAATAAGGCTGATTCTTTTAGTAAAATGCCACAGATAAAACAGATATCCAGAGATGCGGAGAGCAATTATACAGTGGATGGTTACTTTACAAATGGGTATAAAGAAGAGTATTTAAGCGAAGGAGAAAGTTTAGTTATTACTTTTGACCGCAACGAAAAAACTATGGAAATAATAGCAGTAAAACGGTTCAATGAGTTTGATATCATTTATAGATACACATACGATATCAAGAAAAAGCAGTTAACAGAAACTGTGGAATGCGATTATGGTGAAATATATAATGAAAATCCGAGATTTTTTAGAGAACATACTAAAAATCCACAAGAAATCCTTTTGATTATAGAAAAAGCCGGATTGACAAAAGAGGATTTACTTCAATACAAGAAGTATTTTCTCTATGATAAGTTGCTGACCGATTGGGTGGATGGCAATTTAACTCGCTTTTCAGCCAATCGTTGGGGGAGGGTAGAATATACGGAGGCGCTCCCGTTGGTGAGCAGCAAGTAACAGCCACATCCCGCATCACAAGATAAAACCACTATAGGTAAGAGGTAATGGAGAAGACAATGAACAGATACGGATACCAACTGAAACAGAATACGGAACTGAAAAAATCAAATATTCGTTATCGCAGAGCAGATTTGGAATTGATGACTACCTTCCAGTTACGTGAAATCTGCATGAGGGAGAAAATTGTACAGGGTATGATTAACCCGATGGATAAGGAGGAGTTGATCCATACGATTCTTCATTACCGGGGAGCAGATGAATACTTTTTAATTCAACGCCAGAACGGTGTGGGAAGAAAATCAATCGAAGAAGTGTTGAGCCGCAGCAAACTGCAACTGCAGGACGCGGGATTTCTGCACTGCCGTTCCAAGCTTGTTGTCTACCGGGGACTGGCAATGAATTATCAGGATGGTTATACGATTCCATATGATCCGCGATTTGCAGGAAGTAATGCTCTTCTTGTCAGCGGTGATGGTTCACTCTGTGCTATTTTAAATATCTTACCAAAGGGAGAACATACCGACGTTTTGTATCTGACCAAGACGGCTGAAATTGCCTGTTATGAATCAGACGTGAAAAATTATACTCTATATTGCCTGGAACGAAGGGAATCAGAGCTGTTCTACCAGATTTACGAGGGGAAAGAAACAAACTTTCCGGAATACCTGCCAATATATCCAGTTCCGTTGCTGGATTTTGAAATCAAAGAGCCTGTTAAGTTGTCAGTGCCAGTTGCAATTGATTTTGGAACGACCAATACAACAGCAGGTGTGTTTTTGGATTACCATTATTTTGAACAAACCGGCCACGCTTATGAAAGAGTAGAAAATCAAATTAACTCCATTCGCTATGCTGCCTTTTACAATACGATTAACGACTGGAAAGAGACTACAATGCTTCCCAGTGTTGTCGGCGTACAGTCATTGCATAATGGAAAACCGAAGTATCTGTTTGGCTATGACGCAATCAGACTGGCTAATTCAAGCTATATTGATGAAGGATTTTGTGTGTTTTATGATATTAAGCGGTGGATTGGTGATTATGAAAAAGCAGAGGAAATAACCGACCGGGAAGGGCACCGGCAGCTTATCAAAAGAAAAGAAATTTTAAAGGCATATTTTGAATATGTGCTGTTTTCAGTTGCAGATCAATATAAGTGTAAGATTGATAAAGTACATATTTCCTGTCCGGTTAAGCAAAAAAACCAATTTATCCGGTTATTTGATGAGATACTGCCAGGCTACGCCATTGAAAAAGACGATATGATTGATGAGGGAGTGGCAGTGCTTTATAACACCATTTCCGATCTGATTACAGGAAATCAGTTTGAAGATGGAGCCGAATATAAGGCACTGATATTAGATTGTGGTGGCGGAACCACTGATTTGTGTTCCGGAAGTTTCCGAATCGAAGATAGAAAGCCCTCCTTTTGGATTGAAATTGAAACCGCATATGAAAATGGTGATACAGATTTTGGTGGAAATAATCTGACCTATCGCGTGATGCAGCTTTTAAAGATCGCAATTGTAAACGGTATGGAAATTGGAAGTTTAAAATCAACTAGAACGATACTGAATGGTTTTGATCTGGATATCTACCGGAGTGTGGATCAGAGCAAAGCTGCAGCATTATACCAGGAATTAGAATCAGTTTACCGGGAGGCAGAGCAATATCTTCCAACCAGATACAAAGACTATGAGAATCGCAGCCGTGAAGATTATTATAAGGTAAAGAATAATTTCTATTTTTTGTTTACCCTGGCCGAGACCGTGAAAAAGGAATTTTACAATCAGGTTGGCACGCTGCAGATTGGCATCGGCGAAGGGGATGAGCGAAATAACTATATTACATGGATCGATACCGATAAATGGAAACTTTCAGTTATGGGAAAAAAGGGTTTGGGGACGGTAAAGTCTGTTCCGGCCGTGGTCTATAATATCTTTGATTTGGAGCTGCTTCTTCGGGCAGACATCTACAGTATTATTAAGCAGTTTCTGGAAGATATGTACCGGCGGGATGTATTGGAAGAGTATTCCATGATAAAACTGACGGGTCAGTCCTGCAAGATGGAATTGTTTCGGGATGCCATCAAAGAGTTTGTTCCGGGACGGGCAATTCAGACCAGCCGGAGCAGAAAGGACAAGAATATCGATAACAGCTTTAAGATGAGCTGTGTAGACGGCGCAATTAAATATCTGCGGGATAAGAAATTAGGCCTTACACGGATTTCCATATTGGCGAAAGAGCCGGCCCTTCCATACCAGATTAGTGCTTATACCCATCAGGGAAAAGAGGTAATCCTGATTGAGCGTCTGGCCCGAAGCGGTGCCAGCGGGATGATATCCAGAAATGTAGAGAATTTGACATTAGAGTTTTACTTAAAAGATGTAGACGGAAAGCTTCGTTATCGCTATTTGTGCAATAGTAACTTATCTGATTTTGAAGAAACAGAATATGAACAGATCTATGCCAAATACGGGGATTGGATCCGGCAGGAGAATACGGATGATATTGAAGATTATGAAGTCCGGTTTTTCCTATGGACCAGACCGTTGGAGTGGGCATTCTCTGTTGTTCCGGTATACCGCAAGCAGCAGAGACTGTATCTGGGAAAAGAAAACATCTTTGGCTTTGAAAATGAGCAATGGGTACAAAACTTTTTTGATGGGACGAAATAAAAGATTAGATGATACTGGAGGTAGGATTCATGCAGGGCAGATACCCTTTATTTGAAGAAAACCGAATTTTAAAGAAAGAGGCACTGATTGCAATTCGGGATTATAGTTACGACCAGATGGGCTTAACATGGCAGGACTTTAGCTTTGGCATCTTATCTGGATGCAGCATTCTTGTTGAGGGCGCTGAGTTAGTGATATCTCCGGGAATCATAAAATATGACGAGAAAATATTACTCTTGCCAGAGCCAGAACGAATTCCATATCAAGCAACCGACTGCATTCAATATTTGAAAGCTCGAATTGAACTGTGTGATCCTTCTCCTGAGTTTATTACATATCAAATTTCTTTTGGGCTGGCATTGTCTGAGGAATGCATGGAAAATGAAATAGAGTTTTGCCGTTTTCATTTGCGCCAGGGTGCAGCCTTGCGGGGGCAATACAAAGATTTTTTCGATTTGGAAACAGAGTATGATACGATCAACCTGCTTTATGCAGGCTGGGGCGGTAAAGGGGGAAATTCCCTGTCACCATTCGTTACACAGTTTTATGCAGAAGAAATATTACAGGCTTCCGGAAAAAAAACGGAAGACATTGCATTTGCCTATACCTGCCTGAATCAGTCCAATGCAGTCGCACCCGCAATTCTCAAACATTATGTGAATGACCGGGAACCGGGAAGTGGAAGAAGAAAAGAAACAAACAAGGATATTTACAGGGGTATGTGTACAATTCTAAGAACTGCACAGTCCGGAAAAATACAGGTGGATGCCCCAAGAAATGAACGAAGAAAGATCCTGATTGATTAAAAATATGGAGGCAGAAAGGAGAGTATAAGACGTGAAATACTTTAGGATGACAGATACACCGGAATTGAAGTACGCTCCAAAGCTAATAGACTGGCATGGGCAGTTTAATGTTCGCGATATAACCATAAAGTCATACCCCAAGCTGCCAGAGCGACAGTTATTTTTTGTGGAACCAGCAAATGATTTGCAATTCACAGATATTATTCGTGCCCCGTTTTTGATGATATCCCCACGGGTAAAGGATATAATTAAGATGTACCGGGAGCTTATCTTTACGAAAGAGATTGTATTGTTTGAGCAGCAGAAAGGGAAACCGGAGTTGTATTATCTTCCTGTATTTGATGAATCCGAGCAGGTACAATTAGTAATCCGTCGGTATAAAGATGGAACCTGTGTATCTCAGACCGGACAACAGGGAAAAGAAAAAGCATCTATAGAAAAACACATCTTTTGGGTAACAGAAGGGGAAGAACGTCATACCATTCTATCACTGGATTTGGTGGAAAGTTTAATCCGGAGGGGAATCACCGGACTGGGATTTGAGGAAATTCAACTATATCAAAAAGAACAGGAGAGATAACGCATGAGAGAAGGACGTTTAAAGCTGGAGTTTTTTGATGAGTTCCGGGTATCTGGCTGCAAAGGAACACAGGAAGTCAATGAACACATGGAGTATTGCTTTGAGGGTGTAATTCCGATTGCCAGAATGAAAGAATATGCAGCTCTTGGAAATGACAATTGCTGGCCTCATGTTTATGCAATCAATGAAGATAGTGAAGAGGTTTGGATTTGTGGGATGGTAAAGGATATGGTACTGCAGGTAACAGGACAAACCTGCTTGATGCAGCTGACGTTAACCTCCGGTACCGATTTGATGGATATGCAAAAGCATACACGTACCTTCCAGGCAAAATCACTGCGATACGAGCAGCTATTAGAAACCTGTAACAGTGGTTATGAAAATGCCGCCAAAATCATGAAGGTCGGGAAGACGCGGCAGATTGGACAGCTGGTAGTGCAGTATCAGGAAACGGACTGGGAGTTTATCAAACGTCTGGCCAGTCAGAACCAGACGGTAGTGGTGCCTGATGCAGAAACAAAAGGCTCCAAATATTATTTTGGTCTGCCAGAACGTGATGCCGCCATTGCTGGGGATATGCAGGAATATAATAAGCAGTGTAATATGAAAGCTTATTGGGAAAAGAAAAACCAGGGATTCGATGTTACACCACAGGATCTCAACTATTATATATGGAAAAGCCGGGATATCTATCAACTAGGGGATAAGGGAGTAATTGAGGGGCGTACACTGATTGTCTGGAAGATTGAAACCGTAATGCGAGGAAACGAACTGTATCATACTTACTATATGAAGCCGGAGTCCGCTTTTCAGACGATCATGCAGGATAATATAAAGGTTTCCGGAGCGTCCCTCTTTGGAACTGTTACAAAAATTCAGAAAGAACAGGTGCAGGTAACGCTGCAGGAAGATGAAAATGCAGATCATGCCGGAGAACGTTGGTTTTCTTATGCAACGGTCTATTCTTCTGCTGATGGAACCGGCTGGTATTGTATGCCGGAAAAAGGGGATGGTATCCGTCTGTATTTTCCAACGGAAAAAGAAGAGGAAGCCTATGTCGCAAGTGCATATCACGAGACAGGAAGCAGCCTGAGAAAAGACCCAAGCTGTAAGTTCTGGCGTAATAAACAAGGAAAAGAGATCCGTTTGGCAAAAGACCGGATTCTGTTAACGAATAATAATGGATCTTATATGGAGATGTCCGATGAGGATGGAATAGAAATTGTAAGTGATGGTTCCATTCGGATTCAAGCTGGTGCCAGGCTGGAGATTGCCAGCCAGAATTCCTTGATTGAAATAAATGCCAATAAGAGAATCAGTATCCGTCAGGGAACAACAGAGCTGATGGTCGATAGAGAAGGGTTCAATGTAAAAGGATCAAGAATAAAATTGTAGGAGGGGCTTATGAAAATTCAGATGAACGATTTTGTTACAGTCGAAACAGAAGTGCCGTTATTGGAAGTTCATAAGTTTGATTTTGATTGGAAGCTGAATCATCATGGTGTTTTAAGGCTCGAAGGGTTACTGAATCCAAGTATCTCCTGGCAGCCAGGGGAGCTTTATGACAGCTCTGTGAAGATAACGAAGGATAAAGAAACTATTTTTAATGGATGTCTGACTGGTATAAAGACAGTTGTGGCTGGAAATGTGCAGAAAATACTGTTAGAAGCCACCACTGGTTCGTGTATGCTGGATCGCAAGACGGACAGCCAATCATTTCAAGAAGCGGATAGCACCTATGAGGATGTAATTAGAACAATTGTTGAGTCCGCCAATGGACGGATTATTTGTACAGCGGGAAAAGAGATAACAATTGACAAGCCTGTGATCCGTTATCAGGAAACAGAATGGGAGTTTGCAATCCGTCTGGCCAGTTATCTGGGAACTTATATTATCGCTGATATAGAAGTAGGAAAGCCCAATATCTGGTTTGGAATCAGAAAATCAGCAGAGATCTCACGGTATTCAGAAGAGGATTATGATGTATATATACAGAGAAGTGAGCATGGCACCGGTGAAAAGCGGATGATATATAAAGTAAATAGCTCGGAGTTCTATCAGTTGGGAGACACGACGACCTTTTGGGGAGAAACCGTCATGGTCTTTGAGATGCAGGCTGCTTATGACCGAGGCGAGTTAATGTTTTCCTATCTGATGAGTAAGGAAAAAGAGAGTAAGATCGTTTATCGGGAACAGTTTACTGGGATGGAACTTTTGGGAACTGTCCTGGAAGTGAGAGAAGAGCAGATAAAAGTTGCCTTTGAGATCGATGGCGGCGTTTCTACCGGGGATTATTTCTATGAGTGGTATCCGGAAACCGGAAATGGCGTTTATGCGATGCCTGAAAAAGGCGCAAAGATATTTGTGACTTTTGGTTGTGCTGATGAACGGGAGGGGTTTGCCTGCCGCTGTCTGCCGATGGATGTAGGGGAAGATGCAGAGTATCAGGACCGTTATCTGATGACGGGCGAGAATAATGCTCTGACGTTATACGAAGGGCAGATTGGTGTTTCAGCTAAACAAAAGCATAAGTTTATGCTCAGTGACCATTCCATCAATTTGCAGACTCCGGAACAATTACGGATTCAAGCTACCGGCAGCGTCAAACTGAAAGCCGGTGATATCTATATAAAAACTTTGGATTTGATTGAAATTCACCAGGGATAGGAGAACTGGCAGATGACATATTTTGATGAAGAATTATTAGAGACAAAATGGCAGATTGAAAAGCAAACACATACAACGGTTGAAACGGGTATTTATGCCGGAGATGACTTGATTACGTTTGAATGTATTGATGTTCCTTGTACCAGTGTTAGTATGTATCTTCCGACATCATTCATGGTAATGCCGGAGAAAATGAAAGAGATCAAATATCCATCCCGAAATGGCCCGGAGTTTATCGTGTGTAATTGGAACGCAACGGTAAGCTTTGCTTTTAAACAGCTGGAAATGATTGTTGGAAGCGGAGGAACAAAGGAACTGGCACTTCAGAGCCAACAGATCTTGAAAAATGTGAATCCGTCTATCAGAATTCGCGGGCAGGGAGCATTGGAAACAGAAAGCGGGCATGAAATTTACTGGTTTGAATACCATGGCTATCAGATTGATGGTCAAAGCTATAACCAGGTATATCTGATTAAACTGGATCAACATTTGCTATATGGAACATTCAGTTGTTTAAAGGAAGACAAGCCGGACTGGGAGAAGATTGCAAAGATACTTTTCTGTACAGTAAAGGAAAATGTAAAAGGAGTCGAATAGATAGTGGCAGGAATTTGGAGGAATCGATATTGGAACAGTTAGAGAAATTGGAAGTTTACATAGAGGATTACTGTAGTAAGCGGATGGAACAGAAAAAGAAATTGTTGAAGACAAACAGAACGCAATTAAACCGGCTGTTTTGTGAGGTATTGGATGCCGCGATTAACCACCAAACAGAGAAACAGTTGTTTGATGAGCAGGAAAGAGTCCGTTATCTATTCCTGTGTCAGCTGGCAAGCAGCAGGCAGACGGAAAGCTATAAAGTCCTGCTTGGTATGAGTAATTCCAATCTTTACCTAGACGATTCCAAGGTAACGGTTTTTTGGTATCCTGAGCCTATCTATCAGAGTGTGAAGGTGGATATGAAGGAAGTGAAAAAACTGTTAAAAGAAAAGGGCGAGCAGCCCGAAGAAGAGGTGATTCTAAAATTGAAGCAGAAATTACTGGAAGATGACTGGAATCTTCTTAGAGAGCAGTTTCCGGAAATGATAGAAGAAAACTTTTACCGTATCACAGAGAGTAATTTACGGATCGAAGAACATTTTTCTGCTTTGTGCGGAGATTATATGGAACGTCTGCCTGTAGTGTGGGATAAGATTGTGGTGTGAATTAACAATATCGTTTGACTTTAAAAGAATTAATGGATAAAGATACAGAATTACTTTGGATGAAACCAAATATAATGTACAGGAGGTAAAATGATGCCTGGATCAAGCACAAATGAGACTATAATACAACCCAATCCACTTGCTGGAGGTCAGCCTGCCCCATCCATAAGCCTGCCGGGACAAGGATCTTGGCCATCTTCAGGTGGCAGTTCAAACAATACTCAAGGTTCGGGACAAAACACCATTACCATTGATGATGAGGTGTCACTTTCCGGACCATCTACAGGGCTGAATGGGACACCGCAGCAAAGCGGGCCATCTTCAGGAGGAAGCGTACAGCCGGCTACTCCTGGCACTGATTTTAACAATGCTGTCAATGGAATGGCACCGGGAGCAAATGGATCAGGGCAAAACCAGTCTTCAGGCAATGCCACTGGTTGGTGGAAGAACGGAAATGATTGGTATTATTTTGATCCCGTTACCGGAAATATGGTAAAGGGATGGAAGTACGATAATGGGTGCTGGTACTATTTGGATCCAAAAACTGGAATTATGGCAACCGGGTGGATAAAGGAAGATGGATTATGGTATTATCTGGAACCAAATAATGGTCATATGCTGACAGGCTGGCAGTATATCAATCAGGAATGGTATTACCTTGAAACGACTAACGGTAACGGGCAAATGGTAACCGGGTGGAAATTTCATAACGGAAAGTGGTATTACCTTTTTGAAAGTGGTGCCATGGCACATGGCGGTTGGTTAAAGGTTGATGAGAAATGGTATTGTGTTAGGGATAATGGAGAACTGGAAGTTTCAAAAATCTTGGAGTATAATGGTAAGAAATATTATGTCAATGATAAAGGGGCAATGATAACAAGGCAAGATCAGGAGACCGTTACATATAATGGTGTTACTTATGAGGTAGCTGGTGATGGAGTGTGTACAGCGATTGGTAACACACGGCCAGCTGATGCGAATATGCAGTCTTGGAAAGCCTATATTGAGAGTACTCCGGAACTTAGTCAAATTCGTAAAGTCATTCTCTTGGCAGGTATTGCATGCATGGAACGAGGATGTGTATATCATCAATTAAGATCAGGATATAAAACGCCTCATAGTTGTATGAGTAGCTGTGACGGGGAGATACATCCACAACAAGGGAATAAAGAATATGATTATAGTACGATGGCTGCATATAATATAAATGAGCCAAAATACCTGGATTGTTCATTTTTTGTTAAACACTGCTATTGGAAAGCAGGGATTGAAATGGACTGTTCAACTACAGAAGGTATGTCTAAAAAGGCGGATTTTGTACCTACAACAAAGGAGGAATTAAAACCAGCAGATATTGCTGTTAAGGGGGAATATGTAACGGTTAAGGTTAATGGTAAGGATAAATTGGAATGGAAGAATGGGCATGTCATAGTTTTTGTGGGTTATACCAGTACTAATGAGATGGTATGGGTTGAAATGGGATCACATGGAAATGATCGGAAGTTCACTTCCAAATCATTAGGAGCTGAATATAGATTGAAAAAATTTAAGCATAACTTTTGATAGACCAATATTCATCCAGAGTTAAAAGGAGGATGTGATGAAAAAAAAAGTATTTGGAAGCCTTATGATTATAGCAGCTTTGGTAGTAATAGTCTTTATTACCTATTCTGTAGTTACTGTGAAAGAAATTAATATGTCTACCGGTCCAACGGGACATATAGAAAACACACAGGCTGAAATCGTTACTGAGTTAAATACCAATGATGTCAAACAAGACATTGGCAGTAGTTTGGTGGAGGTGGATGTGACAGAGGAAGCAAATAAAGAAATGGAATTTGGAAATACAGGCATGACAAGTAAGAATGTTAATACCGTCTGGCAAAGTGTTAGTGATGATGACGTTATGGTAAGAGATATGCAAAAAGATATGTCAAAAGAGGGGGTGTATGTTTCTGAACTGGGGTTATATTGGGATAGAGGAAGAATACAGGGCGTGCTTTACACAGATGTTCAGGATTTGTGTGAGGAGGCATTTGGAGATTATCTGAGCCCATTACAAGGACTGACTGAGATGGTTTTTGCTGAATCCGATCGATACAGAACACGATTTCGAACTGACAACCAGACTGCGATTATGGATCAGGATACAATCAAGTTTTTCCTATTTTTTCCAAATGATATCGCTGTGGTTTGTATAGAAGATCGGGGAGAGACGTATTATACCACGTTAAAGGTTTTGAGTGAAAAGGAATCGGAGGGCATTAAGGTTTTAGAAATACCACCTACTGGCGGAATAGGAATTGCTGGAACCGGCAATATACCTGTAGAAAAAAACTATGAAACACATAGTGTAATTACTGATATTAGCAGAATAGAATATTCTAAAGCCGATATTCAACTTGTGTTTGATCAGTATATACAACGGGTAACAGATATGGTTTTTAGTGATTATACACAGGCTTTACAAGGATTGTTTATACTTTTGGAACAAGAGGGCTTTGGGGAGTCCGTTGGAATAGAGGAAACAGTGGCTAGTGTTATGTTTGGAAATGAATTTCAAACAACTATAGCCGAAGAAAATTATTTAGAATTCACACTTAATTTGACCTATCAGACTCGTGCCAGAGTGACAATTACTAAGAAAGGAGATCAATATATTACAACATTTCGTCTGCTGAAAGAGGGAGAGTTTGAGACAGAGGTACAAGCAGGTTAAAATGGGGAGTTACAATATTGTGTAAGTTACACAACTAAGCGAATTAGATTTCAAAAGCTAAGTATATCGAACTAATGATAATTATGAGACAAACCATGTAGGAGACCAGCTATGAAAAACATAAATAAGCAGGAAATTTCTTTTTTGTATCGGTGATAAAAAAGGGCAACTATAATAGAACTTCCTTAGGGTGATTTTTCAACATCTATCGATATTGGTATTTGGTAAACAGACGGGTCTAAACCTGTAAAAGCAAGTAGCTTACTAGGGCTAAAGCAACGGTAAATACCACCTATTTTTCGAGTATCATTCCGCCATTGATTTATCCGATATCTGGAATGGTCACGATGACTGATTAGCCGAATTTCATGATATCGGTGATCTTAGATTCAACTCTATCCAATTGGTTATCCAATAACTCAATCTGTGCAATAGAATGGGTTATCTGAATAGATAGAGCACTGTCGCCAGTGCCAACAGACTTCTGTGCGAGAACTCTTAACTCTTTGGCATCTTGTTCGTTGAAATGACCATACAAGGAAACTTTAAGCAGACGAGCAAGATGAGTCATATGCAGGGAAGTAACGTCCTGATTAAGAGTTAGTGAAAGGTTATTTTGATACATAACAAAATGTAAAAGGATTTACTACTGAAAAAAATCTCCAAATTTTATATAGAGGATTTATTGGGATCATTGTCCATCAGCAGGAGGTATACAATCGGTGAGCAGTTGAGTAATAAGAGGCATAAACGTGGTGAGTTTTCGCTGAAGAACCTTTTAGTAACCTCAACAAAAAGCTGTTTTTAGTTAATGAAATTAGCTATGCATGCTACTATGTAAAATATTTTATTCAGTATATACGCGAGGTGTTATATGAGAAAATCTAGCAAAAACGTAAAATCAATTCTGCTGATCCTCTCACTATTTCTGTGTATGACTGCATGTTCCAAAAGTGGGGTAAAAGCGTCACTCCAGGAATCAAAATCCTCAGATGCCACGAGTGAATTTCTTCCGGACCCAGAAAGCCGGACTACCGCGGTAACTATATTAGCAACAACAGAAGCGGTTATGGAAGAAACAACTAAAGATGCAGATAAAAGTGAATATATCCTGCCTGAAGGCGACAGTCGTTGCTATACCAGAGAAGAGTTAAACAAGCTGACAGATTATGTTCTTCGTTTAGCTCACAATGAAATCTTTGCTCGTCATGGAAGATCCTTTACTACTGACGATCTGCAACGTTATTTTGCGACTAAAACATGGTATGTTCCAAGGTATACACCCGAATCGTTTGATCAAAAAGGTGATACCATCTTCAACGAATTTGAACAGGCCAATCAAAACATGATTGTATCAATTGAGCAGCAGAGGGCGTCAGAAGATGTTTTTTCTAGTCTAACGTTTTATGATGATAAAATATTTAATATAACTGAATACACAATTGAAGGTGATACAATCAAAGTGACAGGAGATCTTTGTGACAGAGGATTTGCTACAAAAGAATATTTGGTGAGTTTGAAACCAGAAGATGAGATAGAGGGTTACGGCACTGTCACCAAAGTATCTACTGATGGTTATGTCTTAACATTTATGATAGATCCTGATTGTAATAATCCGAATGCAGATGATCCCGAAACTGTGGAATATTATCTCAGTTTTGATGGTATGGGGGCTTCCTGGTCAACGGGCGGAGAAGGAAGCATCTATCGTCTTGTAAAAGAGAATGTAACCCTTATCTATGACACGAAAACTCAATTTATTCTTATGCAAAAGTACGAGGGAGAACGAGATAACCAATATAACAAAGAATTCTATGAACTACTGCTTGATTATAAAATCAACACATCGATTGATGGTTATAAACCAAACTGGCATGTGGAACTAAAACAAATAACGGGTTTTCATATTGATATTATGGAAGATATTCCTTCGAATTACGCTGGCTAGATAAAACATATGGATAGATCTAATATTCTAATGGAAGGTAGCTTGGATTAGACTGACTATTCATTCGGTAGTGAAAAGGAGGGGGAGATGAAAGAAGGAGTGTCTGAGACTGAAGTACAAATTAACCAGGATGAGCTATCTATACAATAAATAAGTTGTTTCACAATGATAAGAACCAATGATAATTAAGCAATAAAATACACTTAGGAGGGAATTATGGCTAAAACAGTATATATGTCAGGTGGTCCATCGTTAGATGGAGCTGTTAAAATGAGTGGAAATGGCCCGACACAAGCTCACTCAAGTCCAACAACTTCTCTTTCAGGACCGGGTATGAGGGGCAGTTCTCCTGGACAGAGCCTATTAGAAAATGCAACGGTTGGTAGCATGCCTGTTGTAAATACGCTAACTGTGGGCACGAACCAAGATGGAACAATCGGGGTACACACATCAGTTGCAGATGCAATGCCTGAGACTAGCCTAGGTACATTTAGCCGTAATGGTTCTGCATCTGCAAGTACTGGCAGTATAAGTTCTGTTGGCGTGCAAACCGGCTGGGTTCAAGTAGGGAATGGCTACAAATATTTTAAGGAAGATGGAAGTGGGTATAAAATCGGCTGGCATTTTGACTATAATGCTGATGGAAGCAAAATATGGTACTATTTAGATGATGCTGAAAATCATAAAGAATATATGGTGACTGGTTGGAAAAAAATAGCAAGAGGAGATGGCGTTTTCTCTTGGTACCATTTTAGAGTTGATGGGAAAATGTCACGTTACTGGGAATATTTAAAGGAGAAGTGGTATTATTTAGAACCAACGGATGATGCGGGCTATATGATCACAGATTGGCTAATGATAAATGACAATTGGTACTATTTTCTCCCAGGTGACAGTGACGGGAATATGATGATCGGATGGCATGAAATCCGTGGCAAATGGTATTATTTTTATAATACTGATGAAAAAAGAGGGATCATGGCACACGATTATTTGATGCGCCATACAGATGGAAAACTCTATTTTTTACAAGAGAAAAACGATGGATCAATGGCTGTAAACAAACAAATAACGGATCCTGCTACAGGTATTGTTTATTATGCAGATAAAAATGGGGTCTGTACTGAGGGGGCCAGTGGACCATGGCAGGAGAGCATTTCTCCCGGTTTGCAAAAATACTACGATAATAATAATAATTTAATTGGTCAAATCACACAGGTGAATGTGGGCTCAAAATTTGATTATGATTTAAACAATTTTGCTAAAATATATAATAATAATTTAGAAACTTATGAAAAAATATCACAGGAGACAGGAGTTCCAGCAAAGTTAATAGCAGCATTACATTATCGTGAATCTAGCGGAAACTTCAATACATATTTGCATAATGGGCAAAAGTTAGGTACAGTAACCACTATTGTTCCTAAGGGAAGGATCTTTTATAATTTCCATGATGGTGCGGTTGATGCTTTGTTATATGAACAAAAAGCAAAAGGTATTTATTTGACCCCCAATTCAGGCATTGTCATGATGATGACATTTGCTGAAATTTACAATGGAACTGGTTATACAAACTATCGTGGTATAGCGAGTCCGTATGTTTATAGCGGTACAGATGTGTATGTTTCAGGAAAATATGTAAGTGATGGAACATATAGTGCGACAACCGTTGACAAACAGCCGGGAGTATATCTTTTGGTTACTTCGGTATAAACGTAGAAAGTAGGAATTTGGATGAAAAAAAAATTTATTGTTATATGGATTTATGTGCTAATAAGCTTATGTGGCTGTAGTAATATACCGAAAGAACAATTGTTGATAGCCAACCACTCTTTTGAACAGACTTCAGAAAAAGATTTTTTTGTTCAAAATAAGTATTTCTTTCCTGATGAGAGCTCAATTACATATAAGACACGATTTACTTTTCTGGAAGAGGAACCTCTGCCGCAAGAAGTTGATTTATTAATAAATGAAATTTTAAGATTTAAGCATGGGATTCTTTACGAATTAAAGGTTAATTATGATGGTGAATTTTCTGGTCGAATTTATTATGATTGGGATAGATTTCATTTAGGGTATTTTTATGTTCAAGAAGATAAGATTTTTTTGCTCAGGGGGGAAAATATACTCAATGAAATTACCTCTGAAGAAGACATTTTTTCAATGGGTAAAATTGTTTGTCAAGATGAAGAATTAAAAGATTCTTTAAATGAAGACCAGAAGGGAGAGCATGAGTATATTTCGGTTAATGAAAATCAACGCCAATATCATAGTTATAATAATCTTGTTGAATCGGGATTTTATGAAACCTTTGTTTGGGAACAAGATATAGGTTTAGTAGGGTATCGAAGTGGTTTTGGAGCCGAGAAGGACAGTATTGAATTGTATTTGGAAAGCAAGAACTAAGGGAGCCAATATAATGGCAAATGGCATGGCAATATTCTTTTGCGACCATATTACGCCGAGCAAATCCTAGCGAAATATTAGTTGAATACATCTGTCAATAACGGCAATGTAAAAATATTTTCACAGAGCGAGCCTACCGTCACATATTGTTTTTATTGTAGACTTTGTGATAGTAGCATAAAGGAGCGAATTACAATGTTCAAAAGAGTCATTAGTACTATTTCATTGATGCTACTTGCTACAGGTTGCTTAAATAATAGTCAGCCAACGGGTACTGTTTCAACGACACAAACGGTCAACGTGGGTGATTACAATTATGTCGACCAATATAAGTCTGTCATCAACGCGTATATTGGTCTGGAGCAGAGCGGCTATACTTCGTACGATGAAAGTATCCTGGGTGACGACGTTTGTCTGATACCGAATGGTGATGGTTCATATTTTATTGGTTATGATACAAAGCCGAGTTTGATGTATGCTTTTTACGATCTGAACGGCAATGGAATACCTGAACTGCTGATTGGTGCAGATTTGGGCGAAGCTGATGGTGCCGCTATGCCAGATGTTTTCATTACCGGAATATATGGCTTGCAAGATGGTAAGCCGGTGTCACTCATTCAAGTAGATGCTTGGAGCCAGCTTAACGTCTTTTCCAACAATAGTGATATTAGTATCATAAAAATAACCTCGGGAACACACATTGAATATGTTGCGGAGAAATTCTATATGATTGATGAAAAAGAGACATTAATAACACTCAACAAACTTTACACATATGGCAAAATCAATGATTACTATGAGCCTGATGACATTATATATAGCCACACGAAGGATGTCGACGGTAAGGAAGTGAGTATTACCGAACAAGAATATTTCGCATTGATGCAAAAATATGGTTCTGTGGGGTATCTTAATAGGGTTGGTGATTTAAAAGATAACGAAATTGTCATTGATTCATGGAAACCGTTGACAGCATATTAATGATAAAGAGAGAAATGTCTGTTAGCATGACATATGGACGCCCCTCTTGAAATGACTGCCCAAACCGTACACCGTCAGTTTAGACATCAAGGTTAACACAAGAACCTTCTCGCTATTTTTTTAATTAATGCTGATTCCCCATGACTTTAAGGGTAATCCACAAACCCAGAACAAAAGCCATCAACAAAGGTATTTTTGACAGCATTTTTTTACTGTCAGACAGGCTTTTAATGACTTTGCTGTATTTAGTGTTATGTTTGAAATATATCTTATTGATACATTCGATATTAGAGAGCAACTAAATAAAAATGAATCGGAGTCTTTCAATGTGTATGAGTACTGCTGTGGAAATCCAGCAGAATGGGGGGATTTGACTGGGTAAAGATAGTATATTTATACGTAAATGATGGACAAAATACCAAGATAACATTCTTAAGTCCATATCGTAAATAATATTGCCGTCTCAGGTATCAGTGATGGCATTCTTCCCTCTCTCTTCCCAAATTTCCGGGTGTTTATCATTTGGACGAGCAGAACAGTACATCATATATCATGGGAAAACAGGGTCAAACAAACTGCCTATGATGCTTTTGGAAACCTGAGAGGCCATGCAGGAGAACTGCAAACCGGAAATTATAGATGTGGCAGCAGTACGATCAGGAGTTGGATCAATATTATCTGCGGGCACGATTTATAACCTGGCATTGGGCAGGTTTATGCAAAAAGCCCCATACCTTGGCGACGGCCTGAACCTTTGTACTGTAATAATAATCCAGTAATTTACTTTGATCCCAGTGGTTATGCTTATTAAGACGATATGCTTACTACCTTGCCTGGAATGACATATGATCAGAAGGTTGAAGCATTGTATCAACGGAGAGATGAATATTATCAAGGAAAAAAGGATAATGGTAATTTAAACTATTTGATATAGTAGTTTATTACTGAATGAGTTGGAAGCTGTCTTATACATGGATCTAAAACCACCTAAAGACAATATCTCACCACATCATATGCCTTCTGGGGCATGTTCTAATGTAATGAAAGATACACATATTAAGTATGAGTGGGCTCCCTATGAGACAACCTTGTATGAGTCTCTGACTTATGAGAATTGGTTAGACTTTGATCAGTATGATCTTGTGGTTATTTGTGCAGAAACAAGAGAAAATGTTGATGTTAATATGGAGGAAAGTGAACAACAAGATGAATCTAGGCTTGCATAGTAAAGGACGCAAAGAGAATTGATTATACAGCACTAACAAAAGATTAAATGGCAAGGGATGGGATATAAATGGTATCAATGGATACGGAAAATTTAAGGACTATAGTTAGGGTAATAGGAGATGCAGAGGAAGAAATACAAGATATTTACAAAGAGGTTTTAAAGGGAATCCGTTTGAAGTTCCCTAAATTTTTCTGGTCTGAAGATGGAACGGTGAACCTGTATCATGCCAAGGTGATAATCAAATATTTGATAGAAGATATATTGAAATGGAATAGAGTTGAGGTTACTAAAAATTTTAGCACTGAACTATTAAGACAATATAAATTATTAGGCATGTTGCAAAAAGTATTTGTAAATTCTCCTATGGCCGTCCTTGAAAATGCGTATCCTGGAGAATATGATCCGAAAGAAATGCGTGCTACCTGTATGCGCCATGAAGACAATATCTTGCAGAAAGAAGCCATTAGACTTCGTAAACTATGCAAGGGATTAAGCCATGAGGAAATTGTGAAGCTATATGACAATGCCTTTTGTGTAAAAAACCGTTTTATCGTGATTATGCAAGATAAAGAGGCAGAAACAAGCAAATTTCAATTGTTGGACACCGTATTTCCAGGTGAATTTTGTGAATGGGAGTTTACGGTTCCAAAAGGCTTTTGGGCAATAGAAAAAAATCGTACACAAGCAACATTATGGTTGATGGAGAAAGAAGGGACAAAGGCATTAGCGACCCGGCAGTTTAGTGAAAATGGGCTTTCCAGAATTTTATTTCATGGAAAAGGAATTGATAATGTAATATGTGAAGCTCTTTGCATCCGGGAGGAACAGTACCGTGAGGACTTCTATGGGCTACTCTGCCAGTGCCATAACAATGGAATCGACTTGTCAGCGGAATTGGGTGTTAATTCTAAAGTACTGCATTCATGGAGAACAGGAATAAAACGCCCCACCTTTTCTTTTGTAATAGAAAATTATGATAAACTGGTTGAGATAAGCAAAGAGACGGAAAACACGCCAGAGGGATTGTATCAGAAGATACTTGAGGGGAAAGTAAGTAAATTCCCATCAAAGTATTGGAAAAGAGAAAACAGCTATGAAGCCGCAGCAAAAATTACCAGATATGCCATAAAACAAGTACTGCACTGGAGTCCGGTAGAGGTTATGACTATGCTGTACCACCCAGTATTTAAAGAATTGAAATTGGATGGGATGTTTGTTCTATGTCCTGTTTCAGTTTGACAGGGAACAGGTCATCACAAATGCCTATCCGGATATTTCCTGGGAAAATAAGGGGTTTCAGCTTCAGTGTACACGATGGCTGATCGGTAAAACCGGAAAGCCAGTTCCATCAGTCAGGGATTTTATCCGTCATAAGCTGCGTCCGATCATGAAGCTTGCTGATAGAGATGATTTGGTTAGAGAGGTATATGACATCCAGAATACCAATTGCCTGTGCGAGATGGAACGATTCAGAATGCAGTATGGTTTGTCTGCTGAAAAATTTGCTGGTATGGCAGGTATCGCTCAAGCGACAGTATATTATGGAATGAATGGCAGCGTCAGTTTTTCGCTGGAAACGGAGGTCAAGATTATGCAGGCAATAAGGAATCATGAAAGTAAAATGACACAGTCCTGATTTTAAATAGTGCTGTTAATATTGGGGAAGTGGATAATGGTGCAGGAGATTCAGCTGAGCTTGTGACGGCCGCATTTGTGAGTATTGAATTGATCTCGAAAAAATCAAGTTTGGGGAGCGGATTATGGGAGCCATCATTGTTATTAGTGAATTTGAAAGGCTTGCTGGGACTTGTACCATCTGTGAAAATGATGGTACAAGTGGTAATGCAGAAAGTTGAGTTAGTAATGTTTGAGTGTTTTGAAGTTGCTGGATGTCGGTAAAAAGCGGAGTCTTCGTAAGAAACGCTTTATGGTCTGTCTGAATGGAGCGAAATAATTACAGCAGATTCTTGAACGATGGTCTTGAACATTTAGAAACACAGTGATTCTTACTTGTATAATAGGAAATTGATGTGGTAGAACGTTCCAAGTACGATATGTCTTTTAAATACTTTCTGGATATGGCTCCAGAGGAAACAGTTATTAATTCCAGTTCGTTGACGAAATTTCGTAAACTGAGATTAAAAGATATGGAGCTTTTAGACCTGCTGATTGTTAAAACAGTTCAGATTGCATTAGATAAAGGAATTATAAAGTTAAAATCTATTATTGTTGATGCTACACATACAAAATCAAGATACAATCAAAAGACTCCACGGCAGGCACTTCAGGAACAGTCAAGAAAACTCCGCCGTACAGTTTATGAAGTGGACGAAGCAATGAAAAACTAGTTTCCTGCTAAAAACACAGAAGATTCTTTGGAAAAAGAACTGGAATATTGCAAACAACTTATTTCCAATATAAAAGAGAGTAAAAATATATGCAGTTATCCTAAAGTGCAAGAAAAACTGAATTTATTAGAAGAAGCTGTCCGTGATGATCTTGAACATTTGGAAACTTCAAAAGATGGGGATGTAAAAATTGGACATAAAACAGCAGAAAGCTCTTTCTTTGGGTATAAAACACATATCGCCATGACGAAAGAACGGATTATCACAGCGGCCACAATCACCAGCGGCGAAAAAGCAGATGGAAAGGAATTGGCAGCCCTGGTTCAGAAAAGCAGGGGAACAGGAGTGGAGGTTGAAACCGTTATTGGTGACAAGGCATATTCAAGCAAAGAAAATATTGATGCTGCAAAAGATGGAAATTATGAACTTGTCACCAGATTAAACAGTATTGTTACACAAGGGAACCGTACGAAGCCGGATGACTTCAAATTTAACAAAGATGTTGGAATGTATCAATGCAAAGCAGGGCATTTGGTAATCCATAAATATTTAGATAAACCAAAAACTGAGGATAAAAATCCGCGGATGACATATTTCTTTGACATAGAAATATGCAAGAAATGCCCTTACAGAGATAGATGCTACAAAGAGGGAGCGAAAAAAAAGACTTATGCAGAGACTGTCATCTGCGATTCACATAGTGAACAGGCACAATTTCAGGAAACGGAACATTTCAAAGAAAAAGCAAAAGAGCGTTATAAGATAGAGGCAAAAAACAGCGAATTAAAACACAGAAATGGTTATGACGTTGCGTCATCATCAGGTCTTATTGGTATGGAAATGCAGGGAGCGATGGCTATATTTGCAGTAAACCTCAAGCGTATCATTAAGGTGATGAGCGAAAAATAAAGGAAGCTTTGGTTCAAAACAAGGCATCAATAACAGGAAAAACACAAAAATCCACCAGAAAAAACTTGAGGCTGGTGGATTTTGTATTCTTATTAATAATACAGGATTTAAAACCCCATGTTTTTCAGTGCCCTCGAATGAGGGGCTAGGGGAGCTGAAGTGTCGAAGACACATTTTTATATAAGAAAATTGGCAAATGCTTTTTCGGAGCTTGCCGCCAGAATGATAATCCTGGAAGCAAGGGACCTAATCGTTGACTATGACAGAAGCTTTAAGATCATTTCCTTATAATGCTCATAAGTTTTGTTTAAAGCAGCCCGATTGTCAGTGACCACTGAGATGTATAGTTTTATTTTGGGTTCTGTTCCTGAAGGGCGGACTGCAATCCAGCTTTTATCAGCAAAGAACAATTTGATCACATTGGAGGAGGGCAGAGCTAATTTTGTGGTCTGGTGATACTCTAAATCAGTTTTTATGCCTGTGTTGTAGTCTTCAATGGCAACCAGTCCTTTATCTTTAAAAAGTCTTTCATAATTCTGACGCAGATGATCGATCATTGCTTTAATCTCTGCAACTCCGGCTGCCCCCTCTTTACGGATTGACACAAGTCCTTCTTTGTGACAGCCAAATTTATCAAATAAATATTCCATCACCTGAATCAGGTTTTGATTCTGGTCTTTATAGAAGGATGCCATTTCGGCAATGAGTGCAGCCGCAATAATGGCATCTTTGTCTCGGACAAAATCACCTGCAAGATAGCCGTAGCTTTCCTCAAAACCCAGCATAAAATTATATTCTCCGGTGATTGACCATTGTTCCAGCAGCTCACCGATGTATTTAAAACCAGTTAAAGTTTCAAACAACGTAACACCATGTGCCTGGCAAATGTTTCTGGCCAGATCAGAAGTTACAATTGTTTTTATGACTGCAGGTTTTTCAGGCATGGTGCCTAGCTGCCTGGAAGAAGTAATGAGATAGTGGCACAGGAGTGCTCCTACTTCATTTCCATTCAGTAAAAGGTAATGATCCTGATCTTTTACCATAATTCCAATCCTGTCGCAATCCGGGTCAGTAGCCATCAGCAGATCATAGCTTTGATTTGCAGATCGTGCTTTTTGAAGAGCCATTGAAAAAACTTCCGGTTCTTCCGGGTTAGGATTATTTACAGTAGGGAAGTTACCGTCAAGCTGAGCTTGTTCTTCTACCATATCAACATCAAAGCCCAACTGTTTTAAGACCATAGGAACAGACTCCAGGCCGGCTCCATGAAGCGGGGTATAAAGGATTTTTAGTTCAGAATGATTTTGGGTAACCGGAGTGTTTTGTGAGACCAGGGTTTGGACCTGCTGACAGTACTGCCGGATTGCCTGAGATTCAATAAAGGTAATTAAGGGATTGCCGGTCAGTGCTTCATCCGGCAATACCCTGATGTCTTGAAACAGATCCAGTTTTTCGATTTCTTCTAAGATTCCTGCTGCCATTTGGTTGGTAATTTGTACTCCAGACTGGTTGTATACTTTGTAACCATTGTATTCTTTCGGATTGTGGCTGGCAGTAATGTTGATACCGGCACTGGCTTGATAATATCTGACACAGAAAGAGAGGATTGGTGTAGGCATTACTGCCGGAGCAAGGAGTACCCGGATCTGGTTGGCTGCCAGGACCGCTGCAACCTGATTTGCAAAATCCCGGGAATGATTCCGGGAGTCCCAGGCAATTACAACTGCAGGGTGAGTTTCCCTGCCTGACAGATAGTTTGCCAGTCCTTGGGTTGCTTTTCTGATGGTGTACTTATTAATCCGGTTATCACCCATTTCCATAACACCGCGAAGTCCGCCGGTACCAAATTCCAGATTTTTGAAAAAACGGTCAGTTATCTGTTCGTGATCTCCCTGTATCTTTTTCAGCTCAGTGTGTGCTTCCGGATCGTAGCTGGTATGTATAAGCCAATCGTTATATCGTTCTTGAGTATTCATAACGCCTCTTTCTATTTCTGATGTTGAATTATATGTCTGCTTCAATATATATTAAAAGATGATCTGAGATTAATGTCTCTTGAGGACTTAAGGTAAAGGCAGATTTTATAGCTGGAACATGGTTGGCAAAGATGAAGTCAATATGCATATAATCATTGACAGGAACTTCTTTTTCAAAGGCATAACCGGTAGCTGTTCCATAAGGTCCCTGGTGTGGTGTCACCGCAGCTTCTCTGGTATCAATCATTCCGCTTTCGGTGAGAATCTGATACCACTGTCCATGTTCATTCTCATTAAAATCACCAGTCAAAAAGACAGGAATATCCTGAAAGTTTTCTTTTATAAATGAGGTTAGCAGCTTGGCACCAAAAACTCTGGCCTGTGGGCTGATATGGTCCAGGTGGGTGTTAATAAAAGCCAGCTTCTGTCCCTCTTTACGACTTTTAAAAAGTCCCCATGTAGCGATTCTCAGACAATCGGCATCTTTATATTTGCTGATTGCATCCGGTGTTTCAGAAAGCCAGAAAGTATTTCCTTTCTCCATTGTAAAACGGTTGGAATTAAATAGAATCGGACATGCTTCGTTATTCTGATCTTCCGGAAAAGAACGGTAGTCTCCAAACAACTGGTATTGGGAATGCTTCTGCAAATAATCATATTGGGATCTTCTTGTTTCCTGTATTCCAATAAAGTCGAAATCCATACGGTTTAGCAAAGCTGTCAAAGGTTCTTTACGAAAAAACCACGAATGCTGTCCATCGGATTCCAAATCAATCCGGATGTTGTAGCTTGCAATTTTAATACCCATGTTTTTTTCCTTTCCTGTTTTTTCTGCCATTAACCAGATACAACGCTAAGGTTGAAATAATCATCAAAATAACCGAGTACACCAGAGCCATTGCTCTGGCATCGCCGGAGGACTGAGGATTGGTGTTTTCAGAGACGATAATACCCAGTGGTTTATACAGCGGAGAAAACAAAAAAATAGATAGATCATAGTCCGGCAGTAAAGCAATAAAATTAAGGACAAAAACACCGGCTACTGAGGGAAGAATGATGGGCAGCAAAACTCTGATAAAGGTATAAAGAGAAGTTGCACCCAGATTTTTTCCAGCTTCTTCAAGGTCTGAGGGAAGATTAAAAAAGACTGCTTTTGTCATTCTTAACGTGAAAGGAATCTTAATAATGATATAACCTGTTAATAACAAAAAGACAGTGCCACCCAGCTTGAGGTTAAAGAGCATAGGCTGTGGTGTGTTAAATGTAACGATCAATCCCATTGCAACCAAGGTGGAGGGAATAACCCACGGGATGAGCAATGAAAATTCCAGGACAGTAGTCAGCCTGTTACTGTATTTATGGATCAGTCTGGAAGCCAGCAGACAAAGCACCATAACGATCAATGAAGCGGTAAACGCATATACAATACTTACCAGATAAGGCTTCAAAGAAGCCATGTTCTTTAATACCATCTGGTAATTTTGCAGTGTCAGGCTGCTCAGTGAAAATCTGGCCGAAGAAATGGCCTGGCTGTTGGTAAATGAAAACAGGATTGTCATTGCAACTGGTATGGTATAGATAATAAATAAAAGATACGATATTGCATGAACGGTTAAATTAATCGCCGGATTATTGATGGTCTGCTTTTCCAGCTTTGATTCCACTTTTGAGACCGACATATAGTTGCCCCGGCGTTCGATATGTATCATAAACAGCAGCAAGAGAGTAGTGGAAAGTCCCAGGGCCAGAGCTAAAAAGGTAGCCAGATCCCTGGACGTAGTGCTTTTTGAAAAGGCCAGAATCATTGGCGTTATGGTTTCAAACTGCTTTCCTCCCAGAATCAATGGGGCGGAGGTTGCATTAAGTCCAGTCAAAAAAGTTAAAATAGTTAAAGCAAATAAGGTTGGTTTTAATGTGGGAAGCACCACCCGTCTTAGAATATACCACTGGGAGGCGCCCATATTTCTGGCTGCTTCAATCGTCTGATAATCCAGACTTTTGATGGCATTTGACAAAAACATAATATGATTTGAGGTGCAGGCAAAGGTCATAACTAAGACAACGGCAGGATATCCGACAAACCAACTCCGGTTAAAGTCTGGTATGATGCCATCCAGTATTCCAGTTAAGAAACCAAACTCTCCATATACCATTTTATATGAGGCTGCTAAAACAACTCCGCCATAAATCAGCGTGGTGGAATATGCCAGCTTCAAAATGCGGCTTCCGGCAATGTGAAAGTAGTCAGTTACCAGGACAATAAAAATTCCTACCAGATTCACTGTAAATGTCAGGGTACAAGCAAGCACAAAGCTGTTTTTTAAGCTTCTCACGGCCCTTTCCGATTTCATTAATTTGTGTATCGCATCGACATTAAAATGACCGTCTGTAAAAAAGGTTACCTTAATTGTATTGAAATTAGGGTAAACCAGAAAGAGCGTAACAAACCATGTGAAAAACAAAAAACAAAGAATCTGTGTCAATGTTATCTGGGAAGCCCACGATTTTATTTGACTGCTGAGTTTTTTCATAGTGCCTCCTTTTATTTATAGGTCAAGATACTGTCGGTATGAAAAGCAGCCTTTACGAAGGCACCCACCGGAAAGCTTTTATTTAAATCTTTTTCGATGATATGAACAATAATATCGCTGCCGGTAACCGTATATTTTGTATAAATACCGTAGAATTCTCTGGCAGTAACCTCCCCTTCCATTACAACCAGACTGTCATCAGCATCATCTTCTGATGGTAAGATAAATACTTTTTCAATTCTGATATAGTGCTTTTGACCTTTTTCTGCCACCTTTTTCAGTGACTGTACAGATGAGTGGTTGACAAATTCAGTAATATCATTGCTTTCGCCGATAAAGTTGCAGATAAATTCAGTTTTGGAATGGTTATAGATTTCCTCCGGTGTTCCCACCTGTTCTACAACACCATTGTTAAAAACAGCGATATGATCAGATAAGGTCAGTGCTTCTTCTTGATCATGGGTAACATAGATGGTAGTTATGCCAAACTTTTTTTGCAGTGTTTTAAGTTCATGACGAAGCTGCTTGCGAAGCTTTGCGTCCAGGTTTGAAAGTGGTTCATCCAGTGCCAGAATCTCCGGATTTAAGACCAGGGCTCTGGCAATTGCGACTCTTTGCTGCTGCCCTCCGGAAAGTTCGGAAACCTTCTTCGTTAATTGTAATTCACTTAAATCTACTTTTGCTGCAATACTTTTTACCTGCCGGCTGATTTCGGCTTTTGGCATTTTCTTGACTTTTAAGCCAAAGGCAATATTTTCATAAACACTTAAGGTGGGGAAAAGAGCATAGCTTTGAAAAACAAGATTAATATTCCGCTTCTCCACTGGTGTATTGGTGATGTCCTTATCCTTTAGTTTAATTTTACCTTTTGAAGGTTTAATAAAGCCTACCAGGCTTCTGAGTGTCGTAGTTTTTCCGCAGCCGGAGGGACCAAGGAGGGTGAAAAATTCACCCTCTTTTATGGTCAGGTTCAGATCTTTGATTGCTACAAAGGATCCGAACCGGATTTCAATATCTTCAAATCTAATCATAAGTAGCTACCTTTCTCCAATGTGTCATAGGATCACATGATTTCAAGCTCTATTTTTTCAATCCAGTATTCCAGATTCTCGTTAATAAATTCCCAGTCAAGTTCCTGTGTTTTTATATTGCCATAAAGCTCTAACACTTCCTGATTGGCAGACTTTGCTGCAGTCTCGTTGGTTGGCATAGCATTAAATTCTTTAGCAAATTCAGCCTGAACTTCAGCACTGCCGAACCAGTCAATAAAAGCTTTGGCCTGCTCTGCCTTTTTAGTGCCATTGATGAGTGCAATTTGCTCAACAATCGTTGGTGTTCCGATTTCTGGATGAACAATTCCAACTTCGATTGCATATTGTTTTTCTTTCGCTTTCATCGTTCCTGAAACAGCGGTACCAATACTTACCTTGCCGTTAGCCATACTGGAATAAATCTCTTCCCCTTCAATTGCGGGCATGCCATGGTCAAAATATGATTTTATGTTGTTCCATCCTTCTTCGGAAATACCCAGTTCGCCATTTTCATCCTGATATTGGGAGAGAATACTGGCAACAATAATTTGAGCAGTAGCCTGATTCATCTGAGCCGGAACTTCATATTTACCAGTAAACTCTTCGTTGGACCAAAGATCCTCATAACCGACAGGGGCGGTTGTTTGGTCGTATTCATCAGTATGGTAAACAATTACCAGAGCCTGCTTTACCAGGGAGTGGTAGTAACCGGAAGGATCGTTTGTACCGGCTTCTGTTTCAGTACTCCAAACTGGAGTAAAAGGGGCCAGTACGTTATTGGATTTTAATTTTTCGTAGAACATGGTATTTAAGCCAAAGACAACATCAGCGGTAGGGCTGGCCTGTTCTGAAATAAGCCGGTTTGTCAGGTCAGCACCGCCAGCACCAACAATCGTAATGTTAAAACCAGCTTCTTTGGCCTTGGTTTCCCACCATTCTCCGCGGCCATCAGAGTTAGAATTGGTATAAATTATTAGCGTTTCTTCATTGCCGGCGGTCTGTTCCTGCTCTTTGGAAGCCAGAGTGGAGCTGGCAGCCGGCTGATTGCTGCAGGCAGTCATACTTAAAGCCATAATTGCAGCAGAAGTGATACAAACCAGTTTTTTCATTGTCTTTCTCATAATAAAACCTCCATTTTTTGTTTTTTAAAATAAATTTTATATTCATGAGGTGCCTGATAGCTTTAAAACACGCTCAGGATATTTAAATTGAATGATAATTTTTCTGAATCATTTCCTGATCATTAATTGTAACTGCCTGGTCATAGCAAAAAAGTTCCAGGGGTTCACCGGCCAACAGGCTGAATTCCGTACGGTCATGGAACACTGCAATTTCCAGTAGTCGCTTTTTAAAATTAAGTTTAAAACGATAGCTGTTCCAATGAGTAGGAATGTAAGGGCGGAATTTAATGCTTCCCTGTTCGATGCTCATTCCGGCAAAACCATTTACAACTGACGCCCAGGCTCCGGCCATATTAGCCATATGAAGACCGTCCTGCGTATTGTTGTGAGTGTTGTCAAGGTCAAGCCTGACTGTTGCCAGGAAATAATCCTCTGCTTTTTGATAGTCACCTGCCATACAGGCGACGATTGAAAAGATTGATTCAGATAAGGATGAGTCATGAGTGATAACCTGGTTGTAATAGGTGTAATCTCTTTTGATCTGGTCCAGATCAAAACGGTGTCTTGCCAGCAATTCAATCAACAGCAGATCCGGCTGTTTCGATACCTGGTGCCTGTAAATGACCAGAGGATGATAGTGAAGAAGCAGTGGATAGTTTTCCTTTGGTGTGTTCTCAAAATCCCACATCTTTTTATCCAGAAAGGTATCATCCTGTTTGTAAATATGTAACGTTTCATCGTAAGGCAGATAAATATGTTCTCCGGCTTTTTTCCATAAGGCGGGTTCCTCTTCATCCAGCGTTATTTTTTCTTTTAACATCTCCAATTCCTGTGGATACTTCTCTTTCAGAAATGTATAAATTTCAAAGGCTGACAAGAGATTTTCAGCAGCCATCACATTTGTATAACAGTTATTATTAACCAGGGCAGTATACTCATCCGGGCCGGTTACACAATCAATGCAAAAAGAATTTCCTTTTCGCGGATTAAAATGTCCTGCACTGAGCCAGAACCTGGCTGTTTCCATTAGTAGCTCCGCACCATAATGGATTATGAATGGATCATCCTGGGTTGCCTCGAAATATCGTTTAACTGCATAAGAAACACCGCCAGTAATATGGTATTGGGCTGTACCGGCTAAAAAATAAGCCGAACATTCATATCCGTTGATTGTCCGCCAGGGGAACATGGCACCCTTATGGTTCATCAAAGCAGCGATTTCCCTGGCCTGATTAAGTTTATGATAGCGATACATTAAAATCGATTTGGCTATTTCCGGAAATGAGAAAAGAAATACTGGCATAATGTAGGTTTCTGATTCCCAGAAGTAATGTCCTTCATATCCCTCTCCTGAAAGTCCCTTGGCTGAAACACTGGTTTTTCCATCTTTTCCTGTACTTTGAAGCAGATGAAACAGGTTAAAGCGAAGCCCCTGCATGATTTCATCGGCACCGTCAATTTGAATATCAGCTTTGTCCCAGTAAGAAGCCATGTAAAGTTCCTGTTCAGCGGCTATTTTTTCAAATCCGGCTTGTGCAGTTTCAGAAAGTATCTGTTTTGTTTCTGTAAGCAGTTCATGCTCCGCCTTATCCTGATTTTCATAATAGACAAGATATTTGTTGAGCGTTACTGTTTCTGCCTGACCGGCGGCAACTGTAAACTCATCAACAAGATATCCGTCTTTGATAAAAGAATGCTTGTGGTTACAATGACTAATCTGATTTTGCATTGCAATACACAGGGAAAGACGGCTTTTTTTAGTAGTGAGCTTCAGACTGGAACGATTGTCCTGCTGCTCCAGACAGTCAATAGTAAAAGCACTCCCTTTCAGATTAGAGCCGATTCTGGGATCCTCTGTCTTTGATATATTTGTAACATTGCTGTCAATGGAAGAAATAATTTTGATCGGAAAATCACCGGACAATGGCTTGACCTTATATTGGATGGCCATTACATGCTTTCTTTTAAAGCTGATTAATCTGCTGATTTCAATTAACACTTCCCGGCCATTGTCAGAACGCCAGCAAATCTTACGGACAACTGCCCCTTTTTTAAAATCCAATCTGCGGGAATAATCCAGTACAGTGCCAGAATCCAGGGAAAACGTCTGGCCGTCAACAACTAATTGAATCATTTTTCCATTAGGCAGGTTGAGCATAGTCTGGCTTTTGTCAGCAAAGCCATAAGCAGCTTCTTCGTAATGAATATCCTGTGTTTCATAAAAGCCATTGATATATACGCCTTCCACACCGCCGGTAGCTGTTTTTTCGTGTTCCTCAAAGGTTCCTCTGGTACCAAGATAGCCGTTTCCCTGTGCGTATAACGTTTCACACAAAGGTAATCCTTTTTTGTTGTAATCGTATTCTGAAATTGCCCATGTATCTGTTTTCAACATTTTCACCTCAAGTTATTATTCTGTTTGATTTTTTCAGTCCTATATAAAAGCGGACAAAGGGGACAGCAGAGCAGTCCTCCGGTAAACTATATCGGAGCACTGCTGTTTCTAACAATAAATTCAAAATCAAATATATAGTTTTTGACAGGAACCGGTTTTTTTTCAATTAACTGGTGTAATTTATGTGCACCTTCTTCCCCCATCTGAAGCCGAGGCTGCCTGACCGTAGTTAAAGCTGGATAGCAGTATCTGGCATATTCAATATCATCAAAGCCAATGATGGAAATATCCTGAGGAACCTGGAAGCCTTTTGAAAGTGCTGTATGCAGCACACCGACTGCCATAGTATCACTGGCAGCAAAAATAGCGGTCGGACGGTTTTTCAATGCCAGCAGTTCTTTGGTAATTTCAATCCCATCATCAAATTTGAAATTGCCGATTTTAACATAATCTTCAATAACCGGCAGCCCATTTTTCTTTAGTGCCTTTTGATATCCCTTCATTCTGGGATAACCTGCATTAAGGTCGTCTGGTTTTCCGGAAATCAGCGCTATTTTTGTATGTCCGGCCTGGCATAAATAGTCCACAGCGGTACAGGCGGCCTCTTCATTATCAATATTAAGACTCACAAAGCCTTCTGCGTAAGTAGAAATCAACACAAGCGGGATCGTTAATTCTTTCAGTACCGTTTTTAGCTCCTCATTAATTGTGTTACTGACAAAAATAATGCCGTCAACTTTCTGATTGAATACCTGAAATGCCTTGATCTCTTCCCGTGAGTCTAAGTGCGTGTTGTAAATCAGAACACTGTAATTCATTGGTTCAAAGACATTCTGGATTCCAGTCACCACTTCTGCAAAAAAGCTGTTTGAAATCTCCGGAATAATAATACCAATACTATAAGTCAGGTTGGTTTTTAAGCTTCTGGCAAATAGATTAGGAATATAATTCAGCTCTTTTACTGCTTTTAAGACATCTGCCCGCATTTTATCATTAACATTGCCTGTATCATTGACAATTTTTGATGCTGTTCCCAGACTGACGCCAGCATGTTCGGCTACGTCTCTAAGGCTCACTGATTTCTTCATGTTGCCTCCCATATATAAATAGATAAAATACAATTTGTTTTTGCATATCTATCATTAAAAGATAAGTTTTACTTCTTCAAGTCCATTCATGTGAAAATACATAATTATAAGTGGCGTAAAACGTTTCATTTATAGATGTTATCATATGGATATAATAAAATCAATATATAAATATAAAAATATACAATCGGTTTTTTTTTAATAAGGATATATTGTTTATTTTTTACATTTCAATGTTGACAAATGGAAGTCTATTGATTTTGATGCTTTTACAAAGAGAAGATATTGGGCAGAAAATCTCTGGTGAGTTGTGGCGGTCATATCTTAAGTGGCATAAAAATACCCTGACAGTCAGGCAGCACTGCTCATTGTGTTATTTAAATATCAGGGGAAGGATTAACTTTTCTGTTTAAGATTCAGTTGTGTTTGCATCTGCGGATAGTTCTGGATTTTTAATCTTGGAGATATCTTCTCCCAGGTATGAGAGAAAAAATTATTGAGGGGATGAACACACCACTTGAAGAGTGTATACCGGAAGATGGGGTGGAGTGGTAATGTATTCAATTGTTTATACCAAAAAGGCAACAAATGATATACCAAAGTTAAAAGCCGCCAAATTAGAAAAAAAAGTAAAGGATTTAATTGAAATTATCAGAAACAATCCATACCAAAAGCCGCCATCTTATGAAAAGCTGCAGGGAGACCTACAGGGAGCTTTTTTCCGGAGAATTAATATAAAGCACCGACTTGTATATGAAGTGCATGAGGATACCAGAACAGTAAAGATCATCAGCCTTTGGTCACACTATGAATTTTGATAAAAAATAAATCATTGGGGTTAGATACCTCAATGATTTATTTTGCTTATGGGCTTTAGCCTGTTATACAAGAAAGTGTCTTCGACACTTTCTTGCCGGGCTGACTGAAAATCTTATCCTTATTTATAAATTATGTTATAATACAAAAATGAGAATAAACTTGGAAAAATTTACCGAATCAAGTAACAAAGCGGATTGGAAATATCCGCTTGACCAAGGGGGGAAATAGGCTTGATCAAATATTTGGTAAACAGATACCGGAGCTGGGGAATTGCAAAAAAGACATTGATCATCCTGCTTTTTGTCTCCATTGTCCCTGTCATGGTAATTGAAATCATAACCTGTGTCATTGCGGCCAACACCTTAAAAAAGCAGATGGATATTCTGGTGGAAAGCAATATGAAATTATCCCAGAAAGGGCTGGAGGATTTCTTTTCCGAATATGACAGCATTATCATGTCCATTTATACGGAAAATGAATACGCCGTAAAGTTGGAAAAGCTGAATGTGTGGGATTCCAGGAATTATTATCTGCTAAAAAAGCAGTTGGAAGATGATCTGGAAAACATCTCTTATCTTCACCCGGAGATATTGGGGATCGCGGTGGTGACCCTGAAAAAGGAATGCATCCTGTATGATTCCATCACCAACAGCACCATGGACAGCTACTGCTTTCCGGAAAAGGACAAGAGCTGGCTGAATGTGACCGATGAGACCTTTCACAATACCCGGACTGTTTATTCCGGTGTCATAAGCAGGGAAGAGGCGGGCGGAAAAAAAAGAAACATCATGTATCTGGGGCACCGGATCGCGGATATCAACAATTACAGACAGGGGACTGTTGGAAGTATTTTGATCTGCCTTGACGAGACCAACATACGGGAAACCTATTCCCAGGAAAACGAAAATGAGGTCAATGTTTCCTTCCTCTGTGATGGCGGTGGAAACATCGTTTCCAGCACCAGGGCAGACTTAATCGGAACGGGCATCTTTGATGACTGGGATGGCAGCCAAGGAGAGCTGTTTTCCCAGACGGAAGCAAAGATCCGTCAGGCTGTGGAAGCCCGTCAGATTATGAAAAGCGGGTCTTACAGCATTTACACAAAGCCTGTGCTGAAAGATCAGTTCGTGCTGGTCAGCATCCGGGATAACAAGGAGCCTTTGAAGGATTTTAAATATATCTTTGAGGTGATCATTCTCCTTACCGTATTGATCATCATTACCAGCATTCTTATTATGATCCAGTTTGCAGGCTCCTTGCAGGTTTGCGTGGAAAAGATCACCTCTGCCATGGACAGGGCTTATAAGGGGGATTATACGGTGCAGATCGAGCATACCTGGCAGGATGAGTTTGGAAAGATCGCAAAGCATTTCAACCACATGGTACAAAAGATCGACCAGTCGGGAAAGATAGAAAAGGAAGCCCTGCTTCGTGAGAAAAATGCGGAATTAAAGGCTTTGGAAGCCCAGATCAATCCTCATTTTCTCTATAATACCTTAGATGCCATCAACTGGATCGCCATAGAAAATGAACAGTTCCTCATCAGCAGGATGCTGAAAAATCTTGCCACAATCCTGCGTTACAGCATACATAAAAGCAATGGCGTGGTAAGTGTGAGAAGTGAGATAGAATATTTAAAGCAGTATATCTTTCTCCAGCAGCAAAGGTTTTCCTTTTCCTTTCACTGTATCATGGATGTGGACGAGGAGGTCCTGGATCTTAAAATGCACAAGCTTCTGTTCCAGCCTCTGATTGAGAATGCCATCATTCACGGATTTCCAGGCAATACAGGGCAGGATGTGATCACAGTTTCCATGAGAAAAAAGGGGGAAAAGCATCTGGTGATTTGCGTGGAGGATAATGGGACAGGCATGGCTGAGGGGCTGGTCAGGGAACTGAACCATTATGATTACTTAAGCAGCGCCATGGAAGGGAGCATCGGAGTGAGGAATGTGATCATGAGGATCAAATATTATTATGGGGAAGAGGGAAGTTTCCTGATCCAATCAAGTGACAGGGGAACCAAAATAACGGCAGAGATTTTATTTGAAGAATAAACAGGGGGAATGATTTAAGTATGAGAGTGGTAATTGTGGAAGACGAGCCAAACACCAGAAACGGGATCATCAAGATCATTGAAAAGTATACGCCTCATGAAGTGATTGCAGGAGAAAGTGATGGGGAGGCGGGACTTGAAAAGGTATTATCCCTGCGGCCTGACGTTGTCATAACGGATATCAACATGCCAAGGATGGATGGGCTGACCATGATCAACAGGATCAGGGAAGCGGGAGTCATGACAGCGGCTATCCTTCTTACCGGCTATTCGGAGTTTGAATATGCCCAGCGCGCCATTCAGCTTTCTGTTGCCGAATATTTGCTGAAGCCTTTGGATGTGGAGGATATCATTGAAATCCTTGGGACCGTGGAAAAAAAGATATCAAAAAACAAGGTGGAAAAGGTATCTGCGGAGCAATTGCTGTTTTCCCTTCTGACCGGAGACGGGAATGATGAAGAAATGGTTCAGAGGCAATTGGCTGAAAGGATACGGAACCAAAAAGACCAGGACATTTCCATGTTTCTGATCCAGTCGGAAAGCATACTGGAGGATACCACCAACTTAATGGCGGAAGTCCTTAAGGACAGCCTTGATGCCATATGTCTCACAGGCTTTTTCATCTTTAAGCTTCCCTATGAAAAGCAGATCCTGGTCATGATCTCAGACGGCCAGAATGCCAGGTACTTAAAGGCCATATTCAAAACCCGGATACTGAAGGAACTGAAAAAGAAGGGAGAATTTCTCATCAGCTATGGGGAACTGAAAAGTCTTTCCGGGCTTAAGGACACCTTAAGGCAGATGCAGGAATATCTTTCCTATACCTTTGTATTTCCTGACAGCCGCATCATGGACATGGAGCTGGTCAGGAACCTGTCTTTTGAAAAGGTGGAATATCCGGAGTATTTGGAGCGGGGGATAAAAAGAGACATAAAGAACGGAAATAAAGAGGGAATCAGAAAATGTGCCCGGAAATTTGAAGAGGCGGTCATTCAAAGCAGGGAAGAGCCTAAGACAGTTAAAAACCATACCGTCCGCTTTGTTATGGCTGTCTTAAATACCGCAAGGGATCTGATGAAAAACAAAGACATTGAGGCCCTTTACCAATATCTGTTAAACGATATGATGAAAACCAGCATCAGGGAGATCTTTTTAAATAACTACTGGAAGATGATGGATATGGTGGCCGATGACAGGGAAAAGAATGAATTGACCGGCAATGGCATGATTTTAAATGTAATAGAATTCATAAGGCTGAATTATGATAAGGAGATTTCCCTTTCCGATGCGGCTGATCTGGTGGGCATTACACCGGAATATTTAAGCAAGCTGTTTACCAGGGAAATGGGAATCAACTTCTGCACCTTTTTAGGGGAATTCCGTGTCAGCATTGCAAAAAAGCTTCTGGCAACCGGTAATTATAAGATCCACGAAGTGGCTGAAATGGTAGGGTATAAGGATACGAAGTATTTCAACAAGGTATTTCGTTCCATTATGGGAGTGTCCCCCTCAGACTATAGAAAGGTGTTTTGAAATTATGAACAGGACCGTACAAAGACTTCTGATCGGTTTATGGATGCTGGTTTGCCTATTGCTGGTCAGCGTAATCCTTAAGTATTACAGGGAATCCAACCAGGTGGCGGCGGCGGAGGCGAAAAGGAACCAGCTTGTGATCATGGCCGTCTGCGAGGAAGACGAAAGCGGGGAATACTTAAAAAAGCTTGTGGATGAGTATTCCCAAATGCCTGGAAATCCGGAAGTCAGGATCCAGTATGTCTCCCAATCCGGCTTTCAAAAGCAGCTATGCATTGATAAGGATCAGAATAACCTTCCCGATCTGATCATTTGCGAAAATGTCATGACGCCTGCCCTGGAATCCATGGGGATCCTAAAGGAACTGTCCGCTTATATGACAGCGGACAAAGCCTCCATGTATTTAAAGAATGCATACAGCAGCACAGTGGTAAACGGCGTCTGCTATGCAGTCCCCTTTACCAGCAACCCCTATGTGGTATTTTATAATGAGGACCATTTGAAGAAGTATGGCGCCGCCATACCCGGTGACATGGAAGGGTTTTATAAGCTGTGCAGGGAAACCAATACCCTTGGCACCTATAATTTCGGCATTGCCATGAAGAACAAAGAAGATATTACCTCCAGCTTTTTGCAGATGATCTATTCCGCCGGAGGCACTCTTCGGAGCCTGGATACGGAAAACTGCATGAAGCTGTATGAGATGCTTGGCAATATGAGGGATGAGGGCATCATGGCACAGGATGTGATCAACTGGAACCAAAAGGACCTGATGAAGGCATTTTCCAAAGGATATGTAAAAATTGCCATTGCCGAGCTAAGCTCCATGTCCATACTGGAGAATTCAGACAGAAAGTGCCGGTACAAAATCGCGGAAATCCCCTATATCCAGAAACAGACTTATTTGCTCCAGGGAGACAACATAGGGATCACGGCCACGGCGGATTGGGACGAGTCCATAAAGCTGCTGGATTACCTTACCTCCAGGGAGGTCATTAAAAGCTATTACGAAAACACCTGCTGTCTATCTGTGAGGACAGATTTAACCGTGAATCCCGGACTGGAAAAAGGCCTTACGGATGAGTTCGTGGAACGGGAGAGGAATCAGAGCATTTTAAAAAATGCCTATTCCACATGGTTTATTATATCAGATGGGATTGCAGGGAACTTAACGGATTTTTTCGGAGACAAGACCATGACACCGGAGGAGGTTGCCAAAAGGCTTCAGGGGGACATCCGAAACGCCATTATGGAAAGGTAGTTGGAGAGGTTAAAATTATACCCCTTTTCTAAAATTTTGGAATACTCTGGGAAACCGGCTTATGCTATCATTTGCTTAAGAAATATAAATATTTTACAGGTATACCTTTATTCCCGGGAAACCTGGGAAGCAAATAGGAGATGGGAGGGTTTTATGAAGAAAGTGAAGAAACTTGCAGCAGCGGCGCTTGCGTCGGCCATGGCTCTTTCTTTGGCGGCATGCCAGGGGGCCGGGACAAAGGCGGAAACAACGGCTTCTGGGAAGACGGAAGCTGCCTCCGGGGAAACCGGAAAAACAACAGATACCCAGGGGGCTGGGGGGAAGGCGAAAATTTCCATTACCTTCCGGGATGGGGGAAGCGATACCCTGAAGAACTGGTTTGAGAACGCATATGAAACTTACGACAAAAAAGATTCCATTGAACTTGACATTGCCCCCATTACAGCCTCAGAAGGAGATTATTTTGCAAAGGTAGCTCTGGCGCTCCAATCGGCGGATACGGCTCCTGACATTGTCTGCGAGGATACGTTCCAGCTTCCCTCCGACGTGGCAGCCGGTTATCTTACGGACCTTTCCACCTACTTAAAGGATTACAAGGAATGGAATGACGGAACCTTTTACGGGCCTTTGGTGGAGGGTGTTACATACGCGGACGGAAGTGCTTACGGAATCCCCTATTGCACCGATACCCGGGGGTTATGGTACAACAAGGAGGTATTTCAGGCAGCCGGTCTGGATACGGAGTGGCAGCCGAAAACATGGCAGGAGGTTTTGGATACCTGCAAGGTCATCAAGGAGAAATGTCCTGATGTGGTGCCTTTCTGGTGTAATTCAGGGGTAGCCACCGGGGAAGCCACTTCCATGCAGACCTATGAAATGCTTCTTTACGGGACAGGAGAGCAGCTCTTGGATGAAAATGATAAATGGATCGTATCCAGCGAAAATATTTTAAAGTCCTTAAACTTTATCAGTACCATCTATGAGGATGGATACGGGCCATCCCTGTCCAAGGTATTAAACGGAGAAGCAGGAAACATTGCTTCCAGAGAATACTTACCAGGGGGCAAGCTTGCCATCTCCTTAGACGGATACTGGATGACCGGAAACTACAAGGATACAGGGGCGGCTCCATGGCCGGAATATAAGGATAAACTGGGCATTGCAGCCATGCCCACCTTTGAGGGACAGAAACCGGGAAGCATTACCATGTCAGGCGGATGGGCCTTATCCATTCCCCAGCTCTCTGATCAAAAGGATGCTGCCATGGACTTTATCAAGCACTGCATGAGCTATGATGTGTACTTAGATACCATCATTGCCCAGGGAAATATTGCGACCAGGACCGATATTGCGAAAGATCCCACCTACTCCTCCCAGCCATTTATGGAAAAGTGCACCGGCTTCCTGTCAGGAGCCTTTTACAGGCCAAGAAACAGCCAGTATTCAACGGTCACCACACACATCCAGACCATGGTAGAATCGGTTGTGTCAGGAAACAGCCCGGAGGATGCAATGGCACAGTATAAATCAGACGTGACCAACAGCGTTGGCGCAGAAAATACTGTGGAAAAATAAACGTTCAGGATTTGAAGGGGAGGGCAAACGTGCAACAGCAAAGCACCTGGCCCTCCCTGTTTCTATCCAAAAGGAGGAAGCCCCTTACAGGGATACCTATATGCCCAGAAAAACAGGGCAGAAAAGAGGAAACCCCTTACAGGGATACCTATATGCCCAGAAAAACAGGGCAGAAAAGAGGAAAGTATGAATAAAAAAAGCAGCAGGCTGTATGTGGAAGCGAGAAAATCCGTTCTGATCCTGCCATCTATGGTCCTTCTGCTGGTGTTTTTTGTGACGCCCATATTGCTGACCGTTTATTACTCCTTCACAAACCTGGCTCTGTCAGGGGAGAATGCGAAGCAGCTTAAATTTATCGGACTGTCCAATTATGCCAGCATGTTCAAGGACCGCACTGTGCGCATCAGCATTGCCAATACCCTGGTTTTTCTTCTTGGAAGCCTGATCGGGCAGCAGGTGCTTGGTTTTTTCATTGCCCTTAATATGAAGAACAGAAACAGGATCTTCCGGGGGATTGTTGGCCCTATTTTTCTGGCAGGCTGGATCATGCCGGAGGTGGTGGTGGCCTTATGCTGCAGCACCTTTTTCGGAGACGAAGGAACCTTAAACCAGATCTTTTCCTTTTTCCATCTTCCCACTGTGGAATTCTTGTTTGCCATTCCCATGGCAACGGTCATTTTAGCAAATATATGGCATGGAACCGCATTTTCCATGATGAATTTTCAGTCGGCCTTAGATGGAGTCCCGGCGGATATTGAGGAAGCAGCCAGGGTGGATGGGGCAGGCCCTTTCCAGACCATGATCCAAATCATCCTTCCCTGCATCAAAAACACCATAGCAACAAATACCATGCTGAATACCCTTTCCACTCTTGGAGTATTCGGTCTGATCTATATGATGACAGGCGGTGGGCCTGGAACAAAAACCCTGACCCTTCCCATCTTCATGTACCGGCAGGCGTTTATTTCCCAGCAGTTGGGATACGGCACGGCTATTTCCATGATCCTTCTTGTGATCGGGATCGTGCTCAGCGTTTTTTATACAAGAGTCATGAGAAAGGATTAAAGGAGGTGCTTCATGTATTGGAAATTCAGAAAAACGGTGCCCTATGGGGTGCTGACCATACTTGCTATTGTTTTTGTCCTTCCCCTGCTTTGGATCCTGCTTGCCTCCTTTGACGGCAACGCCTCCCAGGCGGTAAAGCTGCCTGCCCAGTGGACCCTTGACAATTACAGGGAAATCCTGTCCAGCCGGACCAACCAGCGGGCCTTTGCCAATGGTTTGCTTATTTCCTTTGGACAGTCGCTTCTGGTGGTGTTCCTTGCAGGACTGGCAGCCTATCCCTTATCAAGATATGAACTTCGTTATAAAAACCTGTTTTTATATACCATTTTATTTATGACCTCTCTTCCCATTACGGCGGTCATGGTTCCGGTGTATAAGATGTTTTTGACCATCGGCCTGTATGACAAGACCCTGGGGCTTATTTTGTTTCTGACGGCAACTTCCATGCCTTACGGAATCTGGCTTATGAAAAACTTTATGGACAATGTCCCCATTGAGCTGGAAGAGGCGGCCTGGGTAGACGGCGCTTCCACCCTGGACAGCATCCGGAAAATCATTGCGCCCTTAATGTTTCCGGGGATTTGTGTGGTATTCATCTTTACCTTTTCAGGGAGCTGGGGCAACTTTTTCATACCCTATATCCTGTTGCAGACTCTAAATAAATTACCGGCATCAGTTACCCTATACCAATTTTTTGGCCAGCATGGTATGATAATATACGGACAGTTGGCCGCTTACTCTGCTGTCTATGCCATTCCATCCATATTACTTTATATTTTGTCGCAAAACTATATGTCAAAGGGCTTTAATATGGCCGGTGCAGCCAAAGGCTGATGCAAAAGGAGGAGATTACAATGATACTGATCAAAGAACGGATTGGAAAATTGGTGGAGGATTTAAAAGGCCTGATCTATTCCAAAGAAGTGCCAATTCCCAGGTACCGGATGATAAAATCCGGAGAACGCTTTTTAGATGTTCAGGACCTTCCTGACGGTGAATGGGAGGAGATTACCAATGCAGAACTGTGGGGCGGCCACAGGGAATATTTCTGGTTTGAAACAGTCATTACCATTCCTGAGGAGTTTAAAGATCAATGTGTGGTATATGAGTGCAAAACAGGAAGAGAAGGGCTGTGGGATGCCACCAATCCCCAGTTTACCATTTACGTCAATGGTGTGAGAAGACAGGGGCTTGACGTCAACCACAGGGAAGTTTTACTGACGGAAAAAGCGGAGGCAGGAGAGACGTTCCGGATGGTTTTATCTGCGTTTACTGGGGATCAGAATTTCAAACTTGTTATGGATTCCAGGATCAAGGTGCTGGACCGGGAAACAGAGCAGTATTATTACGATATTTCCGTTCCCTATGAGGTGGCCAGACTCCTTCCTGACAGTGACAGCGCCTATATCAATATCATTCAGGCGGTCAATGAATCATTAAACTTACTGGATTTAAGAAAGGAATATTCCGGAGCGTATTATGAAAGCCTGAAAAAGGCCAGGGAATACATGAAGGAAGAATTCTATGACAAATATTGCGGTAACAGGGGAGAAACGGTTTACTGTGTAGGCCATACCCATATTGATGTTGCCTGGCTGTGGACTCTTGCGGTCACAGAGGATAAGGCGGTGAGAAGCTTTTCCACGGTGCTGGAGCTGATGAAGCAGTACCCGGAATACCTTTTCATGTCAAGCCAGCCCCAGCTTTACAAATATGTAAAAAAACATGCTCCTGAGATGTACGAAGAGATCCGGCAGCGGGTTGCAGAAGGAAGATGGGAGACAGAGGGGGGAATGTTTGTAGAAGCAGACTGTAATTTATCCTCCGGCGAGTCCCTGATCCGCCAGTTCCTTCACGGCAAAGAGTTTTTCCGGGAAGAGTTTGGAAAGGACAATGAGATCCTGTGGCTTCCTGATGTTTTCGGATATTCCGCCGCACTTCCCCAGATCATGAAAAAATGCGGCATCAAATATTTTATGACAACGAAAATCAGTTGGAATGAATTCAATAAAATGCCCTATGACACCTTTGAATGGGAGGGAATTGACGGAACCAGGATTCTGACCCATTTCAGCCCAAGCCGTGATTATAATAAGGCGGCTGAGGAGGGGGGAACAGAAACCGAGCATTTTACCACCTATAACGCATACATAAATCCCTCTCAGGTAAAAGGGGCCTGGGCCAGATACAGCCAGAAGTATTTAAACGATGAGGTTTTAATGTCCTTTGGCTATGGAGACGGCGGCGGCGGCCCGACCAAAGACATGCTTGAGAACCAGCGGAGACTTGAAAAGGGCATTCCAGGCTGTCCAAGGACCGTAATGACCACATCAAAATCATTTTTTGAAAAGCTGGATCAGGAAGTGAGAGGGAAAAAGTATCTGCCCTCCTGGGTGGGAGAATTATACCTGGAGTACCACAGGGGCACCTATACCTCCATGGCAAGGAACAAGAAATTCAACCGGAAGTCAGAATTTCTGTTTGAAAATGCCGAGTTTTACGGAATGCTTGACGGGATATTAAACCAGAATCCTTATCCCAGAGAGGAGATCCAGGAAGCCTGGGAAGTGATCTTAAGAAACCAGTTTCATGATATCCTTCCGGGATCCTCTATTAAAGAGGTGTATGAGGATTCCAGAGAGGAATACGAAGCAATCGGAAAGACCGGAGGGGAACTGGTAAAAATGGCCCTTTCTAATATTGCTGAACATGTGGATGCCCGTAAGAATGATCTGGTGGTGTTTAATCCCAACAGCTTTGAAGGAGAGGAAGCGGTAGCTTTTCAGGCTCCGGAGCCTATGGAAAACCTGGCGGTAATGGATGGGGAGTTTATGCTGCCTGCCCAAAAGACTGAGAACGGCTCCTGGCTGTTTTGTCCTTCCAAAGTTCCTTCCAAGGGCTACAAGACCTTTGAATTGAGGGAGGGAACCTGTGACACCGGTTTAAGGGCGGATGAAAGACATCTGGAAAATGAATACGTCCGTGTGACCTTTCATGAGAATGGACAGATTTCTTCAATTTATGATAAGGGAAGTCAACGGGAAGTGCTTCAGGAAAACAGGTATGCCAATGTGCTTATGACCTATGAGGACCGGCCCCACAACTATGACGCCTGGGATGTGAACAATTATTATGTAGAAAAATCCTGGGAAATCACCCAAGTAAGCAGCATGGAGCTTGTGGAAAACGGCCCGGTCCGCGCGACAATATGTGTAAAGAGAGAATACCTGGATTCTTCCATTGAACAGTATATTTCACTATTGTATAACAGCCCTGAAATCATCATAAGAAATGAAATCGACTGGAAGGAAAACCATATCTTCCTAAAGTCCATATTCCCGGTTGATATCCATACGGATGAAGCCACCTTTGAGATCCAGTATGGAAATGTAAAGCGGAAAACCCATTACAACACCATGTGGGATTATGCTAAATTCGAGGTATGCATGCATAAGTGGATCGATGTTTCCGAGGATGATTACGGAGTCAGTATGATGAATGACTGCAAATACGGCTGTCACGTCCATAACGGTGAAATGGGAATTTCCATGTTAAAGTCGGCAACCTATCCAAACCCGGATGCAGACAAGGAACATCACAGCTTCGTATTTTCCATCTATCCCCATAAGGGTGACTGGAAAAAGGCAAAAACAATACAAAAGGCTTATTCCATGAATAACCCAATGACAGCCCTTGTAAAAGAAAAGGCTGGAGGGACGCTTCCCGGGGAATATTCCCTGGTAAAGGCGGATGCCGACAATGTTGTCATTGAGGTTGTGAAGCAGTCCCAGAAAGGGAACGAACTGATCCTTCGCTTTTATGAGACAAATAACAAACGGACCAGAGGGAATATGACCTTTGGCATGGACGTTCAGAGAATTGTGGAATGCAATATGCTGGAAGAGGATGAGGCAGAAGCAGAAGTAAACTGCCAGGATAGAAGGGCTTCATTTCTGATTCACCCTTATGAAATCAAAACCTGGAAAGTTACGTTCCGGTAAGGTGAGGCAGAAAGGATCATGTCCTGTTTGGTCCATATATCATTTTTATTATACAATGTTTCCACAGAATTCATTATTAAGGCTGGAGCAGCAGACTTTTTCAAGTCTCTGCTTCGGCCTTTTTCAGTATTTCCACAGGTCGTTTATGAGGCAGTAAAAAATTCAGACTGGAGTTAGTGAGCCCCTGGGGGAGCTGCAGGGGAAAAGACACTGAATTGTCTGATGGGTATGTAAAAAATAGAAAAAACAATGTTTGTGTTTGCAGTTTACGTCAAATGTGATACAATGATTGTATGACATCATGAAATGTATACAAAGGATGAATATGAAGAAGAGGGAGTGAAGATGATGGAAGAGGTTTCAAGGATTCCTATTGTGCAGCAGGTTGTAAACAGCATGAAGGAATTTATTGCAGCAGACGGAATAGATGTGGGACAAAAATTACCTACGGAAAAAGAATGGTGTGAGAAGCTGACGGTGGGCCGCGGTACAGTCAGAGAAGCTTTCCGCATTTTAGAGGCCCGGGGATTAGTGGAGATCAAACCTGGACGGGGAGCATTTCTGGTCAGTAAAAAAGAACTGGGGCAGGAAGAACTGGCGGAATGGTTCCTTAAAAATGAAGTGGAATTAAAGGATTATATTGAGGTCCGAAGTGCTGTGGAACCCTTATGTGCCCGGATCGTAGCAAAGCGGGCCACCGATGCGGAGCTTGAACAGATTGAGCGGATCCATTTCCGGTTTATCCGTGCAGTAAAGGAAGAGGACATTGCCGGAATGGCAAAATATGATGAGAAGCTGCACCGGCAGATCGTGGAAGCCAGCAAAAATAAGATGCTGATTTTTATGAGCAGAAAGATCGACGAGTGCATCCGGGATTTCCGCCTGAAGACATTCCAGGTACCCCAGAATGCCCAGAACGCCATCAGAGCCCACCGTAATATTGTAGAAGCTTTAAAAGCCCGGGACGAAGAGGTGTCGGAGCTTTATGCAAAGAGACATATTTCTTTGATCAACACGGATTTGAATGTTATCATTAAGCGGTAAGCAATAGAAAGAGCAGCGCAGAACGAGAAGAAAGAGATCGTTCTGCGCTGCTCTTTTTGACTCAAAAAGGAAGGTTATAATACAATCTCAGTGGGAGAGTGTATGACAGTCTTTTGTTAGTTTTGCATAATTTTAAAAATCCTATTGACAAAATTCGATAAAAAATGTATTATTTAGTTGCGATATTGTATGACAGCAGACAAAAATGCAAACCCGGGAACGCAATTGAGAATGATATCATACAATGATTTAAACATTTGTAACAAAAACTAGGGTATAAAAACAGAAATAAGTTCAAAGTATACTACAAAAGAATGAAAAAATGTTGAGAGGTGGATTATTATGAGAAAAGTTACCGCAATTTTATTATCAGCTATGATGGCATTGTCTTTGACCGCATGCGGTTCCTCTGCAAAGGAAACAACAGGAGCAAGCAGCGGAGCAGAAACAATCCCAGGGGCTACAACTGAAGCAAAGGCAGAGGAGACAAAAAAGCCGATCAAGATCGGAGTTTCTGCACCTGACTTAACCAATGTGTTCTTCATTCAGATTAAAGATGCCATGCAGGCTGCTTTAACCGGACCAGAAGATGAACTGATCATTCAGGATGCCGGAGGCGACCAGAACAAACAGATGAATGACGTAGCTGATATGATCAACCAGGGGGTTGATGTGATCTGTATCTCTGCGATCAACTCTGAGGGAGTACGTGCCACTCTGGAAGCATGTAAGGAAGCAGAAATACCAGTCATCGCATTCAATACATCGGTTAAGAATCCGGAATTGGTTCAGTGTACCGTTGTTTCTGATAATAAAGAAGCCGGAAAGCTTTGTGCCCAGGCTCTGGCTGATTCTTTAGGCGGAAAAGGAAAAGTAGTAGAGATTACATATAGTACCACAGAGGTTTGCTATGACCGTCAGCTTGGTTTTGAAGAAGAGTTAAAGAACTACCCGGATATTGAGATCATCCAGACCAAAGACGTTGAGAAGCCAAAGTCTGATTATTCCCAGCCGATCATGGTAGACTTTATCAATGCAAACCCGGTAATCGACGGAGTATTCACCATCAATGATCCCACAGCCCGAGGCGCCATTGCAGCCCTAAAGGAAGCCGGCCGCTTAGAATCTGCCAAGGTTGTTTCCGTAGACGGTTCTGACGAAGGAAAAGGCTTTATCCGTGCCGGAGAAATGGTAGCATCTGCAGCACAGGATCCGGCAGGAATCGGTACAACCTGTATCGAAACTGCTTACCGTCTTCTGTCCGGACAGACCATTGAAGAGAAGGTAGTCGTACCTATGTCCATCATTACAAAGGAGAACGTAGATCAGTAATCCGTAAAGTGTTGACTCAAAGCGAAGAATGCAGAACAGGAGTGTTAAAAACATGTCAAATGAATATGTTTTTGAAATGAAAGATATTACCAAAGCGTTTGGTCGCAACGTTGTACTTGACGGAGTCAGTATTTCCATAAAGCCCGGAGAAGTCCGGGCTCTTATGGGGGAGAATGGTGCTGGTAAATCCACCCTGATGAAAATCCTGGGCGGCATTTTCAGTGCTGATTCGGGAACCATCTACATGGCTGGGGAGGAAGCTTCCATAAAAAACGTAGATGATGCCCGCAGGTATGGTGTCAGTTTTATCCATCAGGAAATCACCAACATTCCTGAGATGACAATTGCAGAAAACATTTTTCTGGGCCGGGAACCAAAAAACCATTTAAAGATGGTAGATTACCGGAAAATGAAGAGTGAGGCGCAGAAAGCTCTTGATGCGCTGGGACTGGATCTGGATGCCGGAATGCTGATTCGGGGGCTATCCGTAGCACAGCAGCAGATGATAGAAATTGCAAGAGCGGTGAATGAGGGGGCAAAAATCCTGATTCTGGACGAACCCACAGCATCTTTGTCAAAAAGTGAGACAGACAATTTGTTTGCACAGATCGACCGTTTAAAAAAAGCCGGAGTTGCGATGATCTACATATCACATCGTATGGAAGAGACCTTTAAGGTCTGCGATTCGGTAACGGTACTCCGTGACGGTAAGTTTATAGGAACCAGAGATACAAAAGAAACAACAGAAAATGAATTGATCAGCATGATGGTAGGCCGGGAATTTAACAACATGTATGGAAACAAACGTGTAACCGGCGGGGACGTCATCATGGAAGTGAAACATTTAACAACCAATAAGGTATCCGATATCAGTTTTACATTGAGAAAAGGGGAAATACTTGGATTCTCAGGATTGGTAGGGGCGGGGCGTACCGAGCTAGCGCTGGCATTATTCGGCATCGACAGCATTCAGTCAGGTGAGATCTGGCTGGAAGGAAAAAAGCTTATCATCAACAGACCCAAGGATGCAATGGCTGCAGGCATTGCACTGGTGCCGGAAGAGCGGAAGGACCAGGGGCTTTTCCTTGGCCACAGCATTGCAACCAATCTGACATTTCAGGTGCTTTCTGAATTTATACATCAGTTACGCGTAGACAGGAAAAAGGAATCCAGGATTGTGGACGAGTTCAAGCAGAAGCTTTCTATTAAAATGGCTTCCCTTGAACAGTCGGCAGGAGAGCTTTCCGGCGGCAACCAGCAAAAGATCGTAATATCCAAGTGGCTGGCGGCAAAGCCTAAGGTACTCATTCTGGACGAACCCACCAGAGGGATCGACGTAGGAGCAAAGGCTGAGATATATAAGCTGATGCACACCCTGGCCAGTGAAGGAGTTTCCATTATCATGATTTCTTCAGAGCTTCCTGAAATCATCAACAATTCCAGCAGGATTGCCATTATGCGGGAAGGACATCTGGCAGGAATCCTTGACCAGAAGGAAACAGAAGCTTCACAGGAAACGATCATGTCATTTGCAGTGGGAGGAGAACATACAACATGTTAAGCAAGAAAAATCAATCAGAACCATCTGAGATAAAGGCACTAAGCCTCTGGAACACCAATCCCTTTCTGATCTGGCTGAAACGCAACATGGCGGCCATGATCGCGTTGGTATTCCTGTGTATTGTTTTATCGATTACAACCGATACGTTTCTTGTTAAAAATAACCTGTTCAGCGTATTGCGTCAGGTATGCGTAAACGGTTTCATCGCATTCGGCATCACATGCGTACTGATCTGCGGCGGCATAGATTTATCCGTAGGTTCTGTGGTAGCGGCTGCCGGTGTCATCGCCGTACGCTGCGGGAATGCGGGACTGCCCGTCATCCTTTGCTTTCTGGTACCCTTGTTATTTGGCGCTGTCATTGGTTTTTTCAACGGACTTGTCATTTCACATACAACTCTGCCGCCTTTTATCGTAACCTTATCCATGCAGATCATTGTACGCGGTGTCAGTTACATATTAACAGGCGGTCAGCCGGCACAGTCCAATAATGAAGCATTCAACAACATGGGAGTAGGAAGCTTTCTGGGAATTCCCATTCCGGTTGTATTTGTAATGGTAGCATTTGTCATTCTGTATTTCATTATGAACCGTACCTCCTTTGGACGTCATGTCTATGCTACCGGAGGAAATAAGGAAGCAGCCAAATACGCAGGTGTTGATACCAAATGGATCCAGGTAAGAGTTTTCATCATCAGCGGTGTGATGGCAGCCTTGGCCGGTGCGGTTTTAGCGGCAAGACTATATTCCGGTCAGCCATCGGTAGGGGAAGGGTTTGAGCGTGATGCAATCGCAGCTTCCGTACTTGGAGGCACCAGCTTTAACGGCGGTATCGGTACATTGGGCGGAACCGTTATCGGTGTACTGATCATCGGTGTTTTAAACAACGGTATGAACCTGCTTAAGATAAACAGCTACTGGCAGTTTGTAGTAAAGGGGTGCGTGATCCTTGGAGCGGTATACGTGGATTATTTGAAAAAAAGAAGTTCCCTTAAAAAGTAATATTCATAATTCAGACGGAGGCATAAGAACATGATGGACATTGTGGAATTAAAAAGGAAATGCAATGATATCCGCAAGGATATTATTAATATGACGGCAGACGCAGCCAGCGGACATCCAGGCGGTTCTTTATCAGCCGTAGAGCTGATGGCAGCGCTGTTCTATACACAGATGCGGGTAAACCCAAAGGATCCGGACAACGAGGACCGTGACCGCTTCGTACTGAGCAAGGGACATGCAGCTCCCTGCTACTATGGGGTATTAGGCGAAATGGGCTTTTTCGATAAATCAGAATTTAAAAATTTCCGGCAGCTTCACAGCATTCTTCAGGGACATCCCGATGCCAAGAAGGTTCCTGGGATCGATGCTTCCACAGGCTCTTTGGGCCAGGGTATCTCCATTGCAGTGGGTATGGCACTGGGCGCAAAGGCTCAGAACAAGGATACAAAAATATTTACCCTGCTTGGAGACGGAGAACTGCAGGAAGGCCAGGTTTGGGAGGCATGCATGGCAGCAGCCAACTACCAGCTTGACAATCTCACCATCATCATTGATAACAACGGTCTCCAGATCGACGGAACCAATGATCAGGTCATGTCTCTCGGTGATTTATCTTCCAAATTCAAAGCATTTGGATTCAACGTACTGGAACTTCCCGACGGCAACAATTTAGAAGAAGTGCTGGCAGCGTACTCCATCAGCACCATGGAAGGCAAGCCAAAATGCATCCTGGCACACACGGTAAAAGGAAAGGGAATTTCCTTTATGGAAAACCAGGTAGGCTGGCATGGCAAGGCACCAAGTGAAGCGGAGAGACAGCAGGCATTAAAGGAACTGGAGGGTTAAGACATGAGTGAAATGAAAGCAATTAGAGTGGCATACGGTGAGGCATTGGCGGAACTTGGCGAGGAAAATGAAAAGGTTGTTGTAATGGATGCGGATCTGGCCCATGCCACCATGACTGCTACCTTTGCAGAAAAGTTCCCCAAACGGTTTTTTAATGCAGGGATTGCAGAAGCAAATATGGTTGATATGAGTGCAGGCCTTTCTACTATGGGATATATCCCTTTTTGCAGCACCTTTGCCATATTTGGCGCCGGAAGGGCTTATGAGCAGGTGAGAAATGGCGTAGCTTATCCTAATTTTAATGTAAAGCTGGGTATGACCCACTCCGGAATCACACTTGGAGAAGACGGTGGAAGCCACCAGGCCATTGAAGATATGGCTCTTATGCGGGTAATCCCCGGCATGACCGTGGTGGTTCCCTGTGATGCCAGTGAAACCCACCGTGCCGTAAAGGCAGTTGCAGAGATGGAAGGACCGGCTTATCTTCGTCTGGCAAGGCTTCCAAGCCCGGTGTTTGAAGAGGATATGCCATTTGTTATCGGAAAGGCAAACGTATTGAAAGAGGGTACTGATACAGTGGTTTTTGCCTGCGGCATCATGGTATCTACTGTGCTGGAATGTGCAAAAAAGCTGGAAGCGGAAGGAAAGTCCATTACAGTAGTTAATATGCATACCATTAAGCCTATTGACAAAGACTGCATTTTAAAATATGCTTTAAAGTACAGCAATGTCATTACCGTAGAGGAACACAGCGTTATCGGCGGTCTTGGAGATGCCGTTGGCGATGTTTTACTGGAAAACAAGTGCAACGTTACATTTAAAAAGATCGGTGTTCAGGACAGGTTCGGACAGTCCGGAAAGCCGGAAGAGCTTCTGGAGGAATACGGACTCAGTGAGAAACAGGTATATAATCAGATAAAAGGAGTGGTGGAAGCATGAGAATCGCATTAATTAATGAGAACAGCCAGGCGGCTAAAAACGGAATGATTTACAACAGCTTAAAGAAGGTTGCTGATACAAAGGGCTATGTAGTGGATAACTATGGCATGTATTCTGCAGAGGACAGCAATTCCCTGACTTATGTACAGAACGGAATCCTGGCAGCAATACTTTTAAACTCCGGCGCAGCCGATTATGTGGTTACGGGATGCGGAACCGGTGAAGGCGCCATGCTGGCATTAAACAGCTTCCCAGGCGTGATCTGCGGTCATGTATGTGACCCAAGCGACGGCTACATGTTTGCACAGATCAATGACGGCAATGCCATTGCTATGCCTTTTGCAAAGGGCTTTGGCTGGGGCGCAGAGCTGAATCTGGAATATACATTTGAGAAATTATTCTCTGAAGCAAGCGGACAAGGCTATCCAAGAGAGAGAGCCGTTCCGGAGCAGAGAAATAAAAAAATCTTAGATGTGGTAAGAGAGAACAACTTAAAAGATATCCTGACCTGTTTAAAAGGCATTGACCAGGAACTGGTAAAGGGAGCCGTAAGCGGCGAAAAGTTTGGAGAGCTGTTCTTTGCAAACTGCAAAGATGAATCCATTGCAGAATATGTAAAGAGCCTGTTGGCATAGGAGGCTCCTTATGCTGAAAAATAAACCATCGGGAGTTGCCCATGTGGCAATTCCCACGGATGAACCGGAAGAAACCGTAGCTTTTTATGAGAGTCTGGGCTTTACCAGACTGGTGGATGGAGGAATCAGGGGAATGCTGAAGTGTGGGACCTGTGTCATTGAATACTACCCCAGACGCCAGGATGCAAAGCCTATCGGAAACATCGATCACATTGCCTTATCCTGCGAAAATCTGGATGAAGCATATGAGGAAATCTCAGCTCAGGGACATAAGCTTTTGTCGGACGGAATAGAATCCAACCAGATGTTTGCACCTCTCACCAACCGTTTCTTTCTTTTTCAGGGTCCTAATGGGGAAAAGATTGAATTTTGCAAAGTTGGCTAATTTTAAATAAATAAAATTTAAAGGAGAATTGCCATGAGATTTTTTATCGATACAGCAAATACGGAAGAAATAAAGAAAGCAAACGACATGGGCATCATCTGCGGCGTTACCACCAATCCTTCCCTGATCGCAAAGGAAGGCCGTGACTTTGCCCAGGTTATCAAGGAAATCACTTCCATCGTAGACGGACCCATCAGCGGAGAAGTAAAGGCAACCACAGTGGATGCAGAGGGCATGATCGCAGAAGGCCGTGAAATCGCAGCAATCCATCCCAATATGGTTGTAAAGATCCCTATGACCGTGGAAGGGCTGAAAGCTGTTAAGGTATTGACTTCCGAAGGAATCAAGACCAATGTGACGCTGGTGTTTTCTGCTGCTCAGGCACTTTTGGCGGCCCGCGCAGGCGCGACCTATGTTTCTCCATTTTTAGGACGCCTGGATGATATTTCCATGCCGGGCATTGATCTGATTTGTGACATCATGGACATTTTCAGGGAACATGGAATTGAAACGGAAATCATTGCAGCCAGCGTCCGCAACCCTATTCATGTGATCGACTGCGCAAAGGCAGGAGCTGACATTGCCACTGTGCCCTATGGTGTACTGGTGCAGATGACAAAGCATCCGCTGACCGATCAGGGAATCGAGAAATTCAAGGCAGATTATAAAGCAGTATTCGGTGAATAATCAGTGGTTTTGGGCGAAGTCTTTTCTGGCTTCGCCTTTTTTTGATTTACTGGAACTTTGCAATGACCCGGCAGGGCAGTCCTGTCATTTCAGAATTTGCCTTGCATAATTAAATAAGTAGTAATAAAATAGTTTAAATAGGCTCCTGAATTGTGAGACACAAATCATTCAACCCCATTACTGTAAATTTAAGGAGAACGGTATGATTACAATAAAAAAAATGGCGGAAATACTGGGCACCAGTACGACGACCATATCCAATGTCATTCATGGGAAAACAGGTGAGGTTTCTCCGGCCATGGTGGAAAAGGTAAAGCGGCTGCTGGAAGAATATAATTATGTTCCCAATATTAATGCAAGAAATCTTGCCAAAAATAAATCAGGCATTATTGGGCTGGCCATGAAAACCAACCGGGACAAATATGATAATTTTATGAAGGATCCCTTTGCAGGAGAGTTGACTGGAGCCGTTGAAGGCTGCGTCCGGGACAAGGGATATTTTACCATGCTTTATATTTCCGATGATATTACGGAGATTATTAATTCTGTTGCAAGCTGGAATGTGGACGGCCTTATCCTGTTAGGAATGCGGAAGGCGGACGCTATCCTGCTGAAAAAGAAGGTAAAAAGGCCCATGGTCTTTGTGGACTGTTATTTCGATGATTCCATCTTTGAATATGTCAATGTGGGAATTGAGGATCAGAGGGGAAGCTATGAAATAACCAATTATCTTATTCGGAAAGGCCATCAAAGGATCGCCTTTCTTGCGGATAACTGCCTGGGAGGGGATTATCAGCGGTTTAAGGGGTATAAGGAAGCGATTACAGAGGCGGGTATTTCTTATCAGGAGGAAGATTTTATCATGCTGGAGCCCAATGGCTCGGATTTGTCCATGCTTTTATCTGAGGTGTACCATAGGGCAGGGGATTTTACCGCCTTTGTTTGTGCTTCCGATTACTATGCGGCAAATATTATGAATTATTTACAGGATCAAGGGATGAAAATACCGGAAGAATTATCGGTTGCAGGGTTTGACGACAATATTTACAGCAGAATGGTAAGGCCGGCATTGACTACGGTTCACCAGGATGTGACACAGAAAGGCGAGATTGCAGTTGAAAAGCTTTTTCAAATGATCGGCAATGAGGACTATGGAAATAATTATGAACAGCTCCCTGTTTATTTGGTGGAAAGAGATTCCGTAAGGGAAATCCAATAGTTTGCAGCTCTGTACCTTAAGCAATACCAAGGGCAGAGGATAACAATGAAAGTGAAAGCCAGTATATGGGGCTGTCGCAAAATGAATTTTTCATACAAGATATCGGTATTGGCCAAACAGCCAAGAACCATATCTTGTTGAATCTTTGCATTTTGCGACAGCCCTTTTTATCCGTGTATTGAATCCAAGGAGCCGCCATACTTAATCTGGAGACTTTTACCAAAGGAACTTAAACGCATAAGCTGTTAATGAGTACATAAATCACAATTCACACCTTGTTTCCCTTTGAAAAAAATAATTATTCATAAAAAAACGAAAAAAAATACTTGATATCTTGTCAATAAAATGATAATATAATGTTCAAATAACTTATGCGCATAAGTTACAATTAAAATGAAAAAAAGTTGTCAGTCAACAGCAAAATGAATAATGGAGGGGCATTATGAAGAAGAGATTAGTGGCTATGGCATTAGCAGGAGCAATGGTTTTGGGAGTGATAACAGGCTGCGGGAGCAATTCCGGCAGCAAAGGAAGTACGGCTTCCCAGGAAGGAAAGGAAGAAGCTGCACCAGGTAAGGGCGGGGAGGCGATCCGCATTGTAAACGGAAAGATCGAAATTGACGGTCCCTTAAAAGCTTTTGCAAAACAGTATCAGGAAAAGACCGGCCAGGAAGTGGTGATCGAATCCCTGGGAGGCGGAGTGGATATTAACGGAGCTTTAAAGAACTATCTGGCAGCAGGAAATATGCCTGATGTTTTCGTATTTGGAGGAGAAGGGGATTATCAGACCTGGAAGGATTACATGGTGGATTTAAGCGGAGAAGAATGGGCTTCCCAGACAGATTTCGGCTTTCAGTCGGCGGATGGAAAAACCGTTGGTTTTCCATATGCGGTGGAAGGATATGGAATTACATATAATAAGGATATTCTGGATGCTGCCGGAATCGATCCAGCTTCTCTGACAACCTACGATGGATTCAAGAAGGCGTTTGAAACCATTGACAGCAAGAAAGGGGAACTGGGAATCACAGCGGTTTGCTCCGTTGCGGCGGAATCGGGACAAATGTACTGGTCAACAGGAAACCATTTGTTTGGGTATTATTTATCCGGCGGCTTAAAAAGAGGAGATACCAAATACATTGATATGTTAAAAGCGGGTACCGTGGACAAGGAACGTCTGGGACAGTTTGCAGATTTCATCAGGCTGCTCTTTGATTATTCCGATAAAAATACTCTGATTTCCGGAACTTACGATGATCAGTTGGCTTTGTGGGCTCAGGGAAAGACTGCATTCATCACTCAGGGAAACTGGATCGACCCATCCCTTCCTGACTATCAGGTGAAGTTTGGCTGCGGGATAGCTCCTCTGGCATTTACCAAAGAGGAAATGAAGGGCGTGCTTGCCGATTGTCCCTCCTGGTGGGCCGTTTATAACAAAGGAAATAATATTGACGCAGCAAAAGCCTTCTTAAAGGAACTTGCAACCTCAGCAGACGGCCAGAAATCCCTTGTGACCGATTGCGGAATGATTTCTCCATATACCACTTGTACGGTAAGTCCTGAAACCCCTCTTGCAAAGAGCTTGAAAACCTATGTGGATGGAGGAAATACTTATTCCTGGGAATGGGCCAAGATGCCGGAAGGCATTGCCATGAACGCAATAGGAGCTGTTTTTGAATTGTATGCAAAAGGAGAGATCGACAGAGATACGTTTGTTGCCATGATGGAAACCGCAATTGCCGATTATGTGAAAAAATAGTTTGGATAAGGCGGCTTAACAAAGCCGCCTTATCCAGGTAGTCGCCACCATGGAAGATAGGGGAAGAGGTTAGGAGAATATATATGGATGGAAACGCAAAAAAGGTTGTATTTATTTTACCTGTGCTGCTTGGCGTGCTGATAATTATTTATGCACTTTATTTAGATTTGTTCCACAAGGATATGGCATTCAGGGGATTCCTTCTGGTCCTTGGATTTCTTCTGGTCATTGCCGGATTATATTTCTTTCCTGGGAAGAAGCACAGGATGATCGTCAATGGATTGTTTTTACTGCCACTGCTGGGTGCTTTTGGAATAACGGTCATGATTCCTTTTTTATTCGGCATCTTTTATTCTTTTACAAACTGGAATGGAATTGGGTTTACACAGATCGTGGGACTGGAAAATTATGTGAATATGTTCCAGTCTCCTGACTACTTATATTCCCTGGTGATCACCTTTCTGTTTACAGTGGTCAATATGATCGTTGTAAACTTCGCGGCCTTTGCTTTGGCGCTTTTGTGTACATCAGGGGCAAGAGGAAGAAACTTTTACCGGGCGTCATTTTTTCTTCCAAACTTAATCGGAGGAATTGTTCTGGGATATGTATGGCAGTTTATATTTAACAAGGTGTTCCCGTCCCTTGTTCCGGGAAGCCTTTCCATGCTGACAAACCCTAATCTGGCTTTTTTGGCCATACTGATCGTCAGTACCTGGCAGTATGCCGGTTATATTATGATGATCTATGTGACAGGGCTTCAATCGGTCCCAAAGGATGTACTGGAAGCCTCAGGGGTGGATGGGGCAAATGGCTTAAAGACCTTGTTTCATATTAAGCTGCCCATGATAGCCAATACTTTTACAGTTTGTATTTTCCTGACCCTGGTCAATTCCTTTAAGCAGTTTGACTTAAACTTTGCCATTACAAACGGAGCCCCCAGCAGGATCCTGGGAGCCAAGGCCATTGCTTCCACCGAGTTTCTGGCCCTTAACATTTACAATACGGCCATTGCCAAGAACCAGTATGCCCAGGGACAGACAAAAGCGGTTGTATTTTTCATCATTCTGGCAATCGTGTCCCTGACCCAGGTGACCATCAGCAAAAGGAGGGAAATTGAACTGTGAGCAGCAGAAAATTAAGAGGAACCATCGTGGAACTGATCGCCCTTGCATTATCCCTTTTGGTTTTATCCCCGTTTATTCTGGTCATATTCAATGCGGCCAAGAAAAGTGCGTCCATTGTTATTAGCCCCATTGCACTGCCCGAAAACTGGGGGCAGATGATTGTTAATCTGCAGAACGTGATCCACAACCAGAATTTCAGCTATTGGAAATCTTTTTCCAGCTCCCTGTTCATAACCGTTGTCAGCCTGGGACTTCTGACCTTATTTTCCAGTATGGCAGCCTGGGTATTGGTCCGGAATAAGACCACATGGTCCAATGTTATTTTCATGACATTTGTTGCAGCCATGGTAATTCCCTTTCAGGTGGTCATGCTCCCTCTTTTATCCACATTCCGGGAACTGTCTTCTTTTACCGGCATCCGGCTTCTCAGCAGCTATACGGGAATTATTATCGCTTACTTAGGATTTGGCGGCTCCATGTCCGTATTTATCCTCCATGGCTTCATAAAAGGGGTTCCAAGGGAACTGGAAGAAGCGGCATGGATCGACGGATGCAGTCCGGAAGGAACCTTTTTTAAGGTGGTATTTCCGCTTTTAAAGCCGGTTCAGATGACGGTTCTCATATTAAACGGAATCTGGATCTGGAACGATTATCTCCTGCCTTCTCTGATGCTGGGGCTGAACGGAAGGATCAAGACACTGCCGGTGGCTGTAAGCAGCTTTGTAGGCTCTTACGTAAAGCAGTGGGACTTAATACTGGCTGCGGCCTTTTTGGCCATGATACCGGTTATCATTCTCTTTTTGCTGGCACAGAAGCAGATCATTCAGGGCATGGTAGAAGGTGCAATCAAATAAATATTAGAAAGGACAGGATATTAACATGGATCGAAGATGGTGGAAGGAAGCGGTGGTGTACCAGATCTATCCGAGAAGCTTTATGGATAGCAATGGGGATGGGATAGGAGATTTAAGGGGGATTACAGAAAAACTGGACTACTTAAAGCTCTTAGGAATTGATGTGATATGGCTTTCTCCCATCTATGAGTCTCCCAATGATGACAACGGATATGACATCAGTGATTACCAGGAGATCATGAAAGAGTTCGGATCCATAAAGGATTTTGATGAACTTCTTCAGGAAGCCCATAAAAGAGGCATAAAGATCATCATGGATCTGGTGGTGAACCATACGTCCGATGAACATAAGTGGTTTGTGGAAAGCAGAACAGGCAAGGATAACCCATACCGGGATTATTACATATGGCGGGAAGGGAAGGAAGACGGGAGCGGCCCCAACAACTGGGGTTCCTGCTTTGGAGGTCCTGCATGGGAATATGATCATGACACAGAGATGTATTACCTTCACCTGTTCTCTAAGAAGCAGCCTGATCTAAACTGGGATAATCCCAAGGTAAGAGACGAGGTATTTGAGATGATGGACTGGTGGTGCCAAAAAGGCATTGACGGCTTCCGCATGGATGTGATCAACCTGATATCAAAAGAACCCAGCCTCCCTGACGGCCCGGTAAAGGATGGGCTATATGGGGATTTTTCTCCATATGCATCCAGCGGTCCCAATGTTCATGCTTATCTGAAGGAAATGAACCGCAGGGTATTGTCAAAATATGACTTGATGACCGTTGGAGAGGCCTTTGGCGTTACCCTTGAAGAGGCGAAAAAATATGCCGGACAAGAGGAAGAAGAGCTTAATATGGTATTCCATTTTGAGCATGTGACAATAAACGGTGAAATCGGGAAGTGGACGGACCAACGGCCGGATCTGCTGGAATTAAAGGAGATTTTTACCAAATGGCAGGTTGGCCTTGGAGATAGTGCATGGAACAGCCTGTATTGGGATAATCACGACCAGCCAAGAGCTGTATCCTTTTTTGGAGATGACAGTGAAGCATACCGGGAAACTTCAGCCAAGATGCTTGCCACATGTCTGCACCTGTTAAAGGGGACCCCCTACATTTATCAGGGGGAGGAACTGGGGATGACGAATTTTCCCTTCCAGGACATGTCACAGTTTAAGGATATTGAAAGCCTGAATATATATAAGCAGCTTGTGGATGCGGGATTGGTGAGCCATGATAAAATGATGAGCTACCTAAGATTTAAAAGCAGGGACAATGCAAGGACTCCCGTGCAGTGGAATGACAGTCCCCATGGAGGGTTCACATCAGGCACTCCCTGGATCCAGGTAAATCCCAATTATACGGAAATCAATGCTGAAAAGGAAGTGTCAGACAATAATTCCGTATTTCACTATTATAGGAAGCTGATTGAACTGAGGAAACGCCATGACATCATCGTCTATGGCGGCTACCAGCTTTTGATGGAGGAGGATTCCAGGGTATTTGCTTATATCAGGAAGCTGGAAGAGGAAACATTACTTGTGTTGTGTAATTTCACGGCTGAAGAATTACAGGTTTCCATACCCAATGAATTTTATGGGAAAGAGGTGGAATGCCTGATCAGTAATTATGAGCAGCCGTCGAAAGAGAATAGAAACAGGCTCCGTCCTTATGAAGCGGCTGTATATTTAGAAAGCAAAAAGCTGCTTTCATAACGGGATGGACGGCGTTTAAAACAGCAGTTTTTATGGGGAGCTGAAAAGATAACTTCCCATAGGCGATGTTGATTGAAAGAAGAAAATCAAGGAATAACCGGATGGAGATTGCAGATATGAAAAAACAATGGTGGCATGACAAGGTGGCATATCAGATTTACCCCAAGAGCTTTAAGGATACCAATGAGGATGGAATCGGGGATATAAAAGGTGTGATAGAGAAGCTGGATTATTTAAAGGATCTGGGCATTGATATCATATGGCTTTCTCCCATCTATTCTTCCCCACTTGCAGATCAGGGATATGATATTTCGGATTATTATAACATTGATCCAAGGTTTGGAACCATGGAAGACCTTGAAGAGCTGATAAAGGAAGCCAAGAAAAGAGAGATGTATATTCTCATGGACCTGGTGGTCAATCACTGCTCGGATGAACATGAATGGTTTAAGAAGGCCATGGAAGACCCTGACGGAGAGTATGGAAACTATTTCTATATTATGGAAGGAAAGGAAGGCAAAGAGCCCAGCAACATCCGGTCCTACTTTGGCGGAAGCGCCTGGGAGCGGATCGGGGATACGGACAGGTATTATCTTCACCTCTTCCATAAGAAACAGCCGGATCTTAACTGGGAAAATCCGGTTGTAAGAAACGAAATCTATACCATGATCAACTGGTGGCTGGAAAAGGGGATTGCCGGTTTCCGTATAGACGCCATCATAAACATCAAAAAAGCGTTGCCGTTTCACGATTATGAGCCTGACCGGGACGACGGGCTGGCGACCTGCCAAAAGATGCTGGAAGAAGCTGTGGGTGTAATGGACTTTTTAAAGGAAATGAATGATTCCACCTTTAAAAAATACCAGGCATTTACCGTTGGAGAAGTATTTAATGAAAAAAAGGAGGACCTTCCCGATTTCATTGGAGATGAGGGATGTTTTTCCTCCATGTTTGATTTTAATGAAACCATATTCGGAGCCAGTGAAAAAGGCTGGTATGATAACCAGGCCATTTCCCCTGATGATTACAGGGACTGCTGCTTCGGCAGCCAGCTCAGGGCGGAAGGAATCGGATTTTTATCCAATATCATTGAAAACCACGATGAACCCAGAGGTGTCAGCCGGTACATTCCGGAAGGGGAATGCAGCCATGTTTCCAAGAAGCTTTTAGCCACCGTCTATTTTCTTCTGAAGGGTCTGCCCTTTATTTACCAGGGGCAGGAAATAGGAATGGAAAATGTTCCCTTTCAATCCATTGGCGATCTGGATGACATATCCACCCTGGACGAATACAAGGTGGCCCTGGACAATGGAATTCCGGAGGATGAGGCGTTTAAGACCGTTTGCCGGTACAGCAGGGATAATGCCAGAGTTCCATTCCAGTGGGATGACAGCAAAAATTCCGGATTTACGGAAGGAAGTCCCTGGATCATGGTCAATCCGGAATACGAGAAGATCAATTTAAAACAGCAAATGGATGATCCTGATTCCGTATTCAGCTATTACAGGAAACTCATTGCCCTTAGAAAGCAGGATGAATACAAGGATACCTTTGTTTATGGGTCAATGGAACCGGTTTACAGGGACAGGACAAGGATCATGGCTTATTACCGCAGAGGAAAAGACCAGGATATCCTGGTGGTAGGTAATTTCCAGACCGGGCCCCAGACGGTTGAACTGTCCAGGGAATACAGCCGGGTACTGTTAAATAATTATGATGAGGTTTCCTGTAAGGGAAAGACCCTTGATTTAAAGGGATATCAGGTGTTGGTTTTAGAACTGTAATGATGGGAAAGGCACCAGAATTCCTGTCACGCCGGAAGCGCAGGCTTTTATAAATCTGTCCTTCCGGCCTTTTTTTCTGTAAATTCTGGAAAAATAAAGGGATTATCTAAAAAAAAGCTTGAAATAACCGGTTAGGAAAAATATAATAATAGAATCAGCAGAATAACCAGAAACGTAACCTTTGATTTTTGGAAGAAGAAATAGAATATACAGATGGAGGAACCGGCATGAAAAAAGAGATACTGGCAGGAGAACACTGCCCGCACTGCAAAAGACATTGTTCTTTAATAGATCCCCATTGCGGAAAGGGGAGAGCATTGGCAGAGAAAAAGATAAAAGAAGAGAAGAAGCTTAAAGAAGAAAAAAAGCTTAAAGAAGAAAAGCTTAAAGAAGATAGATGCATTAAAGAAGAAAATTGTCTTAAAGAAGAAAATTGTCTTAAAGAAGAGAATTGCCTTAAAGAAGAAAATTGTTTTAAAGAAGAGAATTGCCTTAAAGAAGAAAATTGTCTTAAAGAAGAGAATTGCCTTAAAGAAGAGAACTGCCTTAAAGAAGAGAATTGCCTTAAGGAAGAAAAATGTCTTAAGGAAGAAAAGCACCTTAAAGAAGAAGACAGGCAAAAGGATGAGCTGCTGCCAGGGGAACCCAATCCGGTAGAGGAACTTGTCCCGGTTCTTAAAAAGGAAGAGTGGAAAAATATCCAGTCTGAAATCAGGCTCTTGTGCCTTTATCACAACGGCTTCAACCTGCTGTCCGGCAGGAAGGCAGGGAAACAGGGAGGCAAAGAGGCCAGGCTTTCCATACTGGCAGCGTTGGCGGAAAAAGGAGACCTGACACAAAAAGAGCTAAAAGAAAATTCCGGGCTCCATTCCGGGGAGCTGGAAGAGGCCCTGGAAAAACTGGAAAAAAAGGGACATGTCAGCCGGAAGCAGGCGGAAGATAAGAATATAAAAATTTCTTTGACCGGCAAGGGATTTAAGTGGGCAGAAGAACATATCAGGGACTGGAAAAGAGAGAATGACGGCGTGCTGGCCCCTCTTACAGAGGAAGAAAAAAACTCTCTGGAAGGTATTTTGAAAAAAATCCTGAAGTAGAAATCTCCCGCCATGGATTGCATATTCTTCCAGGGGGTCAGGGTTGTGTTTCAGAAAAATTTGTAGTACAATGCAACAGGATATGATCCGGTAATTATGATTTTTTATGATGCGGCTGCCGCAGGAGGAGTACCATTGAGATACCAGGTAAAAAGGGCCAGGGCTGTGAGTCGGATGCTGGCGTTGTTATTTTGTATTGCATTACTTTTGGCAGAACTGAATACACCTGGAATGGACGGGATCCCAGAGCAGGAATATCTGGCCCTGACAGGAGGCGTACCAAAGGGACATTTCCATCCGAAGAAGAATGACGCCATTGCTGAGTTTCCGGGGACAGTAGAGGAAGATGCCATGGGTGAGATTTTAGCCGATGGCTTCAGCCGGTTTTTCTTCAGGAGTTTACCAATAAAATATCTTGTAATGAATAAAATTTTCTTATTCGTTCCCATGGTTTTATGGTCGGAACGGACTGTACTGATGCAGGAAGGGTACGTTAGCAGAAAGTATCTGATGGGGTATATCCATGATTCGGACGGTGAGAAAGGGATCCCGGCAGGCATTCTCATGGCAAATTAAAAATTTAACAATAAAAGGGGATAACCTATGAAGCCAGGAAAGAAAATGCTTGCTGCAATTTTTTTAGTAATTGCGGCTCTTGTTTATATTGCAGTATTTGGGGCTGGAAAAAGTGTTAAGGGCGTATTTGACATGCGCTACGGCATCGACATCCGCGGAGGAGTTGAGGCGATTTTTGAACCTCAGGGACTTGACCGCAGCCCTACGGAACAGGAACTTAATACAGCCAGGGAAGTTATAGAAACCCGAATGGATAACCAGAATATCGTGGACCGTGAAGTAACCGTGGATACCAACGGAGGATATATCATCGTCCAGTTTCCTTGGAAATCAGGGGAAACCAATTTTAATCCGGAAGATGCCATTGCGGAATTAGGAGAAATGGCTGAGCTTACCTTCCGTGACCCGGAGGGAAATGTGCTGATTCAGGGAAAGGATGTGCAGAATGCATCACCTGAGACCACAAATGCCAATGGGATCAAGAGCTATCAGGTAGCTCTTAGCTTTAACGCCAACGGCGCCAAGCTGTTTGAAGAAGCAACAGGAACGCTGATCGGAAAACGGATGAGCATTTACATGGACAAGGATCTTATCTCCAGTCCCACGGTTCAGACCAAGATCTCAGGCGGACAGGCAGTTATTACAGGGATGAAAGATTATGATGAGGCAAAGAATCTGGCAGAGAAGATCAATGCAGGTTCTCTTCCATTTTCTCTTAAGACTACCAATTTCTCCACCATAAGTCCTTCTCTGGGAAATAATGCCTTAACGATTATGGTGTATGCTGGAATTGCTGCGTTTTTGGTGATCTGCCTGTTCATGACCGTATTTTACAGGCTGCCAGGCATCATTGCCTGCATCACCCTGGTTCTCCAGATGGTTCTGCAGATGCTTGCCATTTCCGTTCCCCAGTATACCCTGACCCTTCCAGGCATCGCCGGTATTATCCTGACTCTGGGTATGGCAGTGGATACGAATATTATTATTTCAGAACGTATATCCGATGAGCTGAAAAAGGGCATATCCGTGAAAGGTGCGGTATTGACAGGATATAAAAATGCTTTTTCGTCTGTTTTAGACGGTAATGTGACCACTGCCATTGTTGCGGTGATCCTCATGTTTTTAGGTTCAGGCACCATGCTGAGCTTTGGCTATACCTTATTGATCGGTATGATCGTAAACCTTCTGGTAGGGGTTTCTGTTTCCAAGCAGCTTTTATTATCCTTTATCCAGTATGATCCATGGCGCGGGGAGAAATGGTTCCGGATCAGAAAAGATAAAAAAACCATACCATTCTATCAGAAGAAATATATGTTTGGTATCATCTCGGGAGTGGTTATTATTTCCGGAATCATCGGCTGCTTCCATTTTGGCGTAAAGCTGGATACCCAGTTTACCGGAGGTGCGGTGTTAAGCTATTCCGTAACAGAGGAGGCAGATACGGGTAAGATCCAGGCAGCCATTGAAAAGCAGACAAGCCGTCCGGTTACGGTTCAGATCAAGGAAGATAACATGACCGGGCTTAAGAGGCTTTCCGTCACACTTGCCGGAAATTCAGGGATGTCTCCGGAAGACCAGAAAAAGGTGACCGATGCCATCAACAGTACTTCGGACAAGGCAGATGCAAAGCTGTCGGAGACCTTTGTGGTTGAGCCTTATATCGGAGCAAAGGCCATGAAGAACGCAGCCCTTGCCATTGTCCTGTCCATGCTGTTTATTGTTGTATATGTATGGATCCGGTTTTCAGCCATTTCCGGCCTTTCGGCAGGAGTCACGGCCATGATCGCCCTGCTCCATGATGTGATTGTGGTGTTCTTTGTATTCGTGCTGTTTAAGATTCCGTTAAACGATGCCTTTGTGGCGGTAGTCCTTACGATTATCGGTTATTCCATTAACGATACCATTGTTATCTATGACCGGATTCGTGAAAACAGAAAGAAGGATTCCAAAATGCCGGTGGATGAACTGGTAAATGTCAGCACCTCCCAAACCCTTGGAAGATCCATTAATACGTCCTGTACCACGGGGATCTGTGTGCTCATCATATTGGCTGCTTCGGTCTATTTCCAGATCGGATCCATTTTGGAATTTTCTCTTCCAATGTTCTTTGGTATTCTGACCGGATGCTACTCTTCCATTTGCGTGGCAGGTACGCTTTGGGCTATGTGGGAGAAGAAAAAAGAAAAAAAGTAAAAAGTTATTGCTAAGCCTGCAGAGGCCGCTGTTTTGTCCCTGAGTGATCAGGGGCGGAGAAGCGGCTTTTTTGTGTGTAAGGGTGAATGTGGAAACCGTTTTTTCGTTCAGGTATAACGCAGAGGAATTATAATTATGCATTATTTTCATACCGTGGTATATTGACAAATCTATGGAGTATCAGTAAACTGAGGAAAGTACTCAATGCATAATGATGTATATTTAAACACTAAAAGAGGAGAGATATTATGAAAAAAACCATTAAAAAGCTTGTTTCGCTGGGTTTGGCTGTTTCCATGGCGGCTGCATTATCCGCCTGCGGCAGTTCTTCAGGCCCTTCCACCACAACGGCTGAGACAACGGCTGCGGCAAACTCTGCAGCAGGGGCTGAAAATACAGGAGCAAAGATTTTCCGTGTGGCAGCAGTAGACCCTCAGGTTGCATATGATATGCAGCAGTATACATACAGCATTATTATGAAGGTTACGGATAATGTAGTAGAGTCCCTCCTTACCACCATTGACGGAGGAAAGGTGGTTCCAACGCTTTTGGCCAAAGAGCCGGAATTATCCGATGACATGCTTACCTATTCCTTTGAGTTGATTGACGGAGTGAAGTTTCACAACGGAGAGACCTTAAAAAGTTCTGATGTGAAGTATTCTCTGGAGAGAGTGGTAAAAAAGCAGAGTATGGGAAGCCTTTTGGAGAAGGTGGAAGGCTATGAAGCCCTGGCAGACGGTTCCGCCAATGAGCTGACAGGAATTAAAGTCATTGATGACACTCATTTCACCATTACCCTGTCAGAGGTTTATACGCCCTTTGTTTCTGTATTATCCACTCCCTACTGTGCCGTTTATCCTGCGGAGGCTTGCGAGGCTGCAGGGGATAACTGGGGAAAGACAGAGCTGATCGGTACAGGTGCATTTAAGTTTGACAGCTACACCCCTGGTGTGGGTGTGGAGATTTCCAGATTTGACGGCTACCACGGCACTGCCGCCAAGTTCGACGGAGTAAGCTATAAGTTTATCGAGGATTCCAATACCCAGGTTCTGGAATATCAGAAGGGAAATATTGATTACGTGGATGTGGAAACAAACATGTATCCGGTATATCAGGCTGATCCCAAAATAAAAGATCAGATGCACATGTTCCAGCCCATCGGCGGATATTACATGACCTTTAACGTAAAATCCATTTCCGATCCAAAGGTAAGAGAAGCCATTTCCATGGCAATCAACAGACAGGCTATCTGCGAAAGCATTTTCCATGGTACTGCAAAACCGGCCTCTTCCTTTATTCCCGCCGGAATCATCGGACATGACGATTCCCAGAAGGAGTTCGCTTACGATCCAGAAGGCGCAAAGGCTCTCCTTGCAGAGGCAGGATATGCCAATGGATATGACCTTCGCCTTACAGTGAATACAAAATATGCAACCTCTATCCCAATTGCCACCGCATTCCAGGAGCAGGCAAAGGCAGCAGGCATCAACGTTACCATTGAACAGGTTGATTCAGCGGCCTGGTCTGATATGAAGAAATCCGGCGGTGTGGATGCCGGTGTAGGTAACTGGTATGTAGATTACAACGATCCTGACAGCATGCTGTATCCGGTAAGCGATTCCCGTACAGACCGCTCTTCAAGCTTTTGGCATAACGAAGAATTCAAGACGCTGATGGAAGAGGGTGTCAAGACCTCAGATGACGCAAAGCGCCAGGAGATTTATGTAAAGGCAGAACACATTCTCACAAGAGAAGATTATGCCATTGCACCTATTTACAACGAGTCCAAGTGCTATCTGTTAAATCCGAAGATTACAGGTCTTGTTATGGATTCAACGTTCCGCAGCAACTACGCTAACGCAGATTTCCAGTAATAATGCAACTGGAGTAAGTGACCTAAGGGAGTGGAAAACCACTCCCTTTTTATGAAAAAGGGGAACCATATGTTTCAGTATATTTCAAAAAGACTGCTCCAGACGCTGCTGGTATTGTTTGGCATCAGTCTTATTACTTTTATTCTTCTTCAGGTCGTACCTGGAGATCCTGTGGAGTTAATGCTTGAGAAACGGGCAGACGCGCAGACCATTGCCGCGGTCCGCCATGAGCTGGGGCTTGATGTATCCCTCCCCCAGCAGTATTTGAATTTCTTAAAGGGCGCCATCCGCCTGGATTTCGGCAAATCCTATTTTACCAAGGAGGTGGTGACAACGGCCCTGATGCGCTGCTTCATGGTGACTGTAAAACTGGCTTCCATGTCCTTTGTATTTGCAGTGGTCCTGGGCGTCACATGCGGTATGGCTGCAGCCATCAACCGGGGAAAATGGATCGATTCCGCCCTTATGACCACCTCAATCATCGGCGTATCCGCACCGTCTTTCTGGATCGCCATCATCCTTCAGATCGTATTCGGGCTGAAGCTGGATCTGCTTCCCATATCCGGTTTTGATGGGCCTTCATTTTTTATTCTCCCAAGCATTGCTCTGGGCGCCCGTTATGCAGGAAGCATTGCCCGTATCACCCGTACCAGTATGCTTGACGTGATCAAGCAGGACTATATCAGGACAGCAAGGGCAAAGGGAGTGACGGAAGGCCTGGTCATTATGAAGCATGCCTTGAAAAATGCCATGATCCCCATCATTACCCTGGTGGGTACGGAGCTTGGAAACATGCTTACCGGTTCCATGCTCATTGAGAAGGTTTTCTCCATACCTGGAATCGGAAAACTGGCGGTGGATTCCATGTCAAACCGTGACCTGCCCCTTTTGGAAGGGACCGTCATGTACATTGCCTTTGTATTTGTTATCGTAAATCTGCTGGTGGATATTTCCTACGCATTTATTGATCCAAGAATCCGCTATGGGAAAGGAGCGAACTAATGAAAATTTTAAACATTTTTACAAAACAGAAGAAATTTGAAGAACAGCTCCTAAACGGTGAGATGGAATATTCCAGCTATTATAAGGACAGCTTTAAGAGGCTTAAAAAGAATAAGGCCTCCCTGTTCTGCCTGGGAGTGATCTTTTTTCTGATCCTTCTGGCCCTGTTTGCACCGGTGATAAGCCCTTATGATCCTACTTACCAGGATTATGCTTCGGTTCTGGCCCCGCCTTCATCCAAGCACCTTCTGGGGGCGGATGAATATGGAAGGGATATTTTATCCCGCCTGATTTACGGAACAAGGGTATCCTTAAGCATCGGGATCCTGGCCCAGCTCCTGGCTTCCCTGATCGGGATCACTTTGGGAGCCATTGCAGGCTATTTCGGGGGAGCGGTGGACACCCTGATCTCCCGGATCATGGAGATTTTTGCAGCATTCCCGGATCTTCTCTTTGCCATGGCTATCATGACCTTTATGGGCCAGGGAATCCAGAACCTGTTTATTGCCCTTGGCCTTCTGACCTGGGTAAGGACTGCCAGGCTCATCCGCGGCTCTGTCATGCAGCTTAAGGAAAAAGAGTATGTAGAGGCGAGTAAGGCCAGCGGCGGGACCTCCTTTCGGATCATTACAAAGCATCTGATCCCCAATTGCTTATCAACGGTGATCGTGCTGGTGACCCTGGGAATCCCCAATGCTATCATGTACGAAGCTTCTTTAAGCTTCCTGGGCCTTGGCATCCAGCCCCCCACCCCAAGCTGGGGAAATATGATCAGCTCCGCCCAGTCCTTTATCAGCTTCCTTCCTGTGTACAGCATCGTACCGGGAATTGCCATTATGGTGACGGTTGTAGCGTTCAACATCTTTGGGGATGGCTTAAGAGATGCCCTGGACCCCAAGCTTAGAACCTGATCAGGAGGAAGAGATGGACGATAAATTAATTGACGTTAAAAATCTAAAAACATATTTTTATACAGATGCAGGTGTGGTAAAGGCTGTGGATGACGTATCCTTTTCCATTGAACAGGGAAAGACCCTGGGAATCGTAGGGGAGTCCGGATGCGGTAAAAGCATTACCTCCCTGTCCATCATGCAGCTTGTGGAGACGCCTCCGGGAAAGATCGCAGGAGGGGAGATTCTTTACAGGGGGGAGAACCTTTTAAAGAAGACTCCTGACGAAATGAGAAGGATCCGGGGCAAAAAGATCGCCATGATCTTTCAGGAGCCTATGACCTCCTTAAATCCTGTTTTTACGGTAGGGCAGCAGATCACGGAGGCCTTACTGATCCACGAAGCAGGAATATCCAAGCAGCAGGCCCGGGAAAAAGCCATAGACATGCTCCGCATGGTGAAGATCCCCCTGCCTGAAAGAAGGATTGATGAATACCCTCACCAGCTTTCCGGCGGTATGCGCCAGCGGGTTATGATCGCTATGGCCCTTTGCTGCAATCCGGAGCTTTTGATCTGTGACGAGCCGACTACGGCCCTGGATGTGACCATTCAGGCCCAGATCCTGGAGCTGATCAATGAATTAAAACAGAAGACAGGCGCTTCCATCATGATGATCACCCATGACTTAGGAGTGATCGCTGAGGTAGCTGATGATGTTATGGTCATGTACGGAGGAAAAGTGGTGGAACAGGGGACTACGGATGAGATTTTTGACCTCCCCATGCATCCTTACACTGAAGGGCTTATGAACTGCATTCCAAGGCTTGATGACCAGGTGGAAGAGCTTCCTGTTATTAAAGGCATGGTTCCAAGCTTTGACTCCATGCCAGAGGGCTGCGCCTTCTGTCCCAGGTGCGAATACGCAAAACCCATATGCGGGGAACGTATGCCGGAGCTGATAGAAAAGGACGGCAGAAAGATCCGCTGTTTTAAATATACAGATCAATGGAAGGAGGAGGTATAATGGACAGCCAGGAGACGAGAAAGCCTCTGTTGGAGGTAAAGCATTTAAAAAAGTGGTTTTCGGCAAAACCCACTCCTTTTTCCGGGAAAAAGGTGTATATTAAGGCAGTGGACGATGTGAGCTTTCAGCTATATCCTGGAGAAACCCTGGGCGTGGTGGGAGAGTCAGGATGCGGAAAATCCACCATGGGACGCTCCGTGCTTCGGCTGATCGAGCCTACGGCAGGCCAGATCCTTTTTGAAGGCCAGGATTTTATGAAGCTGAGAAGCGGGGCACTGAGAAAGAGCAGAAGCAATATGCAGATTATTTTCCAGGACCCTTATGCCTCCTTAAACCCCCGAATGACCATTGGCGAGATCATTGCAGAGCCTTTGGACATCCAGTGGAAGACAGGAAAGGAAGAGATATTGAAACGGGTTTTGGAGACCATGGAGATCGTGGGCCTTAACACAAAATACTATAACAGGTATCCTCATGAATTTTCAGGAGGCCAGAGACAGAGGATCGGAATTGCAAGAGCCATTGTGCTGCGGCCGGAGCTTATGGTGTGTGATGAGCCGGTATCTGCTCTTGACGTATCCATCCAGGCCCAGGTGATCAACCTTTTGCGCAGGCTCCAAAAGCAGATGGGAATGGCCTATATCTTTATTTCCCATGATTTAAGCGTAATCAAACATATTTCCGACAGAGTCGCTGTCATGTATCTGGGACATATTGTGGAGATTGCAGATAAGGCTGATTTGTACCAAAACACCCTTCATCCCTATACAAAGGCCCTGCTGTCGGCAATTCCTGTGCCGGACCGTCATGTGAAGAAGGAGAAGATCATCCTGGAAGGCGATCTGCCAAGCCCTGCCAATCCTCCTTCCGGCTGCGTATTCCACACCAGGTGCTTTATGGCCAGAGAGATTTGCGGGAAGGAAGCGCCGGAGATGAAGGAGTATGAAAAGGGCCACTGCTGCGCATGTCATTTTGCAGGAGAATGGAATAAATAAAAGAATGGATACGGAGGTTAAAAGATATGAAGATTACAGGCATTGACGTCAGGACCATAAAGGTAGAATTAAAGGAGCCTTTCCATATATCTTTGGGAACCATTACCCACGCCATAAGCGCGGTGGTAAAGGTGGAAACGGATGAAGGGATCTGCGGCTATGGAGAAGGCGCTCCCGGCGTGCTGATCACAGGGGAAAACCTGGCCGGTACCGTGGAGAGCATCAGGCATTTTGAACAGGCCCTCCTTGGAACCGATCCTACGGATGTTGAAAAGGTTTACTGGATTCTTGACAGGGCAGCAGCCCATGCGCCCTGCGGAAAGACTGCCATTGATATTGCATGCTATGATATCCTGGGTAAAAAGGCCGGTCTGCCGGTATACCGGCTGTTAGGCGGCTATTCCAATACAATAGAAACAGACATTACCGTGGGAATCAACGGACCGGAGGTAATGGCGGAAAAGGCCGCAGCCCATGTGAGAAATGGTTTTGATACCATTAAGACAAAGGTGGGTACAGGGCTTAAAGAGGATGTTGCCAGGATTAAGGCCATCCGGGAAGCCGTAGGGCCGGATGTGAAGATCCGTATCGACGCCAACCAGGCGTGGTCAGCCAAGGAAGCACTTCAGATCATTGAACGCCTGAACGAATATGATATCGAACTGGTGGAACAGCCGGTAAAGGCTGCTGACATAGAAGGTCTTGAATATGTGACGAAAAACAGCAAAGTCCTGATCATGTCTGATGAAAGCTGCTTTAATGCAAAGGATGCCCTTCGCCTCGTAGAGCGGAGAGCCATTGACGTACTGAATATCAAGCTGATGAAATGCGGCGGTATCCGGGAAGCCTTAAAGATCAATGCCATCTGTGAAACAGCGGGCATTGAATGCATGCTGGGCTGCATGGCGGAAGAGACAAACCTGGGCATTACCGCTGCCGCCAGCCTGGGAGCTGCGGTGAGGAACATTACCAGAGCAGATCTGGATGCCACCTTCTCTTTGACCGATCTTCCCTTTGAAGGCGGCATTGGAACAGAATGTACAAAGACCCTGGTGCTTCCGGAAGAACCGGGCTTCGGGTTTATAGGTTTAAAATAACATGTCTGGTGGTATTGCGGCAAAAACGCTGCAATACCACCATATTACAATGGAGAGAAAACTTATGATCAATGATATTTCATGGGCAAAGATTCCTTTGCCTGACGATATTTTACGCCTTAAAAATGCCGGGTATTTAAAAGAGGCAAAAGAAGCAATGGATGATATGCTTTCAGGTTTTTTGCCGGAATGCATGAGAAAGCGGCTGGAGCTGGAAAAAGAGCTTATGGGCAACCTGGATGAGAATGAATATCCTTATAAAAGACAGGAAGCAGGGGAACTGCTGCGCAGGACCTTTACAGATTTCAGGGAAGGAGAGCTTGAGGAACTGGTTAAGTCCTCCGCAGCCGATTGGATCTATATCAATGGGGAGATCCATTTTCACAAATTATTTTTGGACAATATCATAAAGACCAGGTCCGATTACCGGGCAAGGCTGAAAGCCCTGGAAGAGGATCAGGCAGGCAGCCTGCGGCAGAAAATGCTTGATGAGAACGTATCTTATATGAAAGAGCATGGGAGCAGGAAGGCCAGAGTGATCATAAGGGCTTCCCTTCGGATCACCAAGGAAGCGGAACGGGTAGGGGAAACCGTAAGGGTCCATATTCCCCTGCCCCGCAAATGCAGGCAGGTCAGTGACATCCGGATCCTTGAAACGTCTTCTGAGGCCATGGTGACAGCACCGGAGGATGCAGAGCAGAGGACCTTGTGCTTTGAAACAGAATTAAAGCCTGACCAGGAGTTTTATGTAAGGTACAGCTACTTGAACACCGTTGATTACGTGGAGGTGGACCCGGAAAAGGCGGTGGATTCCCAACCTGATTTTTATGTAGGAGAGCAGGCACCTCATATCCTGTTTACCCCTTTTTTGAGAGAGCTGTTGGAAGAAATACGGGAGGAGGAGAAAAATCCTGCCGTTGTTGCCAGGAAAATCTATGATTTCATCACCACCAGGGTGAAGTATTCCTTTGTGCGGGAGTACGCCGGGCTGGATAATATTTCCGAATATGCAGCAAAGAACCTGAAAGGAGACTGTGGCGTTCAGGCCATACTTTTCATTACCCTGTGCCGTCTGGCCGGTATTCCTGCCAGGTGGCAGTCAGGCCTTCATGCGTCTCAGGTATATACCGGCTGCCATGACTGGGCGGAATTTTATATAGAGCCTTATGGCTGGCTGTATGCAGATCCTTCCTTTGGCGGCAGCGCATACCGCATGGGCAATATGGAACGGTGGAATTACTACTTTGGAAACCTGGATATTTACCGCATGGCAGCCAATGGAGGCATCCAGGCGGAGTTCCTTCCCCCCAGAAAATATTTTCGGGCAGACCCTATTGACAATCAAAGGGGAGAAGTGGAATATAAGGACAGGGGGCTGAGCTTTTTAGAGTTTCAGGCGGAACAGCAGACCGAGCTTATGGAAGACTGGCAGGGAAAAGCAGATGAATAGGATAACAGAGGAAAATAAACAGAAATTTGAAGCATTGGTTCAGGATATCATGACCGTCCAGGGGGCGGAAGGGGTGGCAATAGCCATGGTGGATAAGGCAGGCCAGGTACAGTATGAAAAATATTTCGGATACCGTGACCAGGAACAAATGCTGCCCATTGACGGTCAGACAATTTTTGGGCTGGCCTCCATAACAAAATCCTTTACAAGCCTTGCCATTATGAAGCTGGCAGAACAGGGAGTAATCAATCTGTCTGATCCTGTCAGCAAATATGTGCCGGCTTTCACAAACAAAAACCAGAAAGCCCCGGTTAAAATATGGCACCTTCTCTGCCACAGCGGAGGTTTCTTCCCCCTGTCCCGTATTCTGGTGGACCAGGTGGCAGAGGATATGGGCCTTAAGGAGTCAGAGGCAGGAGATCTGGCTTATTCAAAAGCCCTTGCCCAGGAAGGGATAAAAAGGGTGGCCTCCCGCCTGGATGACCAGACGGACTTGATCGGGCTGCCTGGAGAGCTGATGAGCTACTGCAACGACGGTTTTGGGGTTTTGTCCGATATCATAAAGAACTATGGGGACCAGCCATCTTTTGCCGATTACCTGCTAAAGCATATCATCCGTCCTTTGGGAATGGAAAGGAGCTTTTGCGACTTTGTGAAGCCGTCTTTGGATGTTAACGCTTCCATCCTTTATACGAAGGAAGACGGAGTCTCCAGGGCCACCAGGGATTATCATGACAATGCTTTCGTACTAAACGGCGGCGGCGCCATGAAATCCACGGTTTCTGATATGCTCAAATACATCTGCATGTATTTGAATGAAGGAAAGGGATTAAACGGAACCAGGATTGCTTCGGAATATTCCATAAGGGAAATGTGCAAGCCCCGCCAGTATTACAGGCCGGGAGGCTGGTATTGCTATGGTCTGTGCAGGAAGTCCATGGAGGAGCTTGATATCCTGGAGCACGGGGGAAGCCTTCCCGGTGTCTCTTCAAACATGTCCTGGTCCTACGATAATGAGGTAGGAGTCATCGTCCTGTGCAACACCATGGATGTTTCTGCCGGAGTGATCGCAGACGGGGCCATGCGCATGTATCAGGGAAAGGATCCGGTGGCGCCCAAGGCGGAATACCGGGAACATCCATGGAGCGAAGCCTTTATAAGGTCAGTATCAGGAGACTATGTGACGGGAGAAGGAGATCGTTTTACTCTCACCATGTCAGAGGAGGGAACGCTGGCCATGAACCTTAACGGGAAAAAGAAGGAAGTATGTACCGTAAATCCATACACGGCCATAATAAAGGGCAGGTATTCCGACGGGTTTGTCCAGATCCTCCATGACGAGAAACGGGGGATATGGGGGGCCAGGTGCGGAAGCAGGATCTATTCCAAAATGTGAAAAAAATGTCAACTGGCCCTTGGATATGTGTGAGCAGGTCGTACCAGGGGGTATTATTATCAGACGTTATGTGAAATAAAATATTTTTATTACACCATTGAATAATTTGGTAAAAGATGTTAGAATATAGTATATCATTTTTACGGAGGTGGTATATGCAAAAACACGAGTGTCCCTGTGGATATATTTATGATCCGGAATCAGGTGATCCAGATAATGGAATCGAACCAGGTACTGCCTGGGAGGATGTCCCGGAAGATTGGACATGCCCTGTCTGTGGTTTAGAGAAAGATGCATTTAATACAATATGATAGTAAGGAATCAATAAAATAACAAGGTTAAAGGAGGACAAAGATTTTGTTGAATAAAGAAATTATTGCAAAGATAAACAAACAGATCAATTTTGAGCTGTATTCGGCATACATCTATCTGGACATATCCAACTATTATACAGATAGTAATTTAAACGGCTTTGCAAATTGGTTTAAGATCCAGACTCAGGAAGAGCGGGATCATGCCATGCTTTTTATGGATTATTTACTTAACAATGGCGAAAAGGTTGTGCTGGAAGATATTAAGGCTCCCGCATTTGTTTACACGGATTTCCGCCAGCCGGCTATGACCGCCTATGACCATGAGATAATGGTAACGGCCTCCATTCATGATATTTACGGAGCCGCTTACGAATTAAAAGACTTCCGTACCATGCAGTTCCTGGACTGGTTCGTAAAAGAACAAAGCGAAGAGGAAAAAAATACGGATGAGATCATAAAGAGATACGATTTATTCGGAAATGATGCAAAGGGATTGTATTTGCTGGATACAGAGCTGGCGGCAAGAGTTTATACGCCACCCTCTCTTGTGCTTTAGTCTCCATAGTATCATAACCATAATTCTAAAGAAGAACATTTTCTGCCATGATGGGAACCATTGTTTCCGGGCAGGGAATGTTTTTTCGTTATTATCGTCCATGTTTCCTGGACAGAGCCACCCCGCTTTAGGGCCTGCCCCGCTTCAGCACACCTTGCACTGTCGGGTGTATCGGGCATGGGGGATAAAGGGGTACCGGCAGGGGGCTTCTATTTTACGGTAAAAATCAGGGCTGTTTTGGGACATGCCTGGATAAAGGGGGAAGAACGTTTGTGGCGAAACAAAGAGAGACGGTGGAATTCCGCTACTATGGGATTCCGGAGATGGAATCGGTCCTGGCTCTTTTGGGAGAGGACTGGATCAGGGAGTATGGAAAGGAGATCAAATATCTTCATTTTCACGATCTAATGGAAATCGGATATTGCCATTGGGGGAACGGGGAAGTGGTGCTGGGACAGGAGCATGTTCCTTTTTCCGGCCATTCCGTGATGATCGTTCCTCCAAGGCTCCCTCATACCACCAACAGCGCAGAGGGGACAAAGGGATATTGGGAGTGGATGTACATTGATCTGGAAAAAACCGTATCCCAGGTATACGGATATGATCCGGTGCTCCCAAAAAATATCTTAAAGAAGCTTCACCGGACAGGATACCTTTTGCCGGGGGAGGAAAACCCGGCTCTTTCCAGGCTGGTCCTGGGAATCATGGAGGAGGCCCGCCATAAGAAGCCTTATTACAAGGATAGCATAAGGGGATATCTCTATGCCTTTATGGCAGAGCTTTTACGGCTTTCTGATGATGAGGAGCGAATTATGAAGAACAGGAGGGGCAGGGACGCCGTCCTTGCAGAGGCCCTGGATTATATTGCCGGACACTATGGTCAGGAAATAAAAATAAGCAGTCTGGCGGAGGCATGCAGCATGAGCGAAAGCCATTTCCGCCGGGTTTTTGAAGCGGGGATGAATATGAAGCCTTTGGATTACATCAACCTGATCCGGGTTCAGAATGCCTGTGAATTACTGAAAAAGACGGATAAATCCATGGAAGAGGTTGGAGCGGAGTCTGGTTTTACTTCTATTTCCGCGTTTAACCGGAATTTCAGAAAATTACTGAATATTTCTCCCTACCAATGGAAAAAATCCAAAGAGAATTATGAAGGAAAGCTGCTGCATTACAAAATCAGCGCACAAAAAGGCTGGGAATAAAGGGAAAATGATTGAATATGCCCGTTTTCTAATTGAATCTAAAAGCTTTAAATCAAAAAAAGTTGGTATAATGTGATTATGAGAAAATCTTCGAAAGAAAAAAGGAATCAAAGGAATTAATTTTTTATGAAAGAGGAGGAGTTTTGCTATGAAGAGAAGAATCGCATCCATATTACTGGCCGGGGCCATGGTGGCCTCCCTGACAGCCTGCGGAGGTTCCGGGGGCGCAGGACAGAAGACGGGAGACGGGGCTAAGGCCGCAAACGAACTGACTGTGTGGTGCTGGGATCCGGCGTTTAATATTTATGCCATGGAGGAAGCTGCAAAGGTATATCAGAAGGACCATCCGGATTTCAAATTAAATGTTGTGGAGACGCCCTGGGCTGATATCCAGACCAAGATGACAACAGCCGCTACCTCCAAAAACCTGGATACTCTTCCCGATATCCTGTTGATGCAGGACAATGCATTCCAGAAAAATGTAATCAGCTATCCCGATGCATTTAAGGATTTAACCGGAAGCGGAATTGATTTTTCCCAGTTCCCCAAGGCTAAAACAGCTTACTCTGTTGTGGAAGGGAAAAATTACGGTGTTCCCTTTGACAACGGAGCTGCCATTGCCGCTTATCGTACGGATGTGTTAAAGGAAGCCGGATATACAGAGGCGGATTTTACAGACATTACCTGGAGCAAGTATCAGGAAATGGGCGAGGAGATTTTAGCCAAGACAGGAAAACCCCTGTTATCCTGTACAGCCGGAGAGTCTGACTTAATCATGATCATGCTTCAGTCCGCAGGGGGAAGTCTCTTTGATAAGGACGGGAATCCAAGCATGGTTGGAAATGACAAGCTGAAAAAGGTTATGGAAACCTATGTTTCCCTTGTTAAGAGCGGCGTGCTTGTGGAAGTTAATGACTGGGACCAGTATGTGGGAACTATGACAAACAGCACCGTAGGAGGAACCATTAACGGCTGCTGGATCATGGCAAGCATTCAGACCGCAGAAGACCAGTCCGGCAAATGGGCCATTACCAATATCCCCAAGCTTGAGGGAGTAGATGAGACCACCAATTATTCCAACAACGGCGGTTCCAGTTGGGCCGTGACTGCCGGAAGCAAAAATCCGGAGCTGGCGGCGGATTTCCTGGCAAAGACTTTCGCAGGAAGCGTTCCTTTCTATGAGACCATCCTTCCCAAGTCCGGAGCACTGGCAACCTATCTTCCAGCAGCGGACAGCAAGGTTTATGGAGAGCCTCAGGAATTCTTCGGAGGAAAGCCGGTATATGCACAGATCACGGAGTTTGCATCAAAGGTTCCTTCCAATAATACAGGTGTTTATTATTATGAGGCCCGTGATGCGGTAGCAACTGCCATTACCCAGGTGGTTTCGGGAGCAGATGTTGAAGCGGAGATCAAGACCGCAGAAGATACGGTCAAATTTGCCATGGGTAAATAAGAATAAAAGGGAGGAGGTATTTTAGTGGGAAATTCAAAGAAAAAGCTGTCCTTAGGCCAGAAGCAAAGCCTGGCAGGCTGGGCATTCTTGACGCCTGCGGTCATCCTGATTGCAATTATGAGCTTTCTGCCAATGATCCAGGCACTGTTCCTTTCCTTTCAGTCGGGCATCGGTGCGGCAATGAAGTGGACAGGCGGGACCAATTATGTAAGAATGTTCAAGGATCCTGTTTTCATGCAGGCTCTGAAAAACAATTTTATCTACCTGATTATACAGGTTCCCATCATGCTGATGTCGGCTCTGATCCTGGCTTCCCTGCTGAACAATAAGGATCTTCGGTTCAAGGGGCTTTTCCGTACCGCGATATTCCTGCCCTGCGCCACCTCCCTGGTATCCTACGCGGTAATTTTCCGTTCCCTGTTTGCAGTGGATGGACTTGTAAACATGGTCCTCATAAAGTTTGGGATACTGTCCACAGGATACAATTTCCTGGGACATCCAAATTCCGCCAGGATCGTGATCATCCTGGCCCTGATCTGGAGATGGACGGGCTATAACATGGTGTTTTATCTTTCCGGTTTGCAGAACATCGAGTATTCCGTGTACGAGGCGGCTAAAATTGACGGAGCCTCTCCGTTCCAGTCCTTCTTCCGGATTACCATCCCGCTTTTAAAGCCAACCATCCTGCTGACGGCCATTATGTCAACCAATGGCACCCTACAGTTGTTTGACGAGTCCGTGAACTTAACCAACGGCGGACCGGCCAATGCCACCATCACCATGTCCCACTATATTTATAATATATCGTTCAAGTACGTGCCAAACTTCGGGTATGCGGCTTCCATGTCCTACTTAATCCTGATTTTGGTAGCAGCTCTTGCGTTTATACAGATGAAGGTAGGTGATAAACGTGACTAAAGGGAAAAAGTTTTTTGCATATGCATTTTTGACCATTGTCTCTGTGATCTCGGTATTCCCTCTGTATTGGATGATGGTCGCGGCCACCAATAAAAGCGTGGATGTGTCCAGAGGGACCCTGATGTTCGGCACTGCGCTGTTTGACAACGTAAAGAAGCTGTTTGCCTCTCAGAACGTTGTCACTGCCCTTGGGAATTCCTTTAAGTATTCCATCATCATGACCCTTATTTCCCTCCTGATATGTTCCATTGCAGGATACGGGTTTGAGGTCTTTCATGACAAGGCAAAAGACAGGGTCATGAGCGTGATCCTGCTGGCCATGATGGTTCCCTTTGCGGCGACTATGATCCCCTTGTACCAGATGTTTTCAAGTGCAAGGCTGCTAAACAGCACCCTGGGATTTATCCTGCCTACCATATCCACCCCGTTTCTCATCATGATGTTCCGCCAGAGCGCCAGGTCCTTTCCGTCGGATATCATGGAGGCGGCAAGGCTTGACGGATTAAATGAATTTCAGATTTTTTACCGGATGTTTCTACCCACCATGCGCTCCACCTATGCGGCGGCCATGACCATTACCTTTATGAGTGCCTGGAACAGTTACCTTTGGCCCAAGGTGATCATGTCCGATGCCAACAGCATTACCATGCCCATGCTGGTGGCCAACTTAACGGAAGGATATGTGACCGATTATGGGATTCTTATGCTGGCCGTACTGGTCTGCACCATTCCTACGGTAATTGTTTTCTTCCTTCTGCAGAGAAGCTTTGCGGAGGGTATCACCGGAGCAGTTAAATAAAAACGCGATCTTAGCAGATGCTGCGGCCGATTTCCATATCTGGAAGCCGGCCGCGGTATTTTTTGGAAACACTATTTGTATGTCCAAAAAGCGTGGACAGTAATAAAGAAACACCCTACGGGTATCCCTCTATGTCCAAAAAGCGTGGACAGTAATAAAGAAACACCGATAACGAAAGGAATAAAAAAGTATGAAAAACCTTGGCATTTGGCACGGCGGGGATTACAGCCCTGAGCAGTGGCTTGATGAGCCTGAGATTCTTGAGAAGGATTTGGAGTATATGAAAAAAGCCGGGATCAATACGGTGACCATGGGGATGTTTGCCTGGTCCTTTCTGGAGCCGGAGGAGGGAGAATTTGACTTTTCCTGGCTAAGGGAACGGGTGGACCGGCTCTATGAAAACGGAATCTCCACCATTATAGGAACCCCATCCGGAGCCCGTCCAAAATGGCTGTCAGACAGGTACCCGGAGGTGCTGCGGGTGGATGATACAGGAAGGCGCCAGCGTTTCGGCGGACGCCACAACCATTGTTACACCTCCCCTGTATACAGAGAAAAGGTAAAGAAGATCAATAAAAAACTGGCGGAGCAGTTCGGCGCTCATCCCGGAGTTCTTATGTGGCATATTTCCAATGAATACGGTGGGGAATGTCATTGTTCCTTGTGTCAGGAGGCTTTCCGGAAATGGCTGGAAAAGAGATACGGCTCCATTGACCGGTTAAACAAAAACTGGTGCACAGCCTTTTGGAGTCACAGCTATCAGTCATTTGACCAGGTGGAAAGCCCCTCTTCCATAGGAGAAAACATGGTCCATGGACTGAATCTGGACTGGAAGCGGTTTGTGACGGATCAGACCGCAGATTTTGCCCGGTGGGAGGCAGCCGCTTTGCGGGAAGGGGGAGGAGAACAGCCTGTTACCACCAATTTCATGTATGATTACCAGGGTCTTAATTACCAGAAGCTTTCCCAGGCGGTGGACGTGGTTTCCTGGGACACTTATCCCCTTTGGCATAAAGAAAAGGAGATTCTTACGGCCAGGGACAACGGTATGCAGCATGATTTCATGAGAAGTTTAAAGAAGAAACCGTTTCTGCTCATGGAGTCCTGTCCAACCAGCACAAACTGGCAGGGAGTCAGTAAGCTTAAAAAACCCGGCCTTTTAAGACTGGCATCCTGGCAGGCCATTGCCCATGGGTCGGACAGTGTCTTGTATTTCCAGATCCGCCAAAGTCCGGGAAGCTCGGAAAAGTTCCACGGGGCTGTTATTGATCATTATGGAAAAACGGACACCAGGGTATTTGAAGAGGTCAGCCGCATAGGAAATGAGCTGGCCATTTTAGGGGAATTGGCCGGAACAGAAGTACGGTCAAAGGCAGCCCTGATCTATGATGTGGAAAACCGCTGGGCAATGGAAGACGCACAAGGCCCCAGAAATAAGGGGCTTTATTACCATGAGACCTGTGTAAAAGTGTATAGTGCCGTAAAAAAACTGGGTTTTGACGTGGATGTGATCACTATGGATGACAGTCTGGAAGATTACCGGCTTATTGCGGCTCCCATGCTTTACTTATACCGCAGCGGAATCGAGGAGAAAATGGAAGGGTTTGTCCGTAATGGCGGAGAATTGGTGACTACCTATTGGTCCGGAATTACAGATGAATCAGACCGGTGCTTTCTTGGAGGCGTTCCCCATGGGATGAAGGATGTAATGGGGCTTCGCAGCACGGAAATCGATGGCCTTTATGAGTGGGAGAGCAATTATATGGTTCCTGCATCCGGGGAAAAAGGGGAACGGTATGAGTGCCGCAATCTTTGCGATCTGGTAAGGCTTAACGGGGCAGAGGCCCTAATGGTATATGAAAATGATTTTTATAAGGGATATCCGGCCCTTACAAAAAATCACTATGGGAAGGGGACTGCTTATTATGTATGTGCTGATGCCGGACAGGATTTTTATGATGATTTATTCCGGAAGGTGATTTGTGAAGCCGGAATCAAACCGCTTGCAGAAGGGCTGATACCGGAAGCGCTTGAAGTGACTTCCAGGGAATCGGAACAATATGAGTATCTGTTTTTGCAGAATTTCAGCCAAAAACCGGTTGTGCTGGAACAGAAGCTTTTAGACAGCCTGTCAGAGGGAATGATGCTGCTTGGGGAGATTTCCGGAAGAGGCGAAATAGAACCATATGGGACAGTGATTATAAGAAGAGATCTGCACAGGAATTGACGGCAGTGCCTGATTCGACTTAAATTACCATTGTGGGGTAAAGTAAGTGACTTATCTCAAAAAAGTAAATAAGAGGACTTTGTGCTGTATTGGAAAAGCCAGAAATAGCACATTCTTTGACAGGGGCAGGAAGGTTAATATCCTTCAGCCCCTTTTTTATGCAGTAAATGATACCATGTTGATATGTTCTGTCTGGCATAAATTTATGTGTGTTCATTTATAATGCTTATTTTACAGATGGTTCTTAATTATGAATTTAGTACTGTATTGTACCCCATAATAATAACTGAAAATTTTCCTGATTAATATTACTGAGGCCTGTTGTTACTTCCTTATGTATGCTTGCCAGGGCAGTATCCAAATTGCTGCACTGATCATTCGATCATTTGTTGTTTTCGTCAAGTGATTACAATAATATAGCAAGATAATGGGCGTGTTATTGTAATAGTAAAATTTGAGACATGAAAACTTATGTTCAGTGCATATATTTCCAAAATATCCAGGATTTGTATTATATTTACAAAATAAGGTATTTGATATTTATGAAGTTTTAATTTAGAGGGAATGTCATAAAATTTCAGATTACAGCCGACTGTGTGATTCGGATTATCCTTTCTATGGCCCAGGAAGATGTGCAAATGATAACAGCAAAGCCATCAGGGAATTCTCATTATGGCAATTCCAATTGGTATTTTAAGCCCAGGTTTTTTCCAGGTATCAAAGGAAATGGAGAAAAAAGTGAATGAAAAAAGAGAATATGAAAAAGACAATGACAAATGTACTGCAGAAGATAGTTTTATGTTCAAGTAAAATTGATAGGAGAAAACAATATGAGGAGATTTGAAAAAGTTATATTATTTATTATTGTTGCAATAGGATTCGCGGGTGCAGTCTGTATGTTTTCTCTTTTTTACCCCTTACCGTTTCTATCAGACTGGTCTAGAGAACGATTGAATTTGCAGACCTTATGGAGCACTGCCTTTGCAGGCTATACTTTTTTAATTATAATTTGTTTTTTAATCCTTTTTATTGCCATACTGCTTTTCCCGAATCGCTCTGAATTTCTTGTAATCAAAAAAGAAAAGGGCCGGTTAATGTTTTCAAAAAAAACCATTGAGTCAACAGCACAACACAGTTTTGCAGATATGGATGGAATACATTTGTCAAAAGTACGGGCAAAAATCCATAAGCATCCTGAAAAAACAAAAATATCAGTAAGGCTCTCATTGAATCAAACGGATGAAATGCTGGCTTTGACGGAAACGGTTCAGGATAGAATATCATCGGCGTTGCAGCTTTCTTTGGGGATAACTGTTAACTCAATCACTGTAAAGGCGACAGAGCTCAGTTATGAAAACCAAATATATGAAATTAAGAAGAAAGAATCAGGCAAAGACAGCCGCGTGGAGTAAAGGGGGTATTATATGAATTTTTGGAAGCTATACAGTGGAAGGATCATTTTTACATCTTTAGGGTTGATCTTTGCTCTGTTGACTTTAACTATTGGTTTCAGAAAGACATTTTTTATCCTGGCTTGTTGTGGAACAGGATATTTAGCCGGTATGTTTAAAGATAAAGTTCTTTCTATTCCGGAGTGGCTGAAGTATTGGAAAGACAGGTAATAAGTAGGACTATGTGCTCATCTCCAAATAACCGGAGGGCGGAGATTTTCAATGACTCATGGGAGTTTAAAATTAAGTGACACAATGTTATTTATGGAGAAGCTGTAATCCTATTTAAAATAAAAGATAATGAAAGGGGATGTTAGAAATGGCAGAATTAAAAGGAAAAAGCAATGTTGATACAATTACGGAGCATAGCAATTCATTAACATTTGATGAAAAGGTCATTAAAAAGATTGCCGGAATGGCAGCAAGTGAAATTCCGGGAATATTGGCAATGAGCGGGAATTTTATTTCAGGAATTACAGATATACTGCGTAATACTGAGGATTCCACAAAAGGGATTACCGTTGAGGTTGGTAAAAAACAGACAGCAATTGATATGAAAATTATTTGTGAATATGGGCAAAATATGCCCCTTGTTTTTGACAGCATTGTTGAGAAGGTGAGTCAAACAATGAAAGAAATGACTGGCCTTGATGTAGTTGAAGTGAACGTACATGTATATGATGTTCTTACAAAAGAAGAATTCGAGCGCCAAAGCAAGAGGAAGCCTTCTGAAATAACTGAATCAGATCCGGAGGCTCCAACTGAACATGTTTCCAGAGTAGAATAAGAAAAGTACAGGCAAAACAAATCAAGGAAGGAAAGAAAGAAACCAGGGTTGTCTGATTTCTCTGACTTCACCTATGATTGCAGTAAGAGCAAGGTTATCTGGCTGTTTCCGGCAGATACCTTGCTCTTTTCTGTCTTACATTATTTTAAAGATTCTGCAATGGCATTTGCCAAAGCAGCAATTTCCGTCAACTGGTCCTCTTTTACGGAGGATTTGAAAGTAATGCTCTGATCCAGTATGGTCATGGTTTTCATTTCCGAAATGATCTCAGCCATCTTTTTGCCAGCCATGACACCCCAGGAACCGTTTTCCATAAGGGCGACTGTGCGGTTTTGCACATTGTGGGCTTTCATATCCAAAAGCAGGTGTTCCATGCTGGTGAAGATTCCGCCGTTATAGGTGGCAGAAGCAAATACCATATGGCTGCAGCGGAAGGCTTCTGAAATGATCACAGACGGATGGGTGGAGGATACGTCATACATGACGATATTGCGGATCCCTCTCTCTGCCAGGCGGCAAGCCAGGATATTGGCTGCATTCTCCGTATTGCCGTAAATGGAGCCATAAGCGATCATAACAGCGTTTTCTTCCGGTGTATAACTGCTCCATGCGAAATACTTTTTCATATACCAGCAGATATCAGAACGCCATACAGGTCCGTGGAGAGGGCAAAGAATCTGAATGTCCAAATCCATGATCTTCTTTAAAAGGGTCTGGGTAGACGGACCGTATTTTCCTACGATATTGGAATAGTATCTTCTGGCTTCATCAAGCCATTCCCGTTCAAAATTCACTTCATCGGCAAACAGATTTCCGTTCATTGCCCCAAAGGTACCAAAGGCATCGGCAGAGAAAAGAACCTTGTCAACGGTATCATAGGTAACCATGACTTCCGGCCAGTGGACCATGGGAGCCATATAAAAGGTAAAGGTATGCTTGCCTGAGGAGAAGTTGTCCCCTTCTTTCACAATGACAGCCCGGCAATCAACGCCAAATTCATAAAACTGGTTGATAATGGGGACTGTCTTGATATTGCAGATGACTTTTACATCCGGATATCTTCTGACTACTTCTCCCAAAGTGGCGCAGTGATCCGGCTCCATATGGTTTACGATAATATAATCCAGGTTCCGTCCACCAAGAACTGCCTCTATATTTTCCAGAAACTGTCCGGTAATGGCCCGGTCAACGGTATCAAAAAGAACGGTTTTTTCGTCTAGCAGGACATAAGAGTTATAAGATATCCCTTTCGGAATGGGATAGGCGTTTTCGAACAGGGCCAGACGGCGGTCACTTCCTCCAACCCAGAACAAGTCGTCTTTGATTTTTTTTACACAATACATGGTGCTGCCTTCCTTTCTTTCGTTCGTGCATTCTAGTTCATCGTATACAGTATACTATGTTTTCAGGAAAATGTCATTGTGTTTTTTAAAAGACATCTTATATCATCAGTTTAAAACCGGCTCAACATAAACTTCCACGATTCCACCGCATACCATGCCCTCGTCCTCTGCATTGTCAGGAGTCATATCAACCTTCTTTAATACGGGAGTCTTATCTCTGGCAACTTCCCTTGCAATGGTGCACACCTCGGCTTCCACGCAGCCGCCGCCAATGGTTCCCATGGTACTTCCGTCAACCATGACTATCATTTTTGAACCCACATCCCGTGGGGCGGAGCCTTTTCTGGAAACGATGGTAACAAGGGATTTTGGCATGTCCAGCAGTTCCGCGGAAGTGAGTCCCTCAAGGATTTCCTTTGGATATCCAAAGGTTTTTTTGCTTCCGTTTTTGATCTGGATGATCTCAGCCATAATGGCTACGGCGATTTCCTCCGGGGTCTGGGCATTGATCTTTAATCCGATGGGAGTGTAGACCTGGTCCAGAAGCTCTTTGTTTATTCCTTCGTTTTCCAGAAAATCCTTTACCAGCTTTACCCTGGCTCTGCTTCCGATCATACCGATATAGGCATTTTTCTTGCCGATGATCTGGGATAAGCAGTCCTGGTCATGACGGTGGCCTCTGGTAACAATGATAAAGTAATGGCCTGTGCTTCCCTCTATCTCTTCTAAGGCTTCCCGGAAGGGCTTGCAGATCACGGTGTCGGCTCCTTCTTTTCTTGCGGTATTGGCAAAGGATACTCTGTCATCGATGACCGTAACATGAAACCCCAGCATTTTTCCGATTCTGATGATAGGGATGGATATATGTCCGGCTCCGCATACCACCATGTATTTTTCACCTGTCACCAATTCGCAGAACAGAGTGCTTTTCCCAGCCTTAAGGGTCTGGGTTTTGTCAATGTTTTTTAAATCCTCTGAAAAAGCATCAAAAGCTTTTTCCTCTCCCTGCCTGAAGATAAATTCCCCGTTGGACCATAACGCTTTGGATCCCATTCCCTGTCCTTCAATGATTGTCACGCTGATTAAGTTCTTGTTTTTGTCAGCATTTTTTAATTCTTCATAAAAATCTGCCACTATATAATTACCCCTTTGCTCTTGTGTGTTTTCTTAGTTGCCCCGTCATTGGCCCAATGAATATGCAAGCATATTCGTTGGGTTTATTGCTCACGCAAATAAAAAAGGGCGGGAATTCATTCCGCCCTTTTTTGGTATTCGCCTGTAAAGGAATCTTAGGTGCTCTGTTCCTTTTATTTTGCAGGCTTTGGTTTACGGTAGAAGGTATTTTCCAGAGGAAGTTTGTAACGGAATACGCCATCCTTTTTATAGTAAGCATTCTGCAAAGCAGGCGCTCCCATGACGCATACGATCTCACCGACACCCTTTGCTCCAAATGCTACATCAGATGGATTCTTTTCAATGAACCGTACGTCGATAGGAGGCATCTGAGGTGCTTTAAAGAGTCCTAAAGTACCTAACTTAGCCTGAGGAATGCCGTCCTTTAAGGGGAAGTCCTCTGTCAGTCCATAACCAAGACCCATTGCAACACCGCCTTCTACCTGTCCTTCTGCGGCAAGAGGATTGATGGCTTTGCCTATGTCATGAGCTGCGATTACCTTTACGACTTTTCCTTCGTGGTCAATAACAAAAAGCTGTGTTCCATATCCATAAGCAATATGGCTAACCGGATTTGGCTTGTCACTGCCGATAGGATCTGTTTTATAGCCAAATTCGCCGTAGTATTCTTTGCCTTCCAAATCACTTAAAGAATGTCCTGCATCCAGATCCTCTTTCAGTTTCGTGGCGGCAATGTGGATTGCTTCTCCTGTAAATACGGTCTGGCGGGATGCGGTGGTAGTTCCGGAGTCCGGTGTGTATTTTGTATCCGGATGTCCAACCATTACCTGTTCCGGTGCAAGGCCTGTGGTCTGACAGACCACCTGTAAGGTTATGGTCTGAAGTCCCTGGCCGATAGCAGCAGCAGAAGAGCCTGTAATAACCTTTCCGTCACGTATTCTTAAGATACAGCGGCCTATATCTGCAAGGCCCACACCGATTCCTGCGTTCTTCATGGCAGATGCAATACCTACGAAATAATTGGGATCTGCCTCATACTTTTGGAAATCTTCTTTTACTGCTTCCAGGGTTTCCACCATACCGGTGCCTTCGTCAGCGATCTGCCCGTTAGGCAGGGACTGGCCCGGTCTGATGGCATTGCGGTAACGGATCTCCCATCCGGAAATTCCTACCTGCTCCGCTAACTGGTTGATCAAAACTTCCGTTGACATACAGGACTGGGTCACACCGAATCCGCGGAATGCGCCTGCAGGAGGATTGTTGGTATAATAAGCATCTCCTTCAATGTCCACGTTCTGGTAATTATACGGTCCACCCGCATGAGTGCAGGCCCTTTGAAGTACCGGTCCGCCCAGAGAAGCATAGGCTCCCGTATCAGAGAGAAGCTTTGCCTTCATTCCCTGCAGGATACCGTTTTCATCACAGCCGATCTTGCAGTAGATTTCCATGGCGTGACGCTTTGGATGATAATTTATGCTTTCCTGACGGGAGAAGGATACTTTTACAGGCCTCTTTGATAAATAAGCACAAAGAGCAGCCTGATGCTGTACGCTCATATCTTCTTTTCCGCCGAAGCCGCCGCCCACAAAAGCGCTCTGTATTCTTACTTTCTCCATAGGGATACCAAGATATGCACTTAATTCGTGATGTTCATCATAAATACCCTGTGATCCGGTAATTACCTTTACTCCGTCGCCATCAGGAATACCAACAGCAGTTTCCGGTTCCATGAAAGCGTGCTCTGTGGGAGGAACATAGAAGGTGCCTTCCGCGATATACTTGGAATTTGCAAGAGCTGTCTCCGCGTCACCACGTTTTACCTCTTCATGGTCAAGAAGGTTATTTTCGGGAATTCTGAATTTGCCAAATTGCATAAAGCCTTCGCCATGAACCTGATGAGCGCCTGGAACCATGGCTTCTCTTGGGGAGCGGATTGGCTCTAATTCTTCATAATCTATTTCTACGGCTTTAACTGCCGCTATTGCCTGTTCCATTGTTTCAGCCACGACCATGGCAAGGGTGTCGCCGCAGCATTTTGTTTCTTCGCCTACATCGATCATGCCGGGCCAGTCGTGTGCCAGATGACCGATATACCTGTCTCCGGGTATGTCCTTTGCCGTATAAACAGCGATTACGCCGGGCATCGCAAGAGCCTTGCTGGCATCGATCCCGTTAATTTTAGCATGTGCATATTTGCTGAACACATTCTTTCCGTAAAGCATGCCTTCCAGATAATAGTCATCTGCATAATTGGCGGTACCCAGTGTTTTTGCCTCTGCATCCACACGGCAGGTTCTTTCCCCTACTTTACCGGTCTGTTTTAATTCAGGAACCTCAGCATTTTCCCTGAGCATTTTTGCTGCCAGCAAAATACCGTCTTCTATTTTTGTATAGCCTGTACAGCGGCAGATGTTTGTACGGATCGCCTGCTTTACATCCTCTCTGGTTGGATCCGGATTCTGATCAATCAGGCATTTGCCGCTGATCACCATGCCCGGAATGCAAAATCCGCACTGTACGGCTCCTGCTGCAGCAAAGGCATAGACAAAGACATCCCTTTCTCTCTGTGTAAACCCTTCGATGGTTTGAACCTTTTTCCCCTCCAGCCTGGATAGTTTCAGTACGCAGGCGCGGACGGTCTTACCATCTACAATTACGGTACATGTCCCGCAGGCACCTTCCTTACATCCGTTTTTAACGGAGGTGATACCAAGCTTGTAACGGAGAAAATCCATTAATGCTAAATCTTCTTCTGATTGGTAATCCTTACCGTTGACATTTACTACAAACATATCAATACCTCTCTCTCTTTATTTCTTGTTGATATTATATAATCCCGCACATTTTTTTTAACAATACTATTTTTATATAATTTTGATAAAAAATGGCGTTTTTTATTTCTTCTTCCCCATTCATATTAACATATAAGTGATTCAAAAACAATTCATATTCCATAAAAATATAAAAAAATTTTAGCCATACACAAAAAAAATTAGAACACGGCCTTTTCCGCTTAAACAGGAGGTTTTTCCCTCTTTATTTATAGAAAACATCTATAAGTAAACCTGTAAAATATAGGTAATTATTAGTGTTTTCAAACCAGCTTTTTATATCCTGGTAAAATATTTTAAACTTTAAAAATATTGCAAATTTTGTTGCCTATGTTATAATAAAAAGACTAAGAAAAGGTGTCCTCTGGGCTTTTGCCTGGGGGATGTTTTTTTACACAAAGATGTGAAAACCTATAAAATTTTAGAGAAATAAACATGAATTGTTTATATATGGCGAGGTTTTACATTTTGATGCATCAGGATTTATAAAAGGAGGCAGAAAATGAGCGGGGAAAAAGAAAACATATTGGTGAGCGCCTGTCTGCTTGGAATTAACTGCCGCTATGACGGCGGAAGCGGCAGGCAGGAGGGCCTTATCAGGCTTATGGAAAAATACAACTTCATACCGGTCTGCCCGGAGCAGCTTGGAGGTCTGGGAACGCCCAGAGAGCCTGCGGAGCAGCTTGTTTGTGGTGAAAACAGGAATCATAATGGAATCCGTGTGATGGACCGGTCAGGAAAAGATGTGACGGATCGCTTTTTAAAGGGAGCAGAAGAGACCTTGAAGCTTGCCAGGCTTTATGGCTGTAAGCGGGCGATTTTAAAGGAGCGGAGTCCGTCCTGCGGTCATGGATCCATTTATGATGGGACGTTTTCAGGGACAAAGGTTCCGGGAAGCGGTGTGACCGCAAGGCTTTTGGAAGAAAACGGAATCCTTGTATCAGGAGAAAGCAGCATAGGGTCTTTTTAAATATGGAAGCACCCTTCAGGTATCCCTTTATGTCCAAAGAGCATGGGCAGCAAATAGGAAAGGAGAAAAGAGGAGCTATGAAAACAGCAATTACAAGACAACAGGCACTGAAGTTACTTAAGAAATATAATAAGGAACCGTTTCATCTGCTTCACGGTCTGACCGTGGAAGGGGTGATGCGCTGGTATGCAGGTGAAATGGGATTTGGGTCAGGGGAAGAATTCTGGGGAATCGCAGGACTTCTTCATGATGTGGATTTTGAACAATTCCCGGAGGAACACTGTACAAAGGCCCCGGAGCTTCTTGCAGAAATCAGGGCGGAGGAAGAACTGGTCCACGCCATATGCAGCCATGGCTACGGCATCTGTTCCCAGGTAAAGCCGGAGCATGTAATGGAAAAGATCATGTTTGCGGCGGATGAACTGACCGGGCTCATCGGAGCGGCGGCCAGGATGCGCCCTTCAAAAAGCGTTATGGATTTAGAGGTCTCCAGCCTTAAGAAAAAATACAAGGACAAGCGGTTTGCGGCAGGCTGTTCCAGGGAAGTGATCGCATCAGGCGCAGAAAACCTGGGCTGGACTCTTGATGAACTGTTTGAGAAGACCATCCTGGCAATGCGCTCCTGTGAGGAAGCTGTGAATGAGGAAATGGAGGCGTTGGAACAGTAAAATTCATTGACATCATCAATTTGTAAAGTGGCGATTGACATTTTTCCGATGTAATTCTATACTTATATCGAAACTTCCCTGTCCTTTGAGCCTGTGGTTGTCCGTTGCTTGGCGTTATAGCCGCCTGCCGAAACGGGGGATGTTGATTTCTTAATTACGAAGGGAGAAATGTTATGAAACAACACAGGTTAAAAGTGGTCGTTCTGATTCTTGCTGCTCTTTTTCTTTTGACTGCTTGCGGAAAGAAAGAGGGAAGTGTTCCGCAGACGACAGCGGCCCAGTCCTCCACGGCGGCAGAAATGGAGCAGTCAAAGACAGAGGCCCAGACGGAGACTCAAAAGGAATCCCAGAAAGCTGCCGGGCAGGAAAGCTGGACTTTTAAGGACCAGGCAGACAATGAAGTGACAGTAAATATTCCGGTGGAACGCATGGTGGTCATGCAGCATCATTCTCTGGACATTCTGGCACAGTTGGGAGCCCAGGACAAGGTAGTAGCTACGGAAAAAAATTGGAAAAAGGATTTAGGCGCTTATATGGAAACCGTATTCCCAGGCATTGGCAGCCTTCCCACACCAGGCGATTTAACGGAGTGGAATGTGGAGGAAATCGCGGCCTTAAAGCCGGATGTGGTCATTGCAGCCTCCCAGGCAAAGCCGGAAGCCATTCAGCAATTAAAGGATTTGGGAATTCCGGTGGTGGTAGTTTCCTTACGAGGAGAGGGAATGCAGGCAGAGGCTCAGAGTCCCAGGCTTTCCGATGCAGACAAGGCTTATACGGATGGCTGTGAATGGGCGGTAAAGACCCTGGGAAAATTGACCGGGACCGATTCAAAAGCGGATGCCATATGGAATTTCTGCCTGGAAAGCCGCAAACTGGTGGATGACGCCGTTGGCAGTATACCGGATGACCAGAGAGTCAAGGTATTTATTGCCAATGAAGGAGAACAGACCTACGGCAATGACAAGTATGTGGGCTCCCAGCTTTTGAGGGCAGGTGCAATCAACGTGGCAGCCAAGGAAATCCAGGGCTATAAGCCTTATACCTTTGAAAAGCTGGCGGAATGGAACCCTGATGTGATTATTGTACAGGACCGATATAAGGACGTATACGATCACATCACCGCCGATGCAAAATATAAGGAACTGAAAGCGGTCAAGGAAAACCACGTCCTTTTGGCTCCCTACTGGACAAAGCCTTGGGGAAATCCGGATACGGATTCCATTGCCCTGGGTGAATTGTGGCTGGCTTCCCAGTTCTATCCTGATAAAATCAGCAAAGATGTGGTTTTGGAAAGAGCCAAAGCCTTTTACAAAAATTTCTACGGTGTAGATTTTAACGGCTCCATTTAATCATGTGAAGCCTATGAAAGAAAAATCTGTTTTAAAAAATGTGACGGGAATTGTAATATTTCTTCTTCCTGTATTTTGTATCCTTATATCATTGACAATAGGGCCGTATCATATCGGCCCTATTGATATTATAAAAATCATTTACGGGCGGATAACTGGGCAGGAGCTGGTTTCTGATTCCATGGCCGCCGGATTGCTGTGGCAGGTACGTTTCCCCCGGGTGATAGGAGCCTCCCTGGTGGGGGCCGGTCTTTCCGTTTCCGGTGCGGTGTTTCAGGGGCTGTTTAAAAATCCTCTCGCATCCCCCTATACGCTGGGAGTTTCCAATGGGGCAGGGTTTGGGGCCGGATTAGCCATTATTTTCGCTTTTTCTTCCATGCAAATCCAGATGACCGCCATTTTCTTCGGCCTTTTTGCTGTGGGCCTGACTTTTTTCCTGTCCATGAGGGGACAAAAAAACACGGTCACTCTCATTCTGGCAGGAATGCTGGTGGGTTCCCTGTTTTCCTCTTTGGTGTCCCTGATAAAATTTGTGGCGGACCCCTTTGACAAGCTTCCGGCCATTGTATTCTGGCTCATGGGCTCTCTTTCGGGGATCAGTTACGTGAAAATCCTGACAATCCTTCCCCTTTATTCCATGGCAATGGTCCTCCTTTTCCTTTTCCGCTGGAAGATAAATGTCTTAAGTATGGGGGATCAGGAGGCAAAATCTTTTGGCATTGACGTAAGGCGGGAGAGGGGAATTGCTCTTGTTGCCTGCTCCGTCTTGACGGCCTTGGTGGTGAGCATTTCAGGCATCATCGGCTGGGTGGGAATCGTCATTCCTCATCTGACCCGCATGATTACGGGGCCTGATTTTAGGCGGATCATTCCCGTTTCCGCCTCATTAGGTATCTGCTATCTCCTGGTGATTGACGATATCTGCCGGGCCCTGACGGCCGTAGAAATCCCCATCGGTGTGATTACAGGCATTATCGGAGTTCCCTTGTTTATTTACTTTATATATAAGAGGAAGGTGAGCTGGTAATGAAGCTGGAGATACAAAACCTTACGTTCAGTTACGACGGGAAAAGAAATGTTTTTGAGGACGTGTCCTTATCCTATGAATCACCGGAAATTTTTTGCCTGTTGGGAGCAAACGGCACGGGGAAAAGCACCTTACTAAAAAACATCATCGGGGAGTATAAGCCAAAAGAAGGCAGGATTCTGATTGACGGAAAGCTTTTGAAAAGCTATTCCGCCAGAAAGCTGGCCCAGAAAATCGCATACATTCCCCAGAGCCATGTGCCCGCCTTTCCCTTCTCCGTAATAGAGGTAGTCCTCATGGGCAGAACGTCCAGAATCGGCTATTTCTCTACCCCGGGAAAGACGGAGGAAGACTCTGCCATGAATCGGCTGGAATTTTTAAATATAGGCCATCTGAGGGATAAGCCCTATACGGATATTTCCGGCGGGGAAAGGCAGCTTGTAATGATAGCCGCCGCCTTAAACCAGGAGCCTGAGGTTTTGATTTTAGACGAGCCTACCTCTCATCTGGATTTTGGGAACCAGTACCGCTTTATCCATTTGATTGGAAAGCTTCAGAAGGAGGGGCTGGGAGTTATTATGACAACCCATTTTCCCGATCATGCACTGGAATTAAAAGGGAAAACCTCTATAATGAAAGACAGGGGAATTGTTAAGACGGGACCGGCCGCCGACGTGGTTACCAGCCGGAACATGAAGGAGCTTTATCAGATAGAAGTAAATGTTATGACCTTTGGAAAACGGAGTATTTGTATTCCGGGAAGAATTGATGAGGATTAAATATGGAAAAACAGGAAAATATACAAAGGCTTTCCCATTCTTACTGGTCCCAGAGGGCGGAGGAATTTTCCCAGCTTCGGATGCAGGATTATGAGTCCCCCCTTTACCCGGCTTTTAAGGAATTTTTAAGGAAAAACATGCCGGAAACCGGAGCACCTTTAAAGGCTTTGGATGCCGGATGCGGCGCGGGCTTTTTTTCCATGCTGCTGTCGGAATTAGGGTGTGAGGTCACGGGTGTGGACTTTTCCCAGGACATGCTCCGGCAGGCAGCTAAAAATGCCCGTGATACTGGACATGACCGCATTTCATTTTTGCACATGGACATTCAAAATATGGGTTTTTCCGATGAAGCCTTTGATTTCATCGTTACGAGAAATGTTACCTGGGTGCTGCCCGATGCCTCCAGGGCCTATGAGGAAATGATGCGGGTCCTCCGGCCAGGAGGGGTACTGCTGAATATGGACTCCAATTATGGAAAGGCGTTTAATGAGTCAGATGCAAGAGGAGAGACGCCCAGCCATCCCAGCCAGAGCCTGGAGCAACTGAAAATGAGGAATTTTATAGCCCGTGATTTGGAAATCACCAGGACGGACCGTCCAGAGTGGGACATGGTAAAACTTTGGAAAGAAGGAGCGGCAAGTGTCTGTTGCTACAGGGATTTAGAAAAACTTCTGGGCATTGGGAGATGGAATCACCAGTATACAAAACCTTCTGCTTCGTCAAGGGCCGTCATGTTTGCTGTGGCCGCCTGGAAGTGAAATCAGGAAAAAGGATGGAAGGTTCTTAAGTGGGAAATTATGGACCGGTGGGAGAAAATACTTGACAGCCACCTGTAATTAGGATATTATTTCCGTTAAATATGGATAATAACCTGAATCAAAGGAGAAAGAGGCTATGAAAAAAGTTGTGAAATTTGGAGGAAGCTCTTTAGCCAGCGCAAAACAGTTTAAAAAGGTAGGTGACATCATCCGTGCAGATAAAAGCAGGCGGTTTGTGATTCCATCTGCGCCGGGCAAACGAAATGACAAGGATGAAAAGGTCACGGATATGCTGTATCAGTGCTATGATGCTGCGGCAGAGGGCAAGAGCTACAAAAAAAATCTGGAAAAGATTCAGGAACGCTATATGGAAATTATTGACGGACTTGATCTGAATTTGAATCTGGATCATGAGTTTGAAACCATTGAAGAAAATTTCCTTAAAAAGGCAGGGCGTGATTATGCGGCTTCCAGAGGAGAGTACTTAAATGGAATGGTGATGGCGGAATTCTTAGGCTACGAATTCATTGACGCGGCTGAAGCGATCTTTTTTGATGCAGATGGTTGTTTTAATGCGGAGCTTACCAATAAGGAGCTTGGTGAACGCCTGGAGCATGTGGAGAGAGCGGTGATCCCGGGCTTTTACGGATCAAAGCCGGACGGAACCATAAAGACCTTTTCAAGAGGCGGTTCCGATATAACTGGCTCCATTGTTGCAAAGGCCATTCATGCGGACATGTATGAAAACTGGACGGATGTTTCCGGTTTCCTTGTGGCGGATCCCAGGATCATCAAGAATCCGGAGGTTATTGAGACCATTACATACCGGGAGCTGAGAGAGCTTGCCTATATGGGAGCCAGCGTCCTTCATGAGGATGCCATTTTCCCGGTGAGAAAAGAAGGAATTCCCATCAACATCCGGAACACCAATAAGCCTGAGGACAAAGGGACTCTGATCGTGGAAAGCACCTGCAAAAAGCCTCATTATACCATTACGGGAATTGCGGGTAAGAAGGGCTTTTGCTCCATTAATATTGAAAAGGCCATGATGAACGCTGAAGTTGGTTTTGGGAGAAAGGTGCTGGAGGTATTTGAAAAGTTCGGCATTTCCTTTGAGCATATGCCGTCGGGAATCGATACCATGACCATTTTTGTTCATCAGTCAGAATTTGAAGAATATGAGCAGTCCGTTATCGCAGGGATCCACAGGGCAGTAGAGCCTGATTTCCTTGAGATGGAATCAGACCTTGCGCTGGTGGCTGTGGTAGGCCGGGGCATGAAGGCGACCAGAGGAACTGCCGGAAGAATCTTTTCGGCCCTTGCCCATTCCAGGGTAAACGTTAAAATGATTGACCAGGGCTCCAGCGAACTCAACATTATCATTGGCGTGAAGAACGCAGATTTTGAGGAAGCGATCAAGGCAATTTATGATATGTTTATTATGACTGAGGTTTAAGACTGAAAGACAGGCTGAAAGGAAGTACCTGACAGCTTGTCTTTTTTTCTGTGCACTTAAAGCTGGGGTGCTGTCAGTGGTTACCGATCCATGGACAAATATTAATTTTATGGCTATTTGCGAAAGATTATTAACACACGGGGTGCGGAGATATAAGTTCTTTTGCGGGAGCAATGTCAACATTTACGGCATAACCGTAAATTTCCTTTCCGTTTTGGAATATTGCTTTGCCCTCCCATTAATAAACCCTGATGTCTGACTTTATTTGATTTTATAATGTCCATCTATTTATATGGACAGAGAAGATAAAAACAAGCGTATCGCCCATTAGAACGATACGCTTGTTTTAGACATTTTACTTGGCAGTTTCCCATAAACAATATAGTTTTCTTATACTGTTTTATGGAGGGCCACCTTTCCAGTTCTTTTTATTTTTAATTCCTGATCAGATACATTCTGGCTTCATACGGCCTGAGTACATTTGCCAGGCCTTCATCCATATAAGAGCTGATCAACTGTTTTTTCTCACGGTCAAGCTCTTTTGGAAGCTGCAAATGAATCGTTTTATGGAAAAAGTTACATATTACAAGCAAAGTGATTCCTTCCAGTGTACGGGTATAGGCAAATATATCGGGATCCTCCGGCATCAGGAGCTGGTATTTCCCATCTACGAATATGTCATAGGTTTTTCTTAACCTAATCAGCTTCCGGTAAAGGTGAAAAATAGAGCTTTCATCTGCCAGCGCAGCCTCTGCATTGATTTCCCAATAGTTTGGATTCACCTTAAGCCATGGGGTTCCCTCCGTAAATCCGGCCTCTCTGTCCTTATTCCACTGCATGGGCGTTCTGGCATTATCCCGGCCTTTTGCATAAATAGACTCCATGACCTCCTCTTTTTTATATCCGGCCCCGGTTCTTTCCCGGTATATATTTAAAATCTCTATATCCCGGTAATCTTCCATATCATACCTTACATTGGTCATCCCAAGTTCTTCGCCCTGGTAGATATAAGGGGTACCTTGCATTCCGTGAAGGAGTATTGCCAGCATTTTGGCAGATTCTGCCCGGTATTCCTTATCATTTCCCCAGCGGGACACAATTCTCGGCAGATCATGGTTGTTCCAGAACAGGCTGTTCCAGCCTTTGCAGTAAAGGGCTTCCTGCCAGGTGGATAAGACATGCTTTAATTCCAGGAATGGAAGAGGGGCTAAGTCCCACTTTTCGCCCCCCTTTTTCTGGTCAAGGCAGATATGCTCAAACTGGAATACCATGGAAAACTCACTTCCATCCGGATTGCTGTAAATCAGGGCATTTTCTGGATTTGCACTCCATGCTTCCCCTACCGTAACAAGATCCCCTTTCTGAAAGGTATCCCTGCTTAATTCCTGTATAAATTCATGGAGCTTTGGCCCATCTGCTGTGATCAGCCGGTCCGGATCCTTTGCCACACAGTCAATGACATCCAGCCGGAATCCGCCTACCCCTTTCTCCATCCACCAAAGGATCATATCCCGGATTTCCCGTCGTACCTTTGGATTTTCCCAGTTAAGATCCGGCTGTTTTACTGAAAACTGATGGAAATAGTATTGTCCAAGTTCAGGAACCCACTCCCAGGCAGGGCCTCCAAAAGCAGCCCTTAAGCCATTTGGAGTAATTCCTTCCACCCCATCCCTCCACACATAATAATCATGATAGGGGTTATCCTTACTTTTTTTCGCCTCTATAAACCATGGATGTTCATCGGAAGAATGATTTAAAACAAGATCCATGATAATGCGGATCCCACGCCTGCCTGCCTTTTCAATCAGTTCTTCCATGTCTTTTAAACTCCCGAACATGGGATCAATATCCTGATAATCGGATATATCATAACCATTGTCATCCTGAGGGGAACAATACACAGGGGAGAGCCAAAGTGCATCTACCCCCAGTTTTTCCAAATAATCAAGTCTGGAGATAATCCCCTGAAGGTCTCCGATCCCATCACCATTGCTGTCCTGAAAGCTTTTGGGATAAATCTGATATACCACCGCCTGTTTCCACCATTTTCTGTCCATTTTTTTCTCCCTTTTCTTAAGCTTTTACAGAACCGCTTGTAACTCCTGCGATAATCCATTTCTGACAAAAAACATATACCGCTAAAATCGGCAGCAGCACCATTAAATACGAGGCAAAGGCAAGATTATACTGTGTAGAGAACTGGCCTTTAAATACATACTGGGCCAACTGCAGGGTTTGCTGACTTGCATCGCTGAGCAAAACCAGGGGCATCAGGAAGTCATTCCAGGTCCACATAAAGGACAGGATTGCCACCGTAGCGCTCATTGGCTTAAGAAGGGGAAATATAATGCGCCAAAAGGTCTGAAACGTATCTGCCCCGTCAATCCTTGCTGCCTCCTCCAATGCTTCGGGCAGAGATTTGATGTATCCCGAATAAAGAAATGTATTCATGGGAAGTCCGAAAATAATATAAATCAAAGTGATGCCATAGATGTTATCCAAATGAAAGGATGAGGCCTGTTTTACCAGAGGAAGCATAATCACATTAAAAGGGATAAACATGGCGCTGATAAAATAATAGTACATGAGATTAAAAAACCTGCTTTTATCCTTATTACGTATAATGGCATAAGCCACCATGGAATTGGTCAGGATGGTAAACACCAGATTAATGATTGTAATAAAAAATGTGTTGAAAAACTTTCTGGGATAGTCGGTCAGTTCCCATGCCTTTGAAAAATTCTCAAAGTGGAGGGAAGACGGAAGCGCCAGTACATTTTCCATATCCGACGGTGATTTCAAGGCAATTACCACCGTAATATAAAGGGGGCCCAGGATAACCAGAACAGCGATTGCCGCCAGAAGGATTGTCAGGGGCCAATTGATCTTTTCTTTTCCTTCCATCAGTTTATTTTCGCCTCCCTTTTTTCTAATATCTTCAACTGTAATACGGAAATTGATGCCACAACCAAGAATAAAATAACGGCATTGGCCGACTGGTAGGCAAACTGTCCGCCGTCAAATCCTCTCTTATAAATCAACATGGAGATGGTAGTGGTTGCGGTTCCAGGCCCTCCCCCTGTCATTGCCATGATCTGGTCAAATGCCATGAGAAAGCTCTTGACACTTAATACCATATTGATGGTAAAAAAGGGAGCAATTAACGGGAAGGTGATCTTGATAAACCGCTGGAGGCCAACGGCGCCGTCTACGGATGCGGCGTCATAAATATCCTTATCCACCGTCTGAAGGCCGGAGAGATAAATCATGGTGTTAAATGCCATGGCTTGCCAGACAGTAACAAACAAAACCCCCAGCCATGCTTTGCTGGTTCCAAGGATGTTTACGCTCAGCCCATCCATACCCGCCATTTTTCCAAACCCTGGAATGATATTGCCAAAGATAAAATTAAATACAAAACCGATGATCAGGGTTCCCAGCATATATGGGAGAAAATACAGTGCCTTTAAGAAATTCCTTCCCAGAATTTTTCCATTGAGCCCGCATGCCAGCGCCAGGCTTAAAACATTGACAAGGACAGTGGCGGTAAATGCAAACTGAAAGGTAAAACCATAGGCCTGCTTTATGGAAGGATCCGTAAAAAACTGCAGGAAATTTTTAAACCCGATAAATTCCCAGTTCCCATAGCCCTTCCAGTTGGTAAAGCTGTAAAAGATACCCTTTAAAAAAGGGACCGTATGGAATAAAAAGAACAGTGCCGCCATGGGAACTACCATAAGATAGAACGCTGGACTGATATGGTTATTTCTATGATTTTTCAACGCGTTATCCTCCTTTTGCCTGATTTACCGGGTATTGAGGATATCATACTGTTCATCACATTTTTTCAGTATTGCGGCAATGTTCTCGTTTTCATCCATACCGTTTGCCCTGTTTAAAAAGAACTCGGATAAAATCGCTGACAGATTATAGCCGTTGGGATAATAATGGTCTACAAAATCCGTAACCTTTCCATCGGCAATATCTTTGGCAAGGCCGGCCACCGAAGCATTTTTCTGCACAACCCCTTCCACAGGTGAAAATGCAAACTGTTCGCTTATGTAAAGCTGGCTGTTTTCCTGTTCTAACATAAATGCCACAAAGCGCTTGGCAGCTTCCGGGTTTTTGCATTGGTTTGTTACCATAAGCATAACATCAATACCTGATACAACTTTGTTTTTACTTTTGTCATTGGTTGCCGGATAAGCAAACATATCAAGATTAATGGATTCATTGGTTTTTTTGATTTCCGGTACGGTCCAAACGCCGTTGATCAGCATTGCGGCTCCGCCATTGGCAAAGCTGCGGTTGCCGTCATCATAGGAAGTTCCCATAAAATCTGTCTGGGCATAATCCACCAGCTTGCTGTACTTTTTCAAAACCTCTTCATGAGTGCCTAAAAAGGTTGCCGTTCCTTCTTTCTTTGCCTCTAAAAACCCTTGGGGCTGTGTTGCCGGTGCCAGGGAGTTCCAGGAGGGAAGGATGGTCCAGTTGTCCTTAAAGCTTAACTCAAAGGGCTGGATTCCTGCTGCGGACAGTTTTTCGCATACTTCCATTAACTCATCCCAGGTCTCAGGAACCGTTACACCTGCTTTCTGAAACAGATCTGCATTATAGATTATTCCGGAAGCATTGGCAGCAAATGGGACGCCGTATGCCTTTTCCTCCTTATCGCCATTGATATCATAGACCATCTGCATATAAGAACTGTTTATGGTTTTTAAAACCTCTAAGTCACTTAAATCCAGTAAGATTCCTGCTTCTGTAAGCTCCGTATAGGTGTTGTCTCCTCCATAGGCGATGATATCCGGCAAATCATCCTTGGTCATCCTGGTTTTTAATACAGTTCCAGCATCTGCCGGGGAATTTAAGGTAACCTGGACATCGGTATTCTGTTGGTTGAATTTGTCCACAAGCTTTTGCATGGTGGATACATTTTCCATTTTTGAAGAGAAAAATTCCAGATGTGCAACTCCGGAATCGGAACTTTTGCTTAAGCTTTTGTCTGTTCGGCTGCATCCTGCTGCCAATACCGCTGCTAAGGCGCAGGTAAAACCAACTGCCAACACTTTTTTCGTTTTCATATACATCATCTCGCCCTTTCTGTTTCCTTATTATTTGGTAGTACCAGTATACAAAACAAATCGTGGACTCCTATATAAGGTATCTGAGATGTTTCGTAAAACATTTTTTACCTTTTTTCTTCCTGGGCGCGATATTGCTCGGGGGTTATTTGGTAAAGGCGTTTAAAGGTGTGGATAAAATAAGAGGTATCATTATAGCCTACATAATCGGCAATCTCGTTTATCTTAAAGACCGTATTCTTTAAAAGCTCCTTTGCCCGTTCCATACGGTAGGTGATCAGGTACTTGGAAAAATTCATCCCTGTTTCTGATTTAAACAGACGGCTTAAGTAGCTGGAATTCATAAAATATTTATGGGCAGCCAATTCATTTAGGGAGATTTCGTACCGGAAATTTAAGGATACGTAATTCTTGATTTCCTCGATGATGCTTCCTTTTCCCTCCTGGGAGCCGCAGGTGTTTTCCAGAATTTTCAGCATATACCGCAAAAGCTCTTGTCTGGTCCGGAACTGATAAAGATCTGATTTAAAGGAAAATAAAAGGTACCGGTTTACCTCTTCTGATTCCGTGGAAGCCTCCCTGCTGCAATAGGCTCTGCTGATAACAGAAAAAATCTGCATAATACCGCTGTATAAGGAATATACATTCCAGCTTCCCGACCTGCATCTTTCAAAAAACTGACAGAGAGCAGCCTCTGCCTGGGGGTAGCTTCCCTTCATCACACTTTCGTAAATTGCCAGCTCCTCCTGCTGTGTCAGGATCTGTTCCATGGAAAGCTCCGATTCATATTCAAACACTCTGTTCTTTTCCTCAAGCAGTCTTCCATTGATGGCATAAACGCAGTCCCGATAGGCATCCCCAAGCAGTTCTTCCCCTTTGTAAATCCTGCTGATCCCACAGGTAATCTCCAGTTCCCATTGGGGCAGCTCCTGCTTCAGCCGGAGTAAAAGTTTTTTATCCGTCAGCATCTCCTGTCTGCCAAAGTTCATGGCAATCACCTCGTCCGGCTGCTGAAAATAAAATACCTGGATATTGGTATGATCTGAAGCTGATTCCAGGAATTCTGCCAGCCTTTTTGCATCTTCCCGGCTCATACGCTGTTTTCCTTGCAATAAGAGCATCTGATAGGAGAGGTCCTTTAGCTGTCCGCCGCACAGATCGCGAAAGGTATCCATCAAAGCCTTGTTTGCCAGAATGCCGGAGATGTTCACATATTGGAGGGATTCCTGCAAAAGCCTTAGGTCCACCTGTTTTTCAAGGAGCCTTCTTTTGTCTTCCCTGGTTTTTGTAATATCCCATATGGCCTTTTCCAGTTCTTCAGGTTTTACCGGTTTTGTAAGGTAATACCGCACCCCATATTTCATCGCTTCCCTGGCGTAGTTAAAATCCGAATAACCGCTTACGATGATCACATCCGTTACCGGGCAGTTTTCTTCCACATATTTTGCAAGAGATAACCCGTCCATCTCCGGCATGCGGATATCGGTAATTACAAGATCAGCCTCCTTGCCGGCAAGATAATCTGCGGCCTGTTTCCCGGTTTCGGCTTCCAGACATACGGTGATATCCATATTGATATCAGTTAAAAGCTTAACGAGCATTTTTTTGGCGTAATACTCATCCTCAGCAATGATGACCTTCATTCTATCCCTCCCTATTTCTCTTTATCCGCATATGAATGCAGGTAAAGCTTCCATACAGGCTTTCCACCACAATTCCGCAATCTTCCCCATAAAAGTTTTTTAGCCTTGCATTAACATTGGCTAACCCAATGCCTTTTCCATCTTCTCCCAACAGGGTGTTGGTTTTTGTTTTCCATAACGCCTGGTTTAATTCATCCACCTGTTCTTTTGGCATACCGCACCCGTCATCGTATATGGAGACCAAAAGATAATCTTCCGAATCCGGCGATAGGGAGATCTTTAAATAGTCCTGGTCCCGTTTTACATTAAACGCATGTTGAATGGAGTTTTCCACAATGGGCTGGAGAATGAATTTAATAACTCCATTATTTTCGTATTCGTCTGGGATATCATACTCCACCGCAAAACGTCCGGGAAACCGGATGGATTGGATGCGGATGTAGTTCTTTAGCTGAATCACTTCATCTTTGATCGTTACAAAATCAGTCCCTTTTATGTTATAGCGGAACATATCCGACAGACTTTCGGTAATTGCAGGGATTTCTTCAATTTCTTCCAGCCTGGCAATGGCTGTAACTGTGTTCAGTGCATTATACAAAAAATGAGGATTGATCTGGAACTGAAGCATTTTAAGCTCTGTCTGTTTTTGGTTTATCTGCATAATATACAGCTTGGTAATGCTGTCATTGATCCTTGTTCCCATTTCATTATAGATTTCAATTAAGTTGCCGATTTCATCCTCCCTGGGCGCTAATCCCTTAAAAAGCTTTACTTCTCCCTGCCTTGCCTGGCTCATGGTTTCTGCCAGTGCCTTAATGGGCCGGCTGACCTGCTTGGATAATACAAAGCTTAAAATTCCCGCTGCAGTCAGGATAAGCATCACCCATGCCATGACATTGAGCATACTTTCCATGCTGGCGTTAACCAGCCGCTGCTTTGGGATATACTGCACCAGATACCAGCCGGTGGACTTGTTTTTTAAAACAGCGGCAATGCAGAGCGTATCCTGGAGATAGATCTCTCCTGATCCCCTTCCCGAGGCTTCAATCTGCTCCAGATCAGGAAAGGTTTCCTGCTTATCCTTCTCAGAAAGGCCGGTCTCCAGATTGATGTAAGCGTTTCTGGAATTATAGATGACCTGGTTTTTGTATACAATAGCAAAGGAAGAGGCCAGGCCATCAGCAGCGTCAGTGGAATTAAAATCTTTTGCAATGGATCCGAAATCTAAGTCTGCCAGCAGATATCCATAGGTTTTATACTCGCCGATATCCGAAAGCTGGTGGTATACCGTTACCAGGGAATAGCCGGAATTCCCTATTTTCTGCGGATAAGGGATTGTATAGTATTTCTGGCTCTTGGTTTTCCAATCAATGCTTTCTATGGTTTTCCAGGCATGTCCAATATAATCCTCTGATATATTGTTTATGCTGCAATAGGTGTCTCCGGCAGATGTAAGGAGAGTCGTTCTTTGTACATGGGGATTGATGACCGTAAGCATTTTAAGAACGGTCTGCATATAATAGTCTCTTTCATAACGGTCTTTTGGGGTCATATTGCTGACTTTTTCATGGAGTATGACATTTACCTTGGGATCGATCAGATGCAGAAGATTTAAGGAACTGTTATTTCCCATGGCAATATCTAAGTTCATATTTTTCTGCTGGTTAGTCTGTTTCATGTATTCAATGTTGTAGGTAAGGGCCGAGGAAACCCCTTGTATATAGCAGATGGCAAAAATAACCACGGTAAACAGCAGTAAGAGCAAATAGGTAAACAATATTTTGGACTGAAATGATAATCTGCGGAATCGTTTGATCATGGTATTCCTCCTGGTATTCCTCCTGGTATTCTGGTTTGGGTTATGGTACTAAGTGTACTATAAACACAGTCTCTTGAACAGTATGCTTTTACTTGAATCCCTTTCCCTCTCTGTGTTATGATAGAAGTAAAATACCGTATTTTTAACCAAGCAGCGATAGCTGCTATTCGGTTATGCCCGGTGAAGCGGGGCACGCTGTGAGCAAGTAGCGGAGCGGATTGGGAATATCCGCTTGACCCGAATCAAGCAGCGAGGCGGATTGCCAATATCCGCTTGACTTTAAGGCGTAAAAACGGCCGGGAAATGAGGATAATCATGAATCCAGAGATAAAATCCAAATTAAAAGAGGGGCGTCCCCATGGTACCAGTTCCTTTCCTTGTGGGATTTACCGGACACAAACGGCTCAAAAGGGGATGATAGTAAAGCATCACTGGCACGAGGAAATTGAAATGATCCATTTCATTAAGGGGCATTTTCGTTTATTGGTCAACATGGAGTCCTATGAAATCAAGGATGAATGTATTTTTTTTATCAATCCGGGGGAGCTTCATGGAATCATCAGTGAATCCAAAACCTTAAATGAGGAGCATGCCATTGTGTTCCAGCCGGGGCTTCTCAGCTTTGAAGCTTATGACTCCGCTCAGATGTACTTAATCAATCCCCTGAAAAGCAAGGCGCTTTCCTTTCCAAGATGCCTTCACCCAGATCACCCGTCTTATGCTTCTATCCTGGATTGTTTCACCAGTGTGACCGATTCCTTTGGCAGGGAGGATGACCCGGGGCAGCAGGGAGACGTTGCAAAAGCCGTTATCTCCCAACTTCAGATAAAAGCCGCCCTTCTTAAGATGCTTGCCACTTTGTTCCAATATCATCTTTATTCTGATTCTCACCGCAACACAGACAAGCGGGTAGAACTGATCAAAGAGTCCATTACCTTTATAAGAAACCATTACAGAGAAAAGATTTATATCCGTGACCTTGCCTCCCTTGCCAATATGAACGAACAGTATTTCTGCCGCTTTTTTAAAAAGGCCCTTGGCAGGACTCCCACGGAATACATCAATGATTACCGGATCCGGAATGCAATTTCCCTGCTGGAAACCACCGACCTCCCGGTCATGAGCATATGCCTGGATTCCGGTTTTTTTAACCTTGGAAACTTTTTGAAAATATTCCGGAAGTATACTTCTACAACTCCCCTTCAATATCGGAAAGAAAAGTCAAAATAGTGAATTTTTTAATCATAGAAGCGTAAGACAAATCCTGTTCTGAGAGGTAGAATAAGGCTACTACAGAAAAGAGAGGTTGACCTGCGATGATTAAGAAATGGTGGCATGACAAAACAGCTTATCAGATTTATCCAAAGAGCTTTCTGGATTCCAATGGGGACGGTATTGGGGATTTAAGAGGGATTATCCGTAAATTAGATTATTTGAAGGACTTAGGTGTGGATATCCTTTGGCTTTCTCCAATCTACGTTTCACCTCTTGCGGATCAAGGATACGATATTTCCGATTATTATAACATAGACCCCAGGTTCGGGACCATGGAGGACATGGAAGAACTCATTGAAAAAGCGAAAAAAAGAGAGATGTATATAGTCATGGACCTGGTAGTCAACCATTGCTCCGACGAACATGAATGGTTTAAAAAGGCGTGTGCCGACCCGGATGGAGAATATGGAAACTACTTTTATATCCGTGAGAAAAAAGACGGAAAATCTCCCACCAACTGGCGTTCTTACTTTGGGAATTCTGTGTGGAGCGATATTCCCGGGACCAATAAGCAGTATCTCCACTCATTCCATAAAAAACAGCCGGACTTAAACTGGGAAAATGAAGCGGTCCGGGAGGAAATCTATAAAAATATCAACTGGTGGCTGGATAAAGGCCTGGGCGGTTTCAGGATTGATGCAATCATCAATATAAAAAAGGCCCTTCCTCTTCAGGACTACCAGCCAGACCGGGCAGACGGTTTATGCAGTATTCAGACAATGCTGTCTCATGCAGACGGGGTAGGTGAGTTTTTAGGGGAAATGGGGGACCGCTGCTTCAAACCCCATGATGCCTTTACCGTTGGAGAGGTCTTTGATGAAAAGCCGGAGGAATTAGAATCATTTATCGGTGAAAATGGTTACTTTTCCAGCAAATTTGATTTTAATGAAACCGTATTCGGCGGAAGTGAAAAGGGCTGGTATGACGCCGGAAGGATTACTCCGGAAGATTATAAACATTGCTGCTTTGCAGCCCAAAGGAATGTGGGGACAACCGGCTTTTTATCCAACATCATAGAAAATCATGATGAACCAAGAGGGGTCAGCCATTACCTTCCAGAAGGAGAATGTACTCTGGAAGCCAAAAAGATGCTTGGCGGCCTGAATTTTATGCTCCGGGGAATCCCCTTTATTTATCAGGGGCAGGAAATCGGAATGGAAAACACCGTCTTTTCCAGCATTGACGAAGTAGACGACATTGCCACCATTGACCAATATCAGACCGCCTTGGAGGCAGGGTACACGCCGGAAGAGGCACTGGCCATCGTAAGCCACTACAGCAGGGATAATGCAAGAACTCCCATGCAGTGGGATGGATCGGCCAATTCAGGCTTTACTGCAGGCACCCCTTGGCTGAAGGTGAACCCTAATTATAAGAATATCAATGTGGCTGACCAGATTTCCCATGATCATTCGGTTTTCATGTTCTATAAAAATCTGATCCAGTTAAGGAAACATCCCAGGTGGAAAGAGACCATAATCTATGGAACCTTGGAACCGGTTCTTGAGGAAGAAAAAAATATTATGGCTTACTATCGGAAAGGAACTGAAACACTCCTTATCATTGGTAATTTTCAAAAAGATGCACAGGAAGTTACACTTCCTTACATACCAAAAGCAGTTTTGATCAATAACTATGAGGAAGTATCTTTTAATGAGAACAGGATTCATTTGAAAGGCTGGCAGTTCCTTGTAATGGAAGTTTAACGGGAGCTATGACCGGATAACAGGGGATAACAAGGGACTTTATTGGAACATTCCGTGATATGCAAATAAGGGAATGTAAGTGGGAAGCCCATAAATAAAAACTGGATTGTTGATCAGAGAGGAAATACCATGAATCAAAAAGAAAGAATGCTGGCCGGACTGCCTTATAAAGCATGGCTGGATGGACTGTCAGAGGAGCGGTTGGAAAACAAGAAGAAACTACATGCTTTTAATTTGTTAAGTCCGGAAGAAGAACAAAAGATGGATGAACTGATCCGGCTTATCCTTGGCAAAACAGGGGAAAACACACACATTGAACCGCCTTTCCGTTGTGACTATGGAACAAACATTGAGGTGGGAAAGAATTTCTTTGCCAATTACAACTGCACCATTCTTGATGTGGGCAAGGTGGTGATCGGTGACAACGTAATGTTTGCTCCAAATGTATCAGTTTATACAGCGGGCCACCCTGTTCACCCTGATTCCAGAAATTCAGGCTACGAGTACGGAATATCCATTACCATAGGCAATAATGTATGGATCGGCGGAAATGCGGTCATTAATCCAGGTGTTAAGATCGGCAGCAATGTAGTTATTGGGGCGGGCAGCGTGGTAACCAGGGATATACCGGATAATACAATCGCTGTGGGAAACCCCTGTAAGGTCATCCGGGAAATAAGCGAAGATGACCGGAAATATTATTTTAAGGACAGAGAATTTGATGTCCAGGATTACCGGTAGGCTGCCGGAATCAGCGGCAAAAGGCCGGAATCCTCATTTTATAAGGGATTTACCGGGAATAAGAAATAAAAAAGGATAGCGTTGATACTCATTATAGGAAATGGGCATCAACGCTTTTTTATGAAATGGAGGAACCTTGTGTTATGTGACGAATCAGTATCTTAGTAAAAGCTGTAAAAGGCTGCGGTGCAGGAAAACTTAACGGAGAGGCTCGATAATCAGCCAAAGATGGAGCTTCCTTCTAGATCCCCTTAACTGCAAGGGATATGGCACAGTAAGCCAGCAGAAGGGCCATGATGAGGTTCAGCATTTTCCGGTGGCTGGAAAAGAAACGGTTGAATGCCGCTCCGAACAAGGCCCAGCAGCTTGTTCCCAGAAAGCCCATAAAGGACAGGAGGAAAATGAAAAAACCAAGGGCGGGAAGGCTTTTATAGCTGGGCAGAATAAAGGTGGTCATGGCCGTCAGTCCGTAAAGGATCACCTTGACGTTGATGAATTGAAGGATCATGCCGTTTAAAAGGCTGTTGGTTTCAAGGTTATGCTTTCCGGAATGGGGAGCGTCCCTCCAGACCGACCAGGCCAGCCAGAGGATGTAACCGGCTCCGGCATATACCAGGACCGGCTCCAGTAAGGGAATGAAGCGGTATAAAAGGCTGGTAAAGGCACAGCAGCCTGTCATTACGGCCAGAAAGCCGAGAAAAACTCCAAGGTTAAAGCGGATGCTTTTCCGGAATCCGTATTTCCCTGCAAGAGACATGGCCATGATGTTGTTTGGGCCCGGAGTAAATGCGGTCAGACATATGTATGAAAAGAATGCTGCAACGTTCATGAAATACTTTTCCTCCTTTTTGGGATATGATATAATGTACATATCAAACAGTATATTGTTTGTGTTATATAATATACAGATCGTGCATTATAATGTCAATAGCTGGGAGGGAATTTTTTTGGATTTTATTAATTTAATTGTTGCAGAGAATCTAAAGAGGCTGCGGGAGCAGAGAAAGATGAGCCTTGATGCTGCGGCAAAGGCGTCGGGGGTCAGCAAAAGCATGCTTGGGCAGATCGAACGTGGGGAGGTGAACCCCACCATTTCCACGGTCTGGAAAATAGCAGGCGGGTTTAAGGTCCCCTTTACGGAACTGGTAAGCTGCCCTGAGTCAGAGTATGAGGTGGTTGATACGGCCCGGATGGAGCCTCTCCTTGCGGATGACGGCCACTACCGCAATTACCCGGTTTTTCCCTTTGACAGCACAAGGCGCTTTGAGATGCTCTATATTGAGCTTGATCCGGACAGTCGTTTAAAGGCTGCCCCTCACCCGGAAAACACCCAGGAGTTTGTCATGGTTTTTTCCGGGGAATTGGAGATCCAGGCCGGCGGAGAGCGGTTTACGGCAGCCAGGGGAGGAGCCATCCGTTTTCAGGCGGACTGTTCTCATGAGTATCATAACACCAGCGGGGAAACCTGCCGTCTGAGCATGGTGATTTATTATCCTGATTAAGAAAAAAAGCTTTGGCAGGTAAGTGAATTATGGTACAATAAAAGGAAGGACGGCCTGCAGGAAAGGCCGCAATACAAAGTATTGGAGGACAATTATGCAGTATCGTGATTTTGGAAAAACAGGAATTAAAGTTTCGGCTCTTGGATTTGGAGCTATGAGGCTTCCGATCCTTCAAGATGAACAGGTGGATGAAAAAAGGGCGGTATCCATGATCCGCCATGCCATTGATGAAGGCGTGAACTACATTGATACGGCATATCCTTACCATCAGGGAGAAAGCGAGAGAATCGTAGGAGAGGCCTTAAGGGATGGGTACCGGGAAAAAACGTATCTGGCTACCAAGTGTCCTGTGTGGAAGCTTGAAAAGCCGGAGGACTTTGATGAAATTTTGGATGGGCAGTTGAAAAAGCTTCAGACAGACCATGTTGATTTTTATCTCCTTCATGCCTTAAGCCGGGACCGTTTTGAAGACAAGGTCAAAAAATTCGATCTTGTAAAACGCATGGAAAAAGCAAGGGAGGAAGGGAAAATAAAATATCTTGGATTTTCCTTCCATGATTCATATGATGTATTTCAGGATATCCTAAATTATTATGATGGATGGGATTTTTGCCAGATTCAGTATAACTACGTGGATTTAGAGCATCAGGCAGGTGCAAAGGGATTAAGAGCCGCGGCGGAAAAGGGTCTTGCAGTTGTTGTCATGGAACCGCTTCTGGGAGGAAAGCTGGCAGATCCTGCGGACCATGTGAAAAAGGCATTTCCTGAAGGAAAGTCACCGGTGGAATATGCCCTTGATTTTTTGTGGGACCAGCAGGAGGTGAGCCTTCTCCTAAGCGGAATGAGCGATGAAAAGCAGCTTGAGGAAAATCTTTGTTTTGCTGACCGCAGCCATGTGGGAATGGTCATTGAGGAAGAAAAGCAGGTTTATAAAAAGGCAAAGGAAATATTTGAATCCATGGCCCTGGTGGGGTGTACCGGATGCCGTTACTGCATCCCCTGCCCCTTTGGCCTGGAGATTCCGGAGATCTTTTCTTTTTACAACATGACTGCTGCCCATAAAGAGGTGGAGGCAAAGGCTGGATACGAGGCCATGTCAGTAAAGGCGGAAGGCTGCAGGGCATGTCACCGCTGCGAAAAAGAGTGTCCCCAGATGATAAAGATCAGCCGGGTTATGCCGGAGGTTGCAAAGGTGTTTGCAAGGCTGTAAGCTTAACTGTTTAGACAAAGGAGGGATGGTTTTATGCTGGAAAAAATTGATTTATCGAAAAAGATAGACAAAGAGACCTATAAAAACACAAGAACAGAGCAGAGCGAAAGGCTGGGCCTTTTGCAGAGAGAATGCAAGGATGCAGGAATTCCTGTTATGATCGTGTTCGAGGGAATGGGAGCGTCGGGAAAAGGCACCCAGATCAACCGTCTGATTCAGGCGCTTGACCCAAGGGGCTTTGATGTATATGCCAATGATAAGTCAACGGAAGAGGAGCAGATGCGCCCATTTTTATGGCGTTTCTGGACGAAACTTCCGGCCCAGGGAAGGATTGCCCTCTTTGACAGAAGCTGGTACCGGCAGGTGACCATTGAGCGGTTCGCCGGAAAGATCACGGAGACGGCACTGCCGGAGGCCTTTCATGATATCCAGAGCTTTGAACGGCAGCTTACCGATGACGGCATGGTCATCATAAAGCTGTTCCTCTATATTTCCAGGGAGGACCAAAAGAAGCGGTTTAATAAGCTTGAAAGCTCCAGGGAGACAGACTGGCGGGTGACAAAGGAAGACTGGCGCAGGAATAAGGAGTATGGCCGTTATTTGGGAATCTGCGAGGAAATGCTTGAAAGGACCGATACGGACTACTCCCCGTGGACCATCATCGAGGCCACTGACAGGGATTTTGCTTCCGCCAAGATCATGACCCAGGTGGCGGACTGCTTAGAGGATGCTTTAAAGCAGCGGAATCTAAGGGGAGAGAGAAAAGAAAAGGAAGTGCCGGTACGTTCCGAGAAATACCAAAACGGAGTTCTGTCCGGTGCGGATTTAACAAAGACCATATCAAAGGAAGATTATAAGAAGGAGATGGACCGGCTTTGGGGAAAACTGGAGTCCCTTCACAGCCAGATATACCGCTTAAGGATTCCTGTAGTTCTGGGATTTGAAGGCTGGGATGCAGCCGGAAAGGGCGGGGCCATCAAACGCCTTACCAGCCATTTGGATCCCAGGGGATATAAGGTTTACCCCACATCGGCTCCCAATGATCTGGAACGGGTCCATCATTACCTGTGGCGTTTCTGGAACCATGTGCCAAAGGCAGGCCATATGGCTATCTTTGACCGTACCTGGTACGGCCGGGTAATGGTGGAGCGGATCGAGGGTTTTTGCACCGAGGCCCAGTGGAAGCAGGCTTACCAGGAAATCAATGAAATGGAAAACCACTTGGCAAATGCCGGAGCCGTTGTCATTAAATTCTGGCTTCATATTGATAAGGATGAACAGGAAAAACGCTTTAAGGAGCGTCAGGGGAATCCGTCCAAGCAGTGGAAGATCACAGAAGAGGACTGGAGAAACAGAGAGAAATGGGATCAGTATGAATCTGCGGTCAATGAGATGCTGGTGCGCACTTCCACCACCTATGCTCCCTGGGTGGTAGTAGAAGGAAACTGCAAGTACTACGCCAGGATCAAGGTGCTGAAAACCGTTGTGGAGGCCTTAGAGGCAAAGATAAAAGAAAAAATAAAAAATTCGTGACCGCTTGTTTTTTCGCTCTTTTTCGTGTAAAGTAGAAAACATCCGCTGGGGATACCTTTATGCCCATTAAAGCGGGCAGGAAAGAGGAACCCCCTTTCAGGGATACCTTTATGCCCTGGAAAACGGGCGGGAAAGAGGAAACCCCTTTCAGGGATACCTTTATGCCCTGGGAGACGGGCAGGAAAGAGGAACCCCCCTCCAGGGATACCTTTATGCCCTGGAAAACGGGCGGGAAAGAGGAAACGGTATGAATACGGTTTTAATCGTGGGCGGTGGCGCTGCAGGGATGCTGGCTGGGATAGCAGCAGCCATGAAGGGCAGTACCGTCCACATTTTTGAGAAAAATGAAAAACTTGGAAAAAAAGTCTACATTACCGGCAAGGGACGCTGCAATGTGACCAATGCCTGTGATATTGAGGAGCTGTTTGGAAATGTGGTGACCAATGCCAAATTCCTTTACAGCAGCTTTTACGGCTTTACCAATTTTGATATGATGGACCTTTTGGAAGAGCTTGGCTGCCCTTTAAAAACAGAGAGGGGGAACCGGGTATTCCCGGCTTCCGACAAATCTTCCGATGTAATAAAGGTTCTTACAAAAAGGCTTTTGGAGCTTGGCGTTTCCATCCATTACCGCACTCAGGTGGAAAGGCTTTTGATAGAGGAGGGCCTCCTCCGGGGGCTGGTTTTAAAGGACAACGGGAAAACGGCAAAGGTGTATGGGGATGCTGTGATCATAGCCTGCGGCGGTTTGTCCTATGAGGCTACCGGCTCCACAGGAGACGGCTATGAAATGGGAAAGGAAGCCGGCCACAGCGTCACCTCCCTTTCCCCTGCACTGGTTCCCTTTGTAGTAGAGGAGCCGGTGGTAAAGGAGCTGCAGGGCCTGTCTCTGCGCAATGTGGAGGCCTCTGTATTAAAGGGGAAAAAGGTGGTTTATAAGGAGTTCGGGGAAATGCTTTTCACTCATTACGGAGTCAGCGGTCCGGTTCTTTTAAGCGCCAGCAGCTACGCCGTAAAAGAGTTAAAGAAAGGGCCTCTGACCCTTTCCATCGATTTAAAGCCGGCTCTTTCCGAGGAACAGCTTGACGCCAGGATCCTGCGGGATTTTGAAGAGGCTGCCAACAAGCAGTTTAAAAATTCCCTGGATCATTTATATCCTTCCAAGCTGGTTCCTGTCATGGTGGATGCAAGCGGCATTTCGCCGGAAAAAAGGGTCAATGAGATCACCAGGGAGGAACGCCAGAGGCTGGTACAAGCGACCAAGGGCTTTTGTTTGACCCTTGCGGGACTTCGGGGCTATAATGAGGCCGTCATCACCCAGGGCGGCGTTTCTGTAAAGGAGGTAAACCCTTCCACCCTGGAATCCAAGCTTCTTTGCGGCCTGTATTTTGCAGGGGAAGTGCTGGACCTTGATGCGGTGACAGGAGGCTTTAATTTGCAGATCGCCTGGTCTACCGGATGGGCGGCGGGAAGTGCTGCCGGAGAGGAGAATTCAAAGGATGAAAAAAGTTTATAATATAGCTGTGGACGGGCCGGCAGGAGCTGGAAAAAGCACCATTGCCAGATCTGTTGCAGAAAGGCTTAACTTCGTTTATGTGGACACGGGAGCCATGTACCGGGCCATGGCCCTGCATTTTTTAAGAAACGGGATACCGGCAGCCGATGAAGCGGCCATTTCACGTTCAGCCGAAAAAGTGGACGTGACCATTTCCTACGAAAATGGGATGCAGCAGGTGATTTTAAACGGGGAAAATGTTTCGGGACTTATCCGCACCCAGGAGGTCAGCGCCATGGCTTCCGCTGTTTCCGTCTATATGCCGGTCCGCAGAAAGCTGGTGGAGCTTCAAAAAAATCTGGCCTTAAAGGAAAACGTCATCATGGATGGCCGGGACATCGGAACCTGTGTCCTTCCCCATGCGGATCTTAAAATATACTTAACAGCCAGCAGCCGGGTACGGGCCAAAAGGCGGTATGAGGAGCTTTCGGCTAAAGGAGAGGAATGCAGCCTGGAGGACATTGAAAAGGATATCATTGAACGGGATTACCGGGATATGAACCGGGAGAATTCCCCCCTGAAGCAGGCGGAGGATGCCATCCTTGTGGATTCTTCCTCCATGACTGTTCCTGAAGTCGTGGACCGGATCCTTAAGCTGTTTCATGTTGTGAATCAAAAGGATATGGAGGCATATTCCCTTGATTCATTGGAATACAAAATGGAAGGAGGCAGTCTATGGAAGTGATCGTTGCCAAAACAGCAGGGTTCTGTTTTGGAGTAAAGCGGGCTGTGGAACAGGTGTATGAACAACTGAAAAGGGATGACAAGCCCATTTACACCTATGGCCCTATCATCCATAACGAGGAAGTGGTCCGTGATCTGGAGGAAAAAGGAGTAAAGGTCATCCATTCGGAGGAAGAGCTTGAGGCGGTCAGGGATGCAGTGGTGGTCATAAGGTCCCATGGAGTAGGAAGGCGCGTTTATGAGATCCTGGAAAGAAACGGGATCGAAATCGTAGATGCCACTTGTCCCTATGTGAAGAAGATCCACAGGATCGCCGAGGACCAGAATCAGGCGGGAAGACGGCTCATTATCATCGGCAATGAAATCCACCCGGAGGTGGAAGGTATTAAAGGCTGGGGAAATGACAATACTTTAGTGGTGGAAACACCCGAGCAAGTGGAAAGATTACCTCTATCAGAAGGGGAAAAGCTGTGTATTGTATCACAGACGACATTTAATTACAATAAATTTCAAGATTTAGTTGAAAAAATTTCCGAAACGAGGTATGATATACTTGTTTTAAATACGATTTGCAATGCAACACAGGAAAGACAAGTGGAAGCAAAGCGGATAGCTTCAGAAGTGGATGCCATGATTGTCATTGGCGGAAAAAGTAGTTCCAATACCCAGAAGCTGTACGATATATGCCGAAGGGAATGTAAGAATACTTACTATATCCAGACACTAGGTGATTTAGATCCTGATTGTGGAAATTCTGTGCGCAGCGTAGGTATTACAGCCGGGGCTTCAACCCCGAATTATATTATCGAGGAGGTTCATACTAATGTCAGAGTTAAGTTTTGAACAAATGTTAGAAGAATCATTGAAGACTATACGTACAGGAGAGATCGTCACTGGTAAAGTCATCGACGTAAAGGAAGATGAAATCGTCTTGAATATAGGTTACAAGTCTGACGGCATCATTCCGCGTAGTGAGTACACGGATAACCAGAATTTAGATCTTACAACCGCTGTACAGGTTGGAGAAGAGATGGAAGCCAAAGTCATCAAGGTAAACGATGGCGAAGGTCAGGTTGCCCTGTCTTACAAGAGACTGGCAGCAGACAGAGGCAATAAGAAATTAGAAGAAGCATTTGAAAACCACGAGGTACTTATTGCAAAAGTTGCACAGGTACTTGACGGTGGTTTAAGTGTGGTTGTAGAGGGCGCAAGAGTCTTCATTCCTGCAAGTCTGGTTTCTGATACTTATGAGAAGGATTTATCCAGGTATGCAGATAAGGAGATCGAATTCATCATTACCGAATTCAATCCAAAGAGAAGAAGAATCATCGGCGACAGAAAGCAGCTCATGGTTGCTAAGAGAGCCGAGCTGCAGAAGGAATTATTTGAGAGAATCCATACCGGCGATGTGGTAGAAGGTACCATCAAGAATGTAACCGATTTTGGCGCATTCATTGACCTTGGCGGTGCTGACGGCCTGCTTCATATTTCCGAGATGAGCTGGGGCAGAGTAGAGAGCCCGAAGAAAGCTTTCAAGGCCGGAGAGAAAATTAAAGTTCTGGTTAAGGATATTAACGGTGATAAGATCGCCCTTAGCTTAAAGTTTCCGGAGACAAATCCGTGGAAGGATGCTTCTTTAAAATATGCAGTAGGAAACGTAGTAAGCGGAAGAGTTGCACGTATGACGGATTTCGGCGCATTTGTTGAGCTGGAACCAGGCGTGGATGCACTGCTTCACGTATCCCAGATTTCCAAGGAGCATGTTGATAAACCGTCAGATGTTCTGGCAATCGGCCAGGAGATCGAAGCCAGAGTCGTTGATTTCAACGAAGGTGACAAGAAGATCAGCTTAAGTATCAAGGCACTTCAGTCACAGGATGAGGCATTATCTGAGGATGGTACGGTATATTCTGACGAAGTTTAAGCATAATAGATAATAGGTAGAACAGATGGGGAAGTGGAGCGATCCGCTTCCTTTTTATGATGTAAAAAAGCCTGTAGAAAGAAGAGAGGGACAATATGAAAAACAGGATCAATTTCTGTCTGGCAGCCATTATGATGCTGTCTTTTCTCATATCCGGGTGCGGGAAGAACAAGGAGACACAGCCGGAACAGACGGCAGCCCAGCCAGCCAACGTTACAGGAGAAGCAAAAAGCGGCTCAGGAGAAACATCAGACGGTGTGGGGCCGGAGGATGATTACTATGAGTATGTAAACCAGCATCTGCTGGCACAGACGGAGATACCAAAGGATTCCAGCAGTTGGAGCTATTTTTATCAGTTGGACAAGGATTCCTACCAGGTTCTTAATGAAGTGCTGAATGAGGCGGTAGAGAACCGGAAGGAGGCAAAGCCTGATTCTCTGGAACAGAAGATCGCGGACCTGTATTTAACGGCCATGGATATGGAAGGCCGGAGAAAGTCCGGTTTTGGGCAGCTTGAGCCTTATCTGAATGAAATAAGAAACGCTTCCGGCATCAATGATTATTTAAAAAGCCTTGGAAATGCCTATAAGGATCTGGGAGTGAGCAGCATCATTACGGTAGAGTGGATGGAAGATATGAGCGATTCCAGCCGGTACGCCCTGTATGTGGATGGGGCGGATTTAGGGCCGGGAAAGGAAACCCTGGAAGATAAGACCCAGGCAAAGCTGATGGACCAGTACAAAGACTATATGGCAAGAACCCTGGAGTATACGGGCATGAGTAAGGAAGAGGCAGAAAAAGCTGCCGCCGAGATCCTGGCCCTTCAAAAGGACCTGGCTGAAAGCGCCCTTCCCTTAAGCCGGCAGAATGACCCTGATATCATATACAATCCTTATTCCCTGGAGGAAATAAGGGGACTGCTTCCGGAAGGCACCGTGGACTCTTATCTTGCGTCAGCAGGGCTGACAGGGGTTGACACCTTTGTGGTGACCCAGAAGGAACAGATGGCAAAAATCGGCCGGTACCTGACAGAGGATCATCTTCCTGTTTTAAAGAATTATTCCATCTTCAGTCTGGTAAATGATTTTGCACCTTATCTCACTCCTGAAATCAGAGATAATTATCTGGACTGGAATAATGCCCAGAACGGCATTAAGGAGAGAAAGGCCGACGAGAAGCTGGCCGGTGAAATGACCCAGAATATGCTTGGTTTTGAATTCGGCAGGCTATATGTGGAAAAGCGTTTTTCACAGGAAGATAAGGCGGCCATCCAGGAAATGGCCCACCAGATCCTTGAGGCTTATAAAAAGCAGATCATGGCCCTTGGCTGGATGGGAGAGGAAACAAAGGCGGAAGCCCTTAAAAAGCTGGACACCATGACCCTTAAGATCGGATATCCGGACAAGTGGCCTGATGATTATGGAAAGGCCTCCGTCACACCGGCGGAACAAGGGGGAAACTTAATCGACAATATTCTTTCCCTTATAAAAGCCAAAACTGATGTGAACAGGGAAAAGGTCCGCAAACCGGTGGATAAAACGGAATGGGGCATGACGCCTCAGACGGTCAATGCCTATTACAATCCAACGGGCAATGAGATCGTATTCCCGGCTGGCATTTTGCAGGCGCCTTTTTATGATCCTGCCGCTGAACCTGCCTCCAATCTGGGAGGAATCGGAACGGTCATTGCCCATGAAGTCAGCCATGCTTTTGATTCCTCCGGGTCCCTTTACGACGAAAAGGGGAATTACCATGTGTGGTGGACCAATGAGGACAGAGAAAAATTCAAAGCGCTGGCGGACCAGGCGGTGGTTTATTATGACGGGCAGGAAGGATATGAGGGACGTATGGTAAACGGGGCTCAGACTTTAAATGAGAATATCGCGGATCTGGGTTCCATGGCCTGCATTACGTCCATTGTAGGAGATGATGTGGATGGTTTAAGACAGGTCTTTAAGCAGTATGCCACCATATGGGCGGCCAAGTATACCCCGGAGACCATGATCAAAAGGCTGAACACTGATGTCCATTCCCCTGCCAGGGTAAGGGTCAATGCAGTTCTCAGCTCCACCGATGCCTTTTATAAGGCTTATCCTGAAATAAAAGAGGGAGACCCCATGTACGTGGCTCCTCAAAAGCGTGTGAAAATCTGGTAAAACCATAAGAGAAAGCCATGACATGTCTGGAAGGTTTCCTACATGTCATGGTTTTTTAAATTTTTTATATTATCGACAGAAAGATTTAATAAAAAACTTGACAACTGCCGTAGGTTAGTGTATACTAACTTTTGAGTAATGGGAATGATTCTCATTAATAACAACAAAGAAATGCCTTACAGGTATCCCTTTATTCCCGGTAAAACCGGGCGGTCCTGCCTGAAATGCAAGAATAATAAAAAGAAAGAAGATGATGGATGATGCCTTTGACAATGGTGAAGACAGGGGAACCCAACGTAATCCGAAGGGTGGGCGGCAAGGAAGAAACAAGACGCTTTTTGGAGAATCTTGGCTTTGTATCCGGAGGAATCGTGACTGTTGTTTCTGAAATGGGCGGAAATATGATTGTAAATGTAAAGGATTCCAGAGTGGCGATTGGGAAGGATATGGCCAATAAGATCCTGGTGGAATAGAGAAGGAGAAAAGACAATGACATTAAAGGAAGTTCCATGCGGAAAAACAGTTAAGGTAACAAAGCTCACTGGGGAAGGTCCTGTCAAGAGACGGATCATGGACATGGGCATCACAAAAGGAGTGGATGTTTTTGTGAGAAAGGTAGCTCCCCTTGGGGACCCGCTTGAAGTGACTGTAAGAGGCTATGAATTGTCCCTGCGGAAAGCGGATGCAGAAATGATTCTTGTAGAGTGATTTTTTGCAAATGAGTTAGGTATGACTAATACCGGATAAATTAGATGCTGACAGGCAGAAAGAGGTAGAGTATGTCAATTAAGATTGCATTAGCAGGTAATCCGAACTGCGGAAAGACAACGCTGTTTAACGCGCTTACGGGATCCAATCAGTTTGTGGGGAACTGGCCGGGCGTAACAGTAGAGAAGAAGGAAGGAAAGCTGAAAGGCCATAAGGATGTGATCATCATGGACCTTCCCGGCATTTATTCTCTTTCTCCCTATACCCTGGAAGAAGTGGTGGCCAGAAATTATCTGATCACAGAGCGGCCGGATGCGATTTTGAATATTGTAGATGGAACCAATATAGAGCGTAACTTATACTTGTCAACTCAGCTTATGGAACTGGGTATCCCGGTGATCATGGCGGTCAACATGATGGATATTGTTGAGAAAAACGGAGACAAGATACATATTCAAAAGCTGAGCCAGAAGCTGGGCTGCGAGGTAGTGGAGATTTCTGCATTAAAGGGAACCGGAATCCAGGAGGCGGCAAAAAGGGCCGTAGCTCTGGCAAATCAGAAAAGGAATGCGGTCCCAGTCCATAAATTTGCGTTGGAAGTGGAATCTGTTCTGGATTCTATTGAAGATAAGCTGGGGAATGAGATTCCGGAAGATCAGAAGCGCTTCTTTGCCATCAAGCTTCTGGAAAAGGACAATAAGATCCAGGCCCAGATGAAACATGTGCCGGATGTATCAGAAGAGATCAGCCGGATCGAGAAAGAAATGGATGATGATACAGAAAGCATTATCACCAATGAGCGTTACGTATATATTTCATCCATCATTCATGAGTGTTTTACCCGCAACAAGGTGGAAAAACTGACTGTTTCCGATAAAATTGACCGGATCGTAACAAACCGCTTCCTGGCTCTGCCTATCTTTGCTCTGGTTATGTACATTGTATATTATGTTTCTGTTACAACCGTTGGAACCTGGGCTACTGACTGGGCCAATGACGGTGTGTTCGGTGAAGGCTTCAGCTTCTTTGGTTTAAACATTCCCGGTGTACCGGTTGTTATGGAAGGCATTTTAACAGCCGTAGGCTGTGCAGATTGGCTCCAGGGACTGATTCTTGACGGAATCGTAGCCGGTGTGGGCGCTGTTCTTGGTTTCGTACCTCAGATGCTGGTACTTTTCATCTTCCTGGCATTTTTAGAGGCTTGCGGCTACATGGCGAGAGTTGCTTTCATCATGGACCGTATTTTCCGCCGGTTTGGTCTTTCCGGTAAATCCTTTATCCCGATGTTAATCGGAAGCGGCTGCGGTGTGCCTGGAATCATGGCTTCCCGTACCATTGAAAATGACCGTGACCGTAAGATGACTATTATGACAACTACCTTCATTCCCTGCGGGGCAAAGCTTCCCATCATCGCTTTGATTGCAGGTGCATTGTTTGGCGGAGCATCCTGGGTGGCTCCAAGTGCTTACTTTGTAGGAATAGCAGCCATCGTTTGCTCAGGAATTATTTTAAAGAAGACAAAAATGTTTGCAGGAGATCCGGCTCCCTTTGTTATGGAGCTTCCGGCATACCATATGCCAACCGTTATAAATATTTTAAGAAGCATGTGGGAACGTGGCTGGTCCTTTATTAAAAAGGCAGGTACCATCATTCTTCTGGCAACTATCTTTGTTTGGTTTACTTCATTCTTTGGCTGGGTTGACGGCGAGTTCAGAATGTTGGACGCTTTGGAACTTGACCACAGTATCCTGGCAGCAGTTGGAGGCACAATCAGTTGGATCTTCGCACCTCTTGGCTGGGGTGACTGGAAATCTGCGGTTGCAGCAATTACCGGGCTGATAGCCAAAGAAAACGTAGTAGGAACCTTTGGTATTCTGTTCGGTTTTGCGGAAGTTGCAGAAGATGGATCTGAAATATGGGGAACACTTGCAACCAACATGACTCCTTTAGCAGCATATTCCTTCCTGGTATTCAATCTTCTTTGCGCTCCGTGCTTTGCTGCCATGGGCGCCATCAAGAGAGAGATGAACAATGCCAAATGGTTCTGGTTTGCTGTTGGATATCAGACCCTCCTGGCTTATGTGGTATCCCTTTGCGTTTACCAGATCGGAAATCTGGTGTCTACAGGCAGTTTTGGAATCTTTACAGTGGTTGCTTTTGCTCTGGTCGCAGGATTTATTTACCTCCTGGTAAGACCGTCAAAGGAAGAAAAAACATCAAACATTCATTTAAGCAGCGTGGCAGGAGCTAAATAAGCTCCGGCCATAGCTGGGAGCCTGCACCTTACCTGCAGGCTCAAAATATAAGGAGGTACTTTATGGGAACACTGGTTGTTTTAATCGTTGTCGCCGGACTGGTGACATTGGCAGTAAAAAGTATGATCCGTGACAAAAAGAACGGGAAATCCATTCAGTGCGGCGGAGAATGCAAGAATTGCGGAGGACATTGCCATTAAGTGAGGCAGCAGAAGGAAACACCCTTCGGGTATCCCTTTACACCCTTAAAGTGGGGTGGGCCCTGCCCAAAAGCGTAGGCAATAATAAGGAAAGAGCTGTTTAAGCCTTAAAAATACCTGTAAACGGAGGCGCGCAAGTGGAGAAACAAACGAACATCAATGAGAAAAGAAAAATGCCTGACGCCAGAAGCTATCACAGGACAAAAATGCAGAAAGAGCTGATCATTGAGAAGTTGAAGGAAAAAGGATGCAGGATCACAAAGCAGCGCTGTACGCTGCTGGATATCATATTAGAGCATGAATGTTCCAGTTGCAAGGAGATTTATTATAAGGCATCAGGCGTGGATGAGTCCATAGGCGCTGCCACCGTCTACCGGATGGTCAATGTCCTGGAAGAAATCGGAGCTATCAGCCGGAAGAACATGTATAAGATCGTTTATTCCGAAACTTGTCCCATGGAGGAGGCATGTACGGTGGTTTTAGACGATGAAACTACTTATCAGCTTTCCGCCAAGAACTGGAATCAGGTGGTTCAGGCCGGCCTTACTGCCTGCGGATATCTGGAGGGCCGGAAAATATCTTCTATTATAGTAAAACCCTGTGAATGTGAGAACGCTGATTGCATTTAATATGGAGTTAGCATGAACTAACTAAAGAAGCGAGTATAGTAACTATGGATAGCGGACCGGAATTTAAATTATGCACAGGCGGAGTGGATTACCATGAGATCATCCAATGCATTGTAAGCGCATTGGATGCCAAAGACCCCTATACCGCGGGGCATTTCCAAAGGGTGAGCGATATGGCGCTGGCCCTTTCGGAGTTTTTAAGGCTTGATAAAGATGAGATAGAAAAAATACATATAGCCGCCCACCTTCATGACATCGGGAAGATTGGAATTCCGGATTCTGTTTTAAACAAACCGGAAAAGCTTTCTGAGGAAGAGTGGGTGGCTATGAAAAAACATCCCAGGATAGGGGCTGATATTTTAAGCAAATCCCGTCATTTAAAGGAACTGAAGGATATTGTCCTGTATCACCATGAACGCTTTGACGGAAAGGGATATCCGGAAGGGCTGAAAGGAGAGGAAATCCCTCTGGGAGCCAGGATCATAGCCATCTGTGATTCCATTGATGCCATGACATCAGACCGGGGATACCGTAAGGCTTATTCCATGGAACACTGCTATGAAGAAATCGAAAAGAATCTAGGAGTGATGTACGATCCGGTAATAGGGGCATTGGCATTAAAGCATTGGGAACAGGTGACCGGAACGGCGGGAAAATGATAAAATTTATCAATAGACGGAATTGTGTTTGACTGGTGAAAATATGCCTGATATGATTTCACTATAAAAGGATAAATCTGGATATACAGAGGAGGATACGAAAGATGTGGGATATTTTTAAGCTTAAAAAGGCTGGGATCTTTGCCGGAGGTGTGCTCTTTGGAACAGCAGGAGTCAAGCTTCTTTCCAGTAAGGATGCGAAGAAGGTCTATACTAATTGCACCGCAGCCGTTTTACGGGCAAAGGATTGCGTTATGAAGACGGCCACCTTGGTTCAGGAGAATGCAGAGGATATCCTTGCCGAGGCAAAGCAGATCAATGAAGATCGGGCGGCTAAGGAAGCTGAGGCTGTTCAGGAGCCGGAGACAGCAGAGGATGGCAGCGGCAAGGAGCATTAGACGACAAATGAAAAGGAGAGAGCGGGGCCAAAAGAGAGAACGGCCCCGTTTTCTATAGGGAGGACCAGACGTGAAGTTTATTATCAAACATGAAATATCCGGCAGGCTCCGGATCCGCCTTTCCCAGCCGCAGATGACCTGCGGGGAAGCCGATACTCTATTGTACTACCTCCATAGTCTGAAGAATGTGACCGGGGTTAAAGTCTATGAGCGCACCGCCGATGCGGCCATTTGCTACGTTGGAAGCAGGGAAGAAATTCTGGAAGCCCTGAAATGCTTTCAATATGAGTCTGTCCAGGTGCCTGCCGGGGTGATCGAGCATTCCGGGCGTGAGCTGAATGCTAAGTATCAGGAGAAGCTTGTGGGCAGGGTGGTGCTGCGGACGGTAAGGAAGCTTTTCCTTCCGGGACCCTTAAGGACTTTCCATATAGGATTCCAGTCCATGAAATACCTTGTCAGGGGGATCAAGTGTCTATTGAAGAGGAGGCTTGAAGTTGCGGTCTTAGATGCTGTAGCCATCGGCGTATCCGTACTGCGGGGGGAATTGGAGACAGCAGGTTCTGTCATGTTCTTACTTGGGATCGGAGAACTTCTTGAAGAGTGGACCCATAAGAAATCCGTTGGGGATTTAGCCCGGAGCATGTCCTTAAATGTCAGCCGGGTCTGGCTTTTAAGCGGCAGCCAGGAAGTTCTGGTAGAAGCCTCCTCCGTTGAACCTGGGGATGAGGTGGTGGTGCACCTGGGAAATGTCATCCCCTTTGACGGGGCCGTCGTTTCCGGAGAAGCCATGGTAAATCAGGCGTCTTTGACGGGAGAAGCCCTTCCAGTGAAAAAGGAAGCAGGCGGATATGTGTATGCCGGGACAGTGGTGGAGGAAGGAGAACTGACCATCAAGGTCCGGGAAGTTTCCGGTTCCACCCGGTTTGAAAAGATCGTTACCATGATCGAGGAATCGGAAAAGCTGAAATCTTCTATGGAAAGCAAGGCCAGCCATCTGGCTGATAAGCTGGTGCCCTATACCCTTATGGGTACGGGCCTTACCTGGCTGTTTACCGGTAATGTGACGCGGGCCCTTTCCGTGCTGATGGTGGACTTTTCCTGTGCATTAAAGCTTGCCATGCCCATTTCCGTCCTTTCTGCCATAAGGGAGGCGGGCATGTACCACATAACCGTTAAGGGAGGCAAATATTTAGAGGCAGTGTCAGAGGCTGTGACCATTGTCTTTGACAAGACAGGAACTCTTACAAAGGCAAGGCCAACAGTAGAGGAAGTGGTGACCTTTGGAGAAGAGAGGCCGGAAGAAATGCTTCGCATTGCAGCCTGCCTGGAAGAGCATTTCCCTCACTCCATGGCAAAGGCAGTGGTGACGGCGGCCAACAACCAGGGGCTGGAGCACGAGGAAATGCACTCCAAGGTGGAATACATTGTGGCTCACGGCATTGCCTCGTCCATAAACAACAGGAAAGTGGTCATCGGAAGCTATCATTTTATCTTTGAGGATGAAGGCTGCAAGGTGGAAGATGCTTACCGGGAGAAATTCGAAAGCCTGCCGCCGGATTGTTCCCACCTTTACCTTGCCGTGGACCAGAAGCTTTCGGCCGTGATCTGCATTGAAGATCCCCTTCGGGAAGAAGCTGCGGCAGTGGTGAATTCCCTTAAAAAGGCAGGAATCCGTAAAACGGTTATGATGACAGGAGACAGCGAACGGACTGCAGCGGCGGTTGCCGCCAAAGTAGGGGTAGATGAATATTATTCGGAGGTACTGCCTGAGGAAAAAGCCCGTTTTATAGAGAGGGAAAAGGCGTCAGGGAATGTGGTCATTATGGTGGGGGACGGGATCAACGATTCACCTGCCCTTTCCGCGGCTGATGTGGGGATCGCCGTCAGTGACGGCGCAGAGATCGCCAGGGAGATTGCGGATATTACCATTGCGGCGGACAATCTTTATGAAATCGTTACCCTGAAGCTGTTAAGCGACAGCCTGATGAAGCGGATCCATAAAAATTACCGGAGCATTGTTGGCTTTAATACGGTCCTTATCCTTCTGGGAGCCGGAGGGGTCATGTCTCCCACGGTCTCGGCGCTGCTTCATAATACGTCCACCCTGGGGATCAGCCTCAGCAGCATGCAGAATCTGCTGTCCTAGGAAGCCGGGATTGACATTCCCGTCTCCCTGATGTATACTTGCAATGAAAACTCAAAGGGGTGCTGGAGAAAGTCCGGCTGAGATAAAGCAGAATTGCCTTAAACCCTGTAACCTGATCTGGATAATGCCAGCGTAGGAAGCTTTCAGGCTAAGCCTGTTCACCCGCCCGGATATCCGGGCGGGTTTTTTGCGCAACCAATGAGCCGGGTAAATATGCCTGCATATTCATTCGGTGAATGCCGCCATAACTAAGAAAAAACCGCAAAGTAGGTTTTCCTTAGTTTATACCATCACACAAAAAGGAGAGAAAAGACATGAACGCAAGCGTAGCGATCCAGACACTGCCGGAGGCAAAGAATGATGAGGAGCTGATCCGCATCGTTGACCAGGTGATCGATTATATCAGGAATACCGGACTAAACTATTATGTAGGGCCTTTTGAAACTGCCATTGAAGGGGATTATGATGAGCTGATGGACATTGTTAAGGAATGTCAGCACATTGCCATCAAGGCAGGGGCTCCCTCTGTTGCCGCTTACATCAAAGTCACCTACCGGCCGGAAGGAGAGGTGCTGACGATTGAAAAGAAAGTATCAAAGCATCACAAGTAAGCTTTGGTCCTGGTCAGCGGTTCTTGGGCTTTTGATCCTGTGGCAGGGGATCACGGCATTTGGCCTTGTGGACGGTTATCTCCTTCCTTCTCCCATAAGCGTTGGAAGAGCCTTTATAACGGAATTTCCTGTTCTGGCCTTCCATGGGGGAATCACCCTTCTTGAGGCGTTTTTAGGACTGTTTCTGGGAGTGGGGACCGGCTTTGTGATCGCCGTGATCATGGATCATTTTACCGGACTTTACCAGGCCTTTTATCCCCTGATCGTCCTGACCCAGACCGTTCCCACAGTGGCCATTGCACCTCTTCTGGTGCTGTGGTTCGGCTATGGAACGGCTCCCAAGGTGATCCTGATCGTGCTGACCACCTTTTTCCCCATTACCATGGGCCTGCTTACGGGGTTTAAGTCGGTAAGTCCCGATGCAGTGAACCTTTTAAGATCCATGGGGGCGGGAAAAATGAAAATATTCCGCTACATCAAGCTTCCCGGAGCCATGGGGCAGTTTTTTGCCAGCCTCAGGATATCCGTCTCCTACGCGGTGGTGGGAGCGGTCATCTCCGAATGGCTGGGAGGCTTTGGCGGACTGGGGGTTTATATGACCAGGGTGAAAAAATCTTTTGCCTTTGATAAAATGTTTGCAGTCATATTTCTTATATCCGCTGTCAGTCTTCTTCTCATGAAAGGCGTGGACATGCTTTCAAAGAAATGCATGCCATGGGAAGATTGAACGAAAAACGTTTTTTAACCGAATCAAGTAAGTCCCACTGCTTTAAATGGAAAAGTATTAAGTGGTGGTGAGGACTTGCTTATGTCAGGTGGAGTACAAGCTCCACTTGACAAGCAGCCATAGCTGCTATTCGGTTATGCCCGGTGAAGCGGGGCGCGCTGTGAGCAAGCAGCGGAGCGGATCGCGAATATCCGCTTGACCATGGGTTTATAAATAAGCTGGATAAGCGGGCATATTCGTTTGATTCATTAGGATACAAATCAGTGATACAACAATATTGGAGGAAGCCCCTTCCAGGGATCCTTTATGCCCTGCGGGTATACCTTTATGCCCAAATAACATGGGCGAGAAAGAGGAAATGGTGAAAAAAACAGGTTTAATAATTTTTATGGCGGCAATCTTGGCCGCATCCCTTACTGCCTGTGCAGGAAAGGGAAAACAGGCGGTGAATGAAAAAACACCGAATTTGAAAAAGGTGACCTTTGTTCTGGATTGGACTCCCAATACCAATCATACCGGGCTTTATGTGGCGGAGGAAAAAGGATACTTTAAAGAAGCTGGACTTGAGGTGGAGATCGTCCAGCCGCCAGAGGATGGGGCTGAGGTGTTGGTGGCCTCAGGAAAAGCCCAGTTTGGCATGTCCTTCCAGGACTCCATGGCTCCGGCTCTGGTAGGGGAAAATTCCCTTCCCATTACAGCAGTGGCAGCGGTTATCCAGCATAACACCTCCGGCATTATTTCCAGAAAAGGAGAGGGCATGGAATCTCCAAAAGGAATGGAAGGAAAGAAATACGCCACCTGGGACCTTCCTGTGGAAAAAGCTATGATCAAGGACGTGGTAGAGGCTGACGGAGGAGACTTTTCCAAGGTACAGTTGGTTCCAAGCACAGTTACAGATGAAGTATCCGCGTTAAAGTCAAAAACAGTGGATGCCATATGGATCTTTTATGCATGGGCTGGCGTAAAGATGGAAGTGGAAGGCCTTGATACGGATTACTTTGAGTTTGCAGATTTGAATCCGGTGTTTGATTATTATACGCCGGTGGTTATAGCCGGAAATGAATTTCTAAAGGAAGAGCCGGAGACTGCCAGGGCCTTTTTAAGCGCTTTAAGCAAAGGATATGAGGACGCGCAAAAGGATCCGGAAGAAGCAGCCGGCATCTTACTTAAGGCTGCGCCGGAGCTTGATGAAAAGCTGGTGATGGAAAGTCAGAAATATCTGGCGGACAAGTATCAGGCTGACGTGGATGTATGGGGGTACATTGACCCGGACCGGTGGAACGGATTTTATGGCTGGCTGAATGAAAATGGCCTTTCAAATCCTCAGCTTCCGGAAAATACCGGATTTACAAACGATTATCTGCCCCAGTAAGCTGCAGGAGATTTGACCTTTGCGGCTTCCATTGGCCAGATGCAGTAATGGATTCATTCCTGCATCCGGCTTATTGCTTGCAGAAATAAAACTTTCAGGAGGGCCCATGGCACAGTTAAAGGCGGAAGGCATAACAAAATCCTTTGATAGTAAGACCGTTTTAAAAGGAGTATCCTTAGAGCTCAAGGAAGGGGAGCTGGTATCCCTTCTGGGGGTCAGCGGAGGGGGGAAAACCACCCTGTTTCACATCATTGCCGGTCTTTCCCTGCCCGATGAGGGGCATGTGTATCTGGATGGAGAAGAGATCACCGGAAAGCCGGGACTTGTCAGCTATATGCTGCAGAAGGACCTTTTGCTGCCTTACCGCACCATCGTGGATAACGTGGCCCTTCCTCTTCTTATTAAGGGCATGAAAAAAATAGAGGCCAGAAAAAAGGCGGGAGAATATTTTAAGATGTTTGGCCTGGAGGGGACGGAGAAACAGTACCCTTCCCAGCTATCCGGCGGTATGAGGCAGAGGGCAGCCCTTTTAAGGACGTATCTGTTTTCAAATCGCATCGCTCTTCTTGATGAGCCCTTTTCCGCTCTTGACATGATGACCAAGCGAGGGGTGCATGAATGGTATTTAAAGGTGATGGATGACATTCATCTATCCACTCTTTTTATCACTCATGACATTGACGAAGCCATTCTTTTATCAGACCGCGTCTGTATGCTGACCGGATCTCCCGGCAGGATTACAAAGGAAATCATCATAAAGGAATCAAAACCGCGGGAAAAGGATTTTAACATTTCAAAGGAATTTCTGGAATATAAGAGGGAGATTTTAAAGCATTTAGAAGGGATATGATCAGCACCTGGCTGAAAGGATGCTTTCTATAGATCGTGTTTTGTTCTGCGATAGGAAGCTTCTTGATATACCTGATTATCAGTTCTTACGGACACAACGATAATTGTCATTACACTATTTCGTTCTTTTATAGAGTAGACAATACGGATTCCGCTTCCTCAAGCTCGGTCTCAGAAATTCCAAGGTCGGCCATTGCATCGTTAAAAGTTATTGTGCGTTCCATGCTGCCATTGGCAATACGTTCCTGTGCAAGAAGCAGAAGCTGATAGTCTTCTTCAATCTTAGCCAGGCGTTCATATTCCTCTGGTGAAAGAATCACAGCAGAAGGAGCATTGTTTTTTAAAACAACAAGCTGGCGTTCTGTGCGCAGCCGGTCAAAAATTTTGGAAGCTTGCCCTTTGTTAAATTGAGTGATAGGTATGAGACTGTTTAATACATCGGTAGTGATAGCCATTTACGATTCCTCCTTTCTCTATTCTTACTAATAGTATATGCGAAAAAACAATGATTATCAATAGAGTGTTGGAAAATTTATAGATAAATTATAATTACATTTGATTGTAACTAATTTTAAGAAGAGGGGAATTCTGAATCTTTTCGATCCAATGCTTGTAGTTCACTTACAAATTACATGTCTGATCCAATGCATTTATATCTGGAAAGCTAAGAATTAAGGATAAATAAAATCCGCAGAAAAATTATACTCTGCGGATTTTTTGCGCCTTTAAAAATAGTCTGCTCCGGCAGTACGGGCATGGCGGTTCAACAGGGAAAAATCATACCTTTTCCCCTTGTCTGGAAAATAATACTATGGGGAAGATGCTGCTGTTATCTGCAGGCAGCCAGAGACTTGTTTAGTAAACTCTACAATTATCTCTGCCAGGGCATCCGGAAGATAAAAGAAGTTTTCTCACCAGGCACTGACGTAACCTCAATGCCGATGTTATGGCGGTCTGCAATCCGTTTCCCAATTGCCAGACCAAGACCGGTTCCGGTCCGGTTGGTTTCGCCAATGGACATATAATACTCCTCAAACACATGAGGCAGGTCCTTTTCTAGAATACCGGTACCTCTGTTGCTGATTATTGCAGTGCAGCCGTTGACATCAATCGTAACCGTCACCCCGATTGGCTTTCCTGGCAGCGAAAACTTGATGGCATTGTCCAACACAGTTACCAGCATCTGGCGCAATCTGCCATAATCCCCGCAGAAAGGAAATACTTCCCCGTCTTGTGTATTCAGTTCTATGACATGCCCCGCATTTTGTGCGATGTGCCTTAAGGTCCGGACCGCATCCTCTACAACCATCATAAAGTCAATCTGCTGCTTTTCTATATGATAGCTGGGATTTTGCAATCGGGACAGTTCCAAAAGGTCATTGACCATCCGATTCATGTGAACGCTCTCTGCAAGCATCTCCTTATAGTATTCCTGCACCAGCTCCTGGCCTGTCACAATCCCATCACAGAGTGCTTCCAGAGAACTGCGGATCACCGCCACCGGGGTACGTAATTCATGGGAAATATTAGAAATATAGGTCTTGCGCAATTGTTCCAGCTCCGCCTGCTGCCGGTCTGCTTCTTTAAGCCGTACAGAAAGTATGTCGATATTATTGGCAAGGATTCCAAGCTCGTCCTGGCGTTTCACTCCGGTCTTTGCCGTATAATCTCCTTTGGTCATCCTTACGGTAATTTCTACCATACATTTCAGCGGATTTACAATGGTACGTGAGAACATCAGACACGGAACGATCAGCACCAGCAGCGCGATGAGCATACTCCCGGCCAGCACCCAGCCAGCTTCCATAATTGTGGAAAACATGTCGCCGGTGCGGGCATGGATGACCACCACTGCCACAGTCCTGCCATCAGAGAACTTCACTGGTGAAGCAATAATGAAGTTTTTTTCCAGCATTCTATCAGACCACCGTTCGCTGACGGAGGTTTCTCCCTTCATGGCCAAATCAATGAGAGTTCTCGCTTCTGCAGGGATGGAGGAATAGGTAATATTATATTTGCCAAATTCCACGTGGATCGTCTGTGTGGCGCTGTCCACGATCCAAAGGTTGCTTAAGGCAATGTTGTCCATGAAATCCAGATAAATACCAAGTCTCAAGTTGTTCTGCTTCATCTGCTCTTTAAGCCCCTCCTCAATCGGATAAGACTCCGGTATCTCCTGCTCAAAATACACGCATAGAGAGTGAGCGATTGCCTCTGTTTTCTGTATGAAGCCTGACCGATAGTTAAGCACTGTAGTTCTGGTATAAATAATCAGAAAAATCCCTCCTACCGTACTGCACATCAGAACAAGTGCTGCGGTAAAATAGAGAAGGATCTGCGCGGTTAGTTTCCGTTTCATTTTATCACCGATCCTGCCTGATCTCAAATTTATAGCCGGAGCCCCAGACCGTCTTGATCTGCCAGTTGGGGTGGCTTAAGTCAGACAGCTTGTAGCGGAGCCGCTTGATATGGGTGTCTATGGTGCGTGGGTCGCCAAAATAATCCACGCCCCACACCAGATCCAACAGATTGTTACGGGTATATACCCTGTTACGGTGGGTAGCCATCAGCCAGAGAAGTTCAATCTCCTTCTTTGTCAGGTTGACAGGGCATTCATTTACCGTCACCGTAAGGTTGTCCAGCGAGATCTTTAAATTGTCATACATGAATAACTGCTTCTGTTGCAGATTTCCCGAAGCCTGATCCATACGCCGCATAATGGCACGTATCCTGGCCATCACCTCGCCCGGGGAAAAGGGCTTCACAATATAATCGTCGGCACCGATATCCAGTCCCATGATCTTCTCAAAGTCCTCTCCCCGTGCCGTGATCATGATAATGGGGATGGTGGAGCTGCTGCGAATCTGCCGGCACACTTGGAATCCATCCTTGACCGGCATCATAATATCCAAAAGTACCAGATCGATATCCTCTCTTTCATATATTTCAAGGGCCTGCTGTCCATCATGAGCTTTGTGTACTGTGTAACCCTCCTTGACACAGTACTCGGTCAGCACGGAAACAAGTTGCCGGTTATCGTCACAGATCAGTATTGTTGTCATTATGTACCTCTCTTTCTATTACCACTATAATATGAATTTATGGCTTTTTCATGTCATTTTTGACATAAAGTTCACAAATTTGAACGTAAAATGCCACATGATTGCCATAAATTTATTTTATTATAAAGTTAACAATAAAATCAACATATGTGATAAAATTTTGTAGAATATACACATATGTATAAGGAGTAACAGGAGGGAAAAATGAAAAAATGGATTAAGTTACTGTTTACTGCAAGTCTTACAATGTTTGTTCTGTCGGGCTGCGGAGGAAGCGCCAATACCAGCAAGGTAGAGAGCCAGGCCAAGTCTGAGGCCGGTACCTCTGCCCGCAAAGAGGAACTGATTATCGGGACCGCCGCTGATATCAACAACCTGGATTTACAGAAACAACAGGATGCTACCAACAACATTGTATTGAAGCTCACTCACGAAACTCTGATTTTCTTCACAAATGAAGGCACGATTGAGCCGCGTCTGTGCACCGGCTGGGAGTTCAAGGACGACACCCACATCGAGTTCAAACTATATGATAACATGTGCTTTTCCGATGGCTCCCCGCTGACTGCGGAGGACGTTAAGTTCACTTATGATATGGGCCTTCAAAATGAGCTCAGCGTATTAAAGGGACTTGTTGAAGTCAATGTTATCGACTCACTGACCGTGGAGTTGGTTATTGACAGCTACTCAAATGAGTTCTTACAGTCTCTTGCCTCTGTTCCGGTGAGTATTCAGTCCAAGGCAGCTTATGAGAGCGGTATGGACGAGCCCTACCTGATCGGTTCCGGTCCGTACAAACTGGATAAGTGGGAACCAGATGAGCAAGTAACCTTCGTAAGAAATGAAAACTACTGGGGGGACAAGAAAGGGGGCTCCAACCGCATTACCTTCCGTCCGATCAAGGAAGCTTCTACCAGGGCCATTGCCCTTCAAAACGGTGAAATTGATGTCTGTATCGATCCGTCCATGGACAACCTGCCGGATCTGGAAGCTGATGAAAATGTAACCGTATTTGAGAGACCCGGTACCCGTCTGTTCTATCTTGGCTTCAACGTAACCCAGGCTCCGTGGGACGACTTAAAAGTAAGACAGGCGGTAGCACATGCGATTGACTCCGATTCTATCATTGATGTGGTTTTGATGGGTAAGGGACAGCCTCAGACTACCATTTTAAACCGTGGCCTGTGGAGCTTTTTTGATGACATGGAAGGGTATCCCTATGATGTGGATGCAGCAAAAGCGGCATTGGCAGAGAGCGGCTATACCCCAGGCGGAAAAATTCCATTACTTATCTCCAATGAGAGCGATTACGGACAGGTAGCTCAGTTGATTCAGGCGAACTTGAAAGGTATCGGTATGGATATCGAAATCCAGACCGTAGAGCCGGCTACACTGAAGACCGAGTGTGTAAATGGTACCCAAGGCCTGTATTTGTGGAGATGGAACGAGGACAGCAAGGTTGATTTCGTATTTCGTGACTTATATTACACTGGCTCCGGCAGCAATTATCATCACTACTCCGATCCGAGGGCTGATGAACTGACCGACTTAATTCTGACTGAAAAAGATCCGGATAAGCGCCTGGAATACTCCAAAGAGCTGCAGAAATACCTGGTTGAGGCAGTCCCGCAGGTCCCGCTGTACATTAAGAACTTAATCATTGCCTACAATAAGAATCTGCAGGACACCTACCTATATGGCGGCGGAAACCACGATTGGAGATTCGCTTACGTGACAGAATAGAAGAGGTTTGCTTATGGGACGATATTTACTGAACAGACTGCTTCTCATGATCCCGGTGATCCTGATAACGTCGTTTCTGATCTACTCCGCTATGAACATGACAGGAGGAGATCCGGTCCTCGCTCTGGCCCCTGACAATGCGTCGGAGGCCCAGATCGAGATGATCCGAGAAGAGCTGGGGCTTAATGACCCCTTTGTTATTCGTTATTTTAAGTACATGGGCGGGATGCTAAAGGGCGATCTGGGCACCTCCTATGTAACCAAAAAGGATGTTTTCCAGGCTTACATACAAAGACTGCCAGCCACCATGGAGCTGGCCTGTGCCTCTGTTTTCGTGTCAGTGCTGATCGCCATTCCCCTTGGCATTTATACTGCCATACGCCAGAATACCTGGAAGGATAATCTTGGGATGGTATTTGCACTTTTCGGTGTTTCCATGCCCAACTTCTGGCTTGGGCTCATGCTCATGCTTTTGTTTTCACTAAAGCTGGGCTGGCTGCCATCCAGCGGCCGTAACGGTCCGTTATCCCTGGTCCTTCCTGCCGTGACAGTTGGCATGGGACTTGCCGCACTGATTACCCGGACCACACGTTCTTCTATGCTGGATGTGCTTCGTCAGGATTATATGCGCACTGCCAGGGCTAAGGGGGCGGATGAGAAACGGGTGATTCTCCGTCACGGTTTGAAAAATGCCCTGATCCCGATTATCACCGTAGTCGGGATGCAGCTCAGCAACGTTTTGACCGGATCCGTACTGGCTGAGACTGTATTTGCATGGCCGGGAGTGGGAAGGTTGATTTTTGATTCTATTTCCAAACGCGACACGCCGATGGTAACCGGGGCGATTATCATGTCCTGCGTCCTCATGAGTATCGTAAACGTGCTGGTGGACGTGGTATATGCATTCTTTGACCCGCGAATCAAGGCGCAGTATATAAAAAAGAGGTGATATCATGGCAGCAGAGACTGTAAAAAGCCGTTCACAGACCCAGGAGGTCTGGAGGCGGCTTAAGAAAAACAAAGGTGCCATGATCGGTCTGGGTTTTCTGGTGCTGCTGGTTGCAGTAGCCATTGCCAGCGGTTTTATCTTCGATTATGACACGGAAGTGATTGGGATTAACCCCGCATTAAAGCTTCAGCCGGCCAATGCTCAGCACTGGTTTGGCACTGACAACCTGGGACGTGACATTTTCGCCAGAGTTTTGTACGGAGCCCGCTACAGCCTGGTAATTGGTGTGGGCAGCGTGGTCATCGGTCTGGTGGTTGGTGTGATCTGCGGCGCTTTAGCCGGATACTATGGCGGCATGATCGATCAGGTGGTTATGAGAACAAACGATATCCTGTATGCAGTGCCGAATATTATGATTGCAGTTGTTATTGTGTCCTTGTTCGGAACCAACACGGTGAATTTGTTGCTGGCTCTGTGTGTGACGGTTGCAACGGCATTCACAAGAATCGCCCGTGCTTCCGTTATGACCATCCGGGGACAGGAATATGTGGAGGCAGCCTACGCTATGGGGCTTCCCACCTGGAAGGTTATTGCAAAGCACATCCTTCCCAACTGTCTTTCCCCCATCATTGTTCAGATTACCCTTTCCATCGGCACTACCATCATAGCTGCCTCTTCCTTAAGCTTCCTGGGTATTGGCATTCCAAGCCCGGCACCGGAATGGGGGGCAATGCTTTCCGAGGGACGTAACTTTATCCGAAATTCCAGTTATATCTGCGTAATACCGGGACTTGCCATCATGTTAACGGTACTGGCTTTAAATCTTTTAGGCGACGGGCTGCGGGATGCGCTGGATCCAAAACTGAAAAAGTAGGTGATGAGTATGAAGGAAATTATATTAGATATTAAGAACCTGGTGATCAATTATGAGACAGATGACGGCTGTGTACGGGCAGTCAATGGACTCGATCTGCAGCTTGGCAAGAAAAAAACCCTGGGTCTGGTAGGTGAAACCGGCGCTGGAAAGACTACCACCGCCCTTTCTATTTTGAATCTGGTGCCGAATCCGCCGGGAGTTATTCGGGACGGTGTCATTATGCTGGATGGTGACGATGTGTTGAAGAAGAGTCCAAAGGAGCTGGAAAAAATGCGGGGCAACGATGTTGCCATGATCTTCCAGGATCCCATGACTGCCTTGAATCCGGTTATGGCCATTGGTGAGCAGATCGCAGAGAGTATTATTCTGCATGAAAACATCTCCGAAGAGGGAGCCATGGAGCGGGCGAAAGAAATGCTTAAGATGGTTGGCATTTCAGAGAGCCGCGCCTGTGACTATCCCCATCAGTTTTCAGGAGGTATGAGACAGCGTGTGGTCATCGCCATTGCACTGGCTTGTAATCCGAAACTGCTGATTGCCGATGAGCCAACTACAGCCCTGGATGTAACAATCCAGGCACAAGTACTGGAACTGATGAAGGGACTGATCAGACGATACGAGATGTCCATGCTGTTAATCACTCACGATCTTGGCGTTGTGGCCGAGATTTGTGATGAAGTGGCAGTTATCTACTCAGGAAAGGTCGTGGAAAAAGGCACTGCCGATGAAATTTTCAATCATACCTGTCATCCATACACGGAAGGATTATTCAACTCTATGCCCAACTTAAAAAAGCGCGGTGAGGAGCTGGAACCGATTCAGGGTATGATGCCGGATCCCATGAACTTACCGGAAGGCTGTTCTTTCGCAGAGCGCTGTCCTTATGTGACAGAGCATTGTCTGCAGGTACAGCCGGAGTTGAAACTGGCCGGTGACACCCATTTCGTGGCTTGCCTGGCTTATGAGGACAAAAATTTCAAGCTCAGGAGGTATGAGGATGCCGGGAAGTAAATATGTATTGGAAATTGAAAATCTGACAAAATATTTTAATACACCGGCCGGACAGCTTCATGCCGTAGACGGTGTCAGCTTTAAACTGGAGTATGGAAAGACTTTGGGAATTGTAGGGGAATCCGGATGCGGCAAGTCCACCACCGGACGGACCTTGTTAAAGCTGACCCCGCCGTCCACCGGTAAGATTATTTTTAACGGCGAGGACATCACCGCTTATAGCGCTGCAAAGATGCGTAAGCTGCGTACGGAAATGCAGATAATCTTTCAGGATCCTTTTTCATCTCTGGATCCCAGACAGAGCATCATACAGCTCATCAGTGAGCCAATGATCCAACACAAACTGGTCTGCGGCAAAGCGGCCATCGAGAAAAAGACGCGGGAGTTGATGGAGATTGTTGGCCTCTCATCCCGATACGTCAATTCCTACCCCCATGAGTTGGATGGCGGCAGACGCCAGAGAATCGGTATTGCCCGTGCTCTGGCTGTAAATCCCAAACTCATTGTCTGTGATGAGCCTGTATCTGCCTTGGATGTATCAATTCAGGCACAGATTTTAAACCTTCTGAAGCAGCTTCAGAGGGACCGCGGCCTTTCCTACATCTTCATTACCCATGATCTGTCCGTAGTAAAATACTTTTCTGACGATATCGCGGTAATGTATCTGGGGCAGATGGTCGAGAAGGCAAGCTCTGATGATTTGTTTGCAGAGCCGATTCACCCCTACACCAAAGCACTGCTGGCAGCAGTTCCACACCCGGTAGTGGGAAAGGATCGTCCCCAGCGTCAGTTGATTAAGGGAGAGATCACCTCCCCGGTAAACTTACCTGACGAATGCCGGTTCTCCAAGCGCTGTGACTTCACCTGCGACCATTGTCTGCAGAAGAATCCGGAGCTTAAGGAGTTGCGTCCGAATCACTTTGTGGCGTGTACGCTTGCAGAATAATAAAACCTGCCCAGTAATCCGGGAATCCATTACTGAAAGAGAAATGCCATATGTCATACCACCCAAATCCAATTCATTGAATTCGTGGAGGAGGGGGTATTGGCAGATGCAATTTATTGGTTTTAGTGATAAGAATTAAAAGAAACCTCATTTTTTAAACAATGGGGTTTCTTAACAGTCTGTGGGGGCTTTTTTTAGCCCTCTGTTTTTATTTAAACTATGTGAAGAAATTATCAAAAACCTTATTGTAAGTATCAGGTTTATTTTGTATAATAAATACAGAAACAATCATGATTTACTGCGGAGATTGATGAATATGATAAAATTGACAAATTTAAACGTTAAAAAAATGACAATTGGGGAAATGGCTAAAATCAATCATATATCAGAGCAGACCCTGAGGCTTTACGACAGGGAAGGGCTGTTTTCTCCCCTGTACCGGGATGAAAACACCGGATACCGCTACTATGACATCCGCCAAAGCGCCCAGCTTGACATGATCCGGTACATGAAAGCCCTTGGGATGCCCCTAAAGGAGATCCGGGTCCACATGAAAAAGTGGGATATGGGGCGGGTAAAGCAGCTTCTTATAGAAAACCGGGAGGCCATTGACCAGAAGATTGTAGAGCTAAATCTTCAAAAACGGGCCATTGAACGGACTCTTGACAGCTATGAGCGGTATGAGGCGGCTCCTCCGGACGGGGCCATTGTGCTGGAATACATACCAAAGCGCCGGATGTACGTGAAAGAGACGAAAACCAATTTTTATGATTATGAAATTGATGAGTACGAGCGCCTGCTGCGCAGCTTAAAGGAGGATATGGCGGCCCGTAACATCTCTCCGTTTTACTTTGCCAATGCCGGGACCATTTTAAAGCGTGAGAATTTTATGAAACGAAACCTGTATTCCACTCAGGTGTTCGTGTTTGTGGACCAGGAATACGTTAATGAAGAGCTGATAACCATGATACCGGCCGGATCTTATTTATGCATATACTGTGACCGCTTTTCCAAAGAAAAGGAATACATGGACCGTCTGCTTGCGGCCATAGAAGAAAATCATTACACGGTGACCGGGGATTACATATGCGAGGTCATCGTCGAAATACCTCTTGACTATAAGGAAAGGGGCATGTTCCTGCGCCTTCAGGTGCCGGTCCGCATGTCCTGATATTTGGTGATTTTGCTCCATTGACCTGATACCCTCTATAACCTTTATAATGAAGGCATCAGGAGCAGAACTCCAAAACAAGTTTTTATATAGAAAGGATGACGATGATGATGAATTATGAAAAGATCCGTGTGGTACAGTATGGTTGTGGAAAAATGGCAAAGTATATTTTAAGATACTTATATGAAAAAGGTGCGGAAATTGTAGGTGCCATTGACGTAAACCCGGAAGTGGTAGGCATGGATGTGGGAGATTTTGCCGGTCTTGGATTTAAAATCGGCGTTCCTATCCGCAGCGATGCAGATGTGGTTCTGGATGAATGCGATGCAGATATTGCCATAGTGACCCTGTTCAGCTTTATGGATGATGTATATCCTCATTTTGAAAAATGCGTTTCCAGAGGGATCAATGTGGTAACCACCTGTGAGGAGGCCATTTATCCGTGGACAACTGCTTCGGCCATCACCAACCGCCTGGATGCTCTGGCAAAGGAAAACGGCTGTACCATCGTTGGAGCTGGAATGCAGGATATTTACTGGATCAACATGATCGGCTGTGTGGCAGGCGGCATTCACCAGATCGACCGCATAGAAGGCGCAGTCAGCTATAATGTGGAAGACTACGGCCTTGCTCTTGCCGAGGCTCACGGAGCAGGACTGACTCCTGAGGAATTTGAGGAAAAGATCGCTCATCCAACCACTTTGGAGCCTTCCTATGTTTGGAATTCCAATGAAGCACTGTGCAACAAAATGGGCTGGACCATCAAATCCCAGACACAGAAATGCGTTCCGTATTTCTACGATAAAGACTTATATTCCCAAACCCTGGGAGCCACCATCCCCAAGGGCAACTGCATCGGCATGAGCGCGGTTGTTACTACGGAAACCTTCCAGGGCCCTGTCATTGAGACCCAGTGCATTGGTAAGGTTTACGGCCCGGATGATGGAGACATGTGCGACTGGAAAATCATTGGAGAACCGGATACTGCCTTCTTCGTTCAGAAGCCTGCTACGGTAGAGCATACCTGTGCAACCGTTGTAAACCGCATTCCAACCATTCTGAATGCTCCCGCAGGATTTGTAACGGTTGAAAAGCTTGACGATGTCCAGTACCTGTCTTATCCGATTCATTTATATCTGGAAGGCTAAGAACCAAGATCAATAAGTAAAAGAATAAAGATCCCCAGAGGCAGCAGATTCTGGGGATCTTTTCCGTGGTCAGGAAAGGAGAATTGGGAGGTTAAGCAGACCAAAGGGCATTCCAAATAGAATTAAATGGCTCATCTCAATATTCAAGCGAAAGATGGGAAAAATCCGCAAAAAACATAAATAAAAGTAATGGTTGAATATCGAATGATAACATTTGTTGTATAAATATGGAAAACCCTCCTCATTATTCCAGAAAGTATCATAGGAGTTTCGAATGGATGACAGAAAAAGCATAATAAAAATGATATGAATCTGGAAGTACGGTTCTTTTTCACTCTTCCATAATGCTTTGACAATATAGGAAGTGATGTTATAATCAGAGGGCATGCATTGAGACAAGGATAACAAAGGAGAAGAAAAATGAAAGTTCTTGAAAAGCATCCCATGGTCATGATCATGATCGGGATCATAGGAATCTCCCTTTCTGCGATTTTTGTCAAATATTCCCAAGCGCCTTCTGTGGTGACGGCTGCGTACCGGCTTTTGTGGACGGTGGGACTTATGACTCCGGTGGTATTTGGGAAAGCGCAGGTCCGGGAGGAGCTGAAGCGGACGGATAGGAAGACCATGGCATTGTGTGGGGTGAGCGGGATATTTCTGGCCCTTCATTTTACTGCCTGGTTTGAGTCTTTAAAGCAGACAACCGTGGCAAGTTCAACAGCAATCGTCTGCACCGAGGTCATTTGGGTGGCTTTGGGATTTATGGTGTTCTTAAAAGGCAGGATCAGAAAAGCCGCCCTGGCAAGCATTGCCATTACCGTATTTGGCAGCCTGCTCATCGCCCTTTCTGATTATTCGGCAGGAGGAGACCATTTGTCAGGAGACGGGCTTGCCCTGGCAGCGGCCGTATTCTCAGCGGTTTATACTCTCATTGGCCGGGAAGTGCGAAAGGGAATGTCGACAACATCCTACACTTATATCGTCTATGCCTTTTGTGCATTGGTGCTCTGTATTTTTACGGCAGGGGCAGGGATCCCTTTCCATGGGTATGGGGTCAGCACTGTGGTGGTGGGGCTTCTTTTGGCTGTCTTCTCCACTCTGCTGGGACACAGTATTTTCAGTTGGTGTTTAAAATATTTATCCCCCTCTTTTGTATCGGCGTCCAAGCTCTGTGAGCCAGTGGTGGCGGCCATATTTGCTGTTTTCCTTTTTGCTGAGTTTCCGACCCCTTTACAGGTTGCAGGAGGTCTGATTACCATTGGAGGCGTGTATCTGTATTCTAAAGTGGAGAAAAATGGGGAATGATTTTTCTTGTGATTCCCGTAAAATCGTGTTAACCTAGAAAATGTGGAATTATTTTCCATAATATAGTAGAAAAGGATTTATGGTAATGATCAGGAAAGAAAATCATGGGAGTACGGTGAGAAAGAGCGTTTTCCTGGCAGTTATATTTATGCTGGCAGGGACGACAATTGCACTGGCAGATGACGTTTCAAAATTTGTTCCGGGGACCAGGATCAACGGAGTCCTTGTGGGAGGAATGACGGTTGAAGAAGCGAAGATACAGATAGAAGGTTTTTATGGCAGGGAATATCAGCTTTCCCTTAAGGACAAGGGCGGCGTGACAGAGGTTATTAAGGGCCCTGAAATCGGCTATCAGGTGGTCCTTACGGAAGGGCTGCAGACGGTACTGGAGGAACAGAATGCCACGGGACGGGTGGCAGGACCTGCCGCCGACAATACCCATAGCCAAAAGGGAACGGCAAGCTATGATGAAGGAAAGTTAAAAGAAAAGCTGAATTCTCTTTCCTGCATAAGCGGCAAGGATATTACGGCTACGGCGAATGCCCGGATTTCTGACTGGCAGCAGGGAATTCCCTTTACCATCCTTCCGGAAGTACAGGGAAACAGCGTGAACCTTGAAAAATTGGAAGCGGCGGTCAAGGCTGCATTAAATGAAGAACTTCCCCAAATAAATATTGAGGAATCAGGCTGTTATGATACCGTTACCGTCACCTCAGAGGATGCCGGATTGATTGCGCAGCGTGATGCTCTTAACCGTGTGAGGGAAATGGAAATTACATACGCCTTTGGAGACCAGTCGGAGGTTTTAAAAGGAGAGGAAATCTGTTCCTGGATATCGGGGATGACAGGAGAAGTGATAAACGTAAGAGGGGAAAAGACTTCGGCTTACATAAAGGCTCTGGCGGATAAGTATGATACAGCAGGAACAGAACGGGCATTTCGTGTCACAGATGGAAAGGCCCGTCTTCTTCCTGGTTCCTATGGCCAAAAGATAGATCAGGCGGGAGAAACCGCCGCCCTGGCTGCTCTCATTCAGTCCGGGCAAAGCCAGAAAAGGGAACCAAAGTATGTTCAGACAGTGGCTGACCGAAGCAAAGCCTGGGGCGGGACTTTTGTTGAGATAGATATGGCGGCCCAGCATGTTTACATGTATAAAGATGGTGTTTTGGCATGGAATTCCCCCTGTGTGACAGGAAATGTTTCCAAAAACCACACAACTCCGGAGGGTATTTTCACCCTCTCATATAAGGAGACAGACCGGGTCCTGCGGGGAGCGAAACAAGCGGACGGCACCTACGAATATGAAAGCCATGTGAATTACTGGATGCCGTTTAACGGAGGAATCGGTCTTCATGACGCCAACTGGAGAAGCAGGTTCGGCGGAGACATCTATCAGACAAAGGGAAGCCATGGCTGTATCAACCTTCCTCCGGATAAGGCAAAGGCCTTATACGGTTTGGTTTACTCTGGGATTCCTGTAATTTGCCATTATTAATCAGGTGAATAATAAGAAAAGCAATACTACCCTTTTGTTAAGAGCAACATAAATGAGGCGGGCCGCTGTAAAATAGGTAAGCAATCACTTATTTTTGCAGCGGCCCTTTTTAGCAAAGATTTTTGCAGGTTCCATACTGTTTGTCAGGATATTGATGGCATCAGCGTAAAGCTCCTGTTTGAACATATCCAGTGAATATATTCGGTTAATAAACCAGAATGTATATTTAAAAAGAAAATTATATGAAAGGGGAAAACCTATGACAGATAAAGATATGTGGAAATTATTTATGAGTAAAGAAAATTTACAAGATGTAAAATATGAGGCCTGGGCTTTTGGCGGTGATCCGGATGGCCTGGCTCAATTAGCTTTAGATGGAATCAAGACTGGAACAGCTTCTGCTTATCCCCTTTATGAAATGGAAAATGAGCCGTTGCCTGAAGCCGGAAGTTACAGTGTGATTCTTGATTCAAAGGATGAGGCGGCCTGTATTATACAAACAACTAAAGTTTATGTTGTTCCGTTTAACCAGGTGAGCAAAGAACATGCCTATAAAGAAGGGGAAGGCGACCGTTCCCTCAGTTATTGGGAAAAGGTACACGAAGATTTTTTCAGCAATTGTATGTCAGAAGCCGGTAAAACATTTGACAAAAATATGTTGGTTGTATGCGAGGAATTTAAAGTTGTATTTCGGGGATAAATACCGGTTTTCCGGTAATCCGGCTTAATTCCTGAAAGATTATATGAATATCGTTGAAATAGAAACAAAAATTTAATGTAATGTTGTTAATGCACCAACAGGTAGGAGGACTGGCTATGAATAAGGAAGAACAGATCATGATGGGTTTCAGAGACGTATTTAACAAGATGGCCTGGCTTAATAAGTCTAAGATGGAAGACAGGCTTAAGGAGTATAAGCCCTCTGAAGTACATTGCATTCAATACATTGGTAGAAATGCAGATCCCAATGTGACAAAACTTGCGGAGTCCTTTTATATGACCAACGGTGCCATAAGTAAAATGACCAAAAAACTTATAAAAAAAGGCATTATCGAAAGCTATCAGAAGCCAGATAATAAGAAAGAAATCTATTTTAGGCTCACTGAGCAAGGGAAAGAAGTTTATGATATTCATGAGAAATTGCATAGAGAATTTCAAGAGAGAGATAAAGCCGTATTTGAGCAGGTGACAGAGGAGCAGTTTGACTGTATGCTTAAGCTGGTGGAAAGATATAACAGGCATTTGGATGAAGAGATAAAGAAACGTGGAATCGATGTAAATCGAAATAAATTTGAATAATGGAAATGATATCACAGGCAGCCCAACTCTTTTGAGAAAGGGGCTGCATTTTTATTTTCAATATTTTGTTGACAAGGAAACAAAATTGGGATATGATGACTATGTTTCCGAGGAAACAATATTACGACTTTTGAGAGGAGAATTAAATGTTCAAATTTAGATCGCACAATGAACAGAGCGCAGAACAAACCGTAGATAAAAAGGCATTAATATTCGGTCTTATGTCTGTGTTTCTTTGCGGAATAGGCTTCAGTATCATATCACCTGTTGTCCCATACTTAGTCCAGCCCTATACAAGCAGTCCCAGAGAGCAGGCCATCGTTGTTACCATGCTGACCTCTGTTTATGCAGTCTGCGTGTTTTTTGCGGCCCCCGGACTTGGAGCTTTGAGCGACAAATATGGCCGCCGTCCTTTGCTCTTAGTATGCCTTCTGGGTTCCGCAATCGGGTACTTGATTTTTGGCATAGGAGGAGCTTTGTGGATTCTGTTTGCCGGACGCATAATAGAAGGTATAACAGGCGGGAGCATAAGCACCATCTTCGCCTATTTTGCAGACATCACGCCAAGAGAAGAACGAGTCAAATATTTTGGCTGGGTGAGTGCGTTTTCAGGTGTGGGCGTTGTCATCGGCCCGACTGTGGGGGGATTACTTGCCAGGTTCGGTTATTCTGTACCCATGTATTTTGGAGCAGTCATCACGTTATTGAATGTTATTTTTGGAATGTTGTATATGCCTGAAAGCCTTCACAAGAACAACAGACTGAAAGAGATCACTTTTGTAAGACTGAATCCATTTACCCAGCTTGTAAACGTACTTTCCATAAAGAATCTAAAAAGGCTGCTTGTCTCAGCGTTCTTGCTTTGGATCCCTAATGGATCTTTACAGGCAGTTTTTTCACAATTTACAGTGGATACTTTCAATTGGCAGCCTGCGGTCATCGGGCTTATGTATTCCATTATGGGCGTCCAGGACATTGTTTCACAAGGTTTCATAATGCCAAAGCTTTTGCTAAAACTTAGTGATGTACAGATCGCAATTCTTGGAATGGTTTCGGAGATTATAGGCTACGGTTTTATTGCAGCATCGGCTTTGTTTTCATTCTATCCCCTTCTTATCGCCGGAATGTTTATCTTTGGTTTTGGTGATTCGATCTTTGGGCCTTCGTTTAATGGGATGGTCTCCAAGTCTGCCGATTCCAGTGAACAAGGACGGATCCAGGGAGGCAGCCAATCCATTCAGGCTTTGGCAAGAATCATTGGGCCTGTTATTGGAGGTCAAATTTATGTATCACTTGGCCATGCCGCACCTGCTTTTATGGGTATGATCCTTATAGCGGCGGCAATACCGGTTTTGTGTAAGGGGACCCATGGAAGCTAAAAGAAGATGGTAAAATATCTTGAATGACGCCGAAAGGCGTTGTTTTTTGTATAATTAGGAAATTTCTCCCAAATTATGATTTATGTAAACAAACAGGGGGTGTTGCAAAACTAACTTATGTTAGTTTTGCAACACCCCCGTTGTGTGAGCACCCGGCGGGTGCACTTTCTTACGTTATGTCATTAAGTAGAATTAATAATATTGGTTATCTGCGGCGGCTCACCCTGTCAGGATTCTGATGGCGAATTAGAGCAACAGCAAGTACCTTTGGCGGTTTTGTGACACTGCTTAAATTTCCATTTCAATAGTTTTGTCAGCGATATTGATAAAAGCGGATTTGACTCTTTCCTTTTCAATATGTTGTAGATCTTGGAAAAATATGGATAGTTCATCTGTATTTTGTTCAGCAATGCATTTGAAATATCGAGTGCGTTGTTCTTCTGGGATTACTATAGGCAGCATATTATTGTGGATTAATTCATAGTTGATTAAAAGTCTGCCGGTCCGGCCATTACCATCCTCAAATGGATGGATGCGTTCAAATTGAATATGATTGTATGCTATCTTTTGATAAATGGATTTACAATCCGTTTTATAATAATTATTAATAAAATACATCATAGCTTGATGAATTTCATGTGCAGATGGAGGAATATGCTCTGCTCCTTGAATAAGAACCGGTACATTTCGATAACCGGAAATATCTGATATATTCTTGTTTATCAAAATACCAATATCTTTGATCATTTGTTGATTTAATTGTTCTTCAGCATGATCCAGTACATACGAAAAAGCATATTTATGATTAATGGCTTCATATATTTCCCCGGGCTTAGCGTTTACTGAAAATGCATTGTCATTAAATAAAATGGCATAAGTTTCCGCATAAGAGAGTGTATTTCCTTCAATTCTGTTAGAGTGGTATGTGCTGCGTGTGATGTAATCTTCGAAATACTTTTGATTACTGAGTATAAATTCTCTTACCTTCATGGGATAGCGCCTTCCTTTCTTACATTTCCTTCGATTTTCAGGATGGTTTTTTAGCCTTAGTATATCATAGTTATATTGCAGTAACAAAATATTTTTTCTAATTGTGAGTGTTACTCTTGTTTTCGTTGATTTTCTGTAGGTTTTAGCTGTTTTCAAAAAAAGTGTTGCACCGAAATATGTTAAAATAGAAAAAGTGTTACACCTGAAAAAGTCTTTAGTTTGCAGGCTTTGGCTGCAAGACGTGCCCCGGCGTGTTTTCATTCATCAAAGAATTGGGACACAAAACTCACAAAATCCTTTTTCAATGAGCCTGATTTTATACCGTTCCAGAACCGGGCGGCTTTCATCCATTTGTTGTTTTTCCCGTGCCAAAGTCTCACTGATTGTTTCCCAGAAATGCGTTACCTCGTCAATAGTATGTAAAACTTCAAAGACAAGATACACACCAGGCGGCAATGTACCATGATGAATCCAGTTATCCTGGAACTTAATTTCAGAAACAAAGCAAACATCATAACGGCATTTCTCTGGAGAAGTGACTGCGGCATTATCCTGGGGGATCCCATATATGATACCGGCTTCATTCCAAAGGTTGTGGTTGCGTATCCATTGCTTCATGTTTTCCATAAGCTGAAAATTCTCCGCTCCGCCGTATGGTCCGGTTTGACGCATGTAAACAATCGGCTGGGCTGTAATATTCTCCACATTAACTTTCATAAATATCTTCCTTTCAAATGGACAGGTTTTCCCTGCACTTATTTTTTCTTAACAGGATAATAAAACTCAGTGATGCTGTCCTCCGGCGAGGTGCGTTCTTCCCGGTTTTCGGGGCTTTTCCTGTATATTTCAAAGGGCGGTTTAATAAAATCATATCCTTTTGATTCTGCCCATTCACGCTGTTTGGCATGGACGGACGTTAATTCTGAAAATCCCCCCTTTATTACTGATTTTACGCATAGACCGGCTTTAAAATCCCTTGTTCCGGTGACAAATTCTTTAACAGGGATAGCAAATTCTATATCATATCTGATGGGATTAAATTCCGGATTATGATACATGGTCATAGGCATTCCCGTCATGGTGAGGTTGTTCACCGCAATTTTTTCAAAGAGCCTGCTAAAGAATCCCACATACCCCTTTGAACATTCCTCTATGCTTAATACTTTGCGAATATAAAGAATGTTCATAGCCGGGACATCCACAAGTTCCACATCGATCCGATCAAGATATGACATCACGGAATTTCCGTTTTCCAGACATGACATATCATCATGAATCAGTTGTAAGGCAGCCTCTAAAGACGTAACCCTATCTTGAAGATCGTGCTTCTTTTTATTCAAAAATGAATAAAGCATATGGCCCCTGTCTGCTTCATCTGCATTCATTATGGACTTGATTTCTTCTAATGAAAAATGTTGTGATTTTAACCGATCAATGAACAACATGTTTTTTAGCTGTTCAATGGAATAATATCTATACCCGTTTTCAGGATTTACTTCGCTGGGTACAATCAGCCCTATTTCAGCATAATAACGAAGTGTTTTCGCCGATACTTCACATATTTTTGAAAATTCTCCTATTGATAACACAAAGCGCCTCCTGACGTAACATGCAGTTTAGTGTTTCTTTTTTCAATCTAAGTATAAACATTGTCCCAGGGGTAAAGTCAATCGGTATTTGGTTATTTTATGGGCCATTGGTCTTTGAAAAAACGTCGTTTTATGGGAATGAAAAAAATTACTATAAGAGTAATAAATATTAAAATATGGGATGGTATCCGTATATATGTGAAACTATTTACATATTAAATGAAATGAAGTATCATTAGGCCATTAGAAAAGAACAACCAGAAATGTTGAAAAGGAGAAAAGCAATGAAAGCATTTAATGTATGTATCGTTGGAGGGGGAAGTACCTTTACACTTGGATTCCTGAAGTCATTTGTCAGGTTGAGAGAAGCGTTTCCCTTAAGGAAGCTGGTGCTCTTTGATATTGACAGCGACCGCCAGGAGCCCATTGGAAAGTATGGTGAGATTCTCTTTAAGGAACGGTTTCCGGAGCTGGATTTCTCTTATACCACTGATATTAAGGAAGCCTATGAAGGAATGGATTTCATATTCATGCAAATGCGTGCCGGAGGGCTTCCCATGCGCGCAAAGGACGAGCACATTCCCCTTAGCATGGGACTGGTGGGACAGGAAACCTGTGGGGCAGGCGGAATGGCCTATGGCCTTCGTTCCTGTGTGGACATGATCAAGGCCGTACATGATATCCGTACCTATGCGCCGGATGCCTGGGTCTTAAATTATTCCAATCCCGCTGCCATTGTTGCGGAAGCCCTCCGCAGGGAATTTCCTGATGACAGAAGGATCTTAAACATCTGCGACCAGCCGGAGAATGTAGTGCGCTCCTGCAGCAGGCTTTTAAAATGCAGTTGGGAGGATTTGGACCCGGTTTACTTCGGACTGAACCATTATGGCTGGTTTACCCATATGTATGATGTCAGTACAGGAAAAGACCTGCTTCCTAAGATCAGGGAAATGGTTGCCCAGAACGGATTCCTGCCCCAGGATGCGGAGCAGAGGGACAAATCCTGGCTGGATACCTACGGAATGGTAAAGACGCTCATGGAAGATTTCCCGGATTTCCTGCCTAATACCTATGACCAGTATTACCTGTATCCGGAATACAAGGCCAGTCATCTGGATCCTGACTTTACACGGGCCGATGAGGTTATGGCAGGAAGAGAAAAGCGGGTATTCAGCGAATGTGCAGAGGTGATCCGGGAAGGAAAGCTGGGAGACAAGTTTGATGAGATCTCCGATGCTCATGCGGAAATGATGATTAAGGTTGCGGAATCCATTGCTTACAATAAGAATGAAAGGCATATCATGATCGTCGAAAACAACGGAGCCATTGCCAATATGCAAAATGATGCCATGGTAGAAGTGGTGTGCGAGCTTGGCGCAAATGGCCCCCGTCCCATGAGTGTGGGAAATATTCCCCAGTTCTATCTGGGACTTCTGGTAAACCAGGTATCTTGTGAAAAGCTGATCGTGGATGCGTATTTTGAGAACTCTTATCAGAAAGCTTTGGAGGCGTTTACTCTTAACAGGCTGATCAACGATGCAAAGAAGGCAAGAAAAGTGCTGGATGCCTTGATCGAGGCTAATAAAGGCATGTGGCCGGAGTTAAAATAAGGGGATACGGCAAAATGAAATTGGAGGGAGTGAGTTGAAATATGCTCGCCCGGGAAAACATAAGAAAATAGGATGTATCGCCGCAGCAAAAGGGTGTCTGCGGCGGGAGAGGATATTATCATGAAAAAAAATAGGGTGATGGACTTTTTCTCTGCTCTGGGACGCAGTTTGCTTATGCCCATTGCAGCTTTGGCCGCTTGTGGAATTGTTCTGGGGCTGACTTCTGCGCTTATGAAGGCGCAGGTACAGGCGGCAGTTCCATTTTTACAGCAGGGGCTTATCTATTTCATTATTTTTACTTTAAATAAAATATCAGGTGTTGTATTTACATTGATTCCGGTGCTGTTCTCCATTTCCATTTCCTTTGGTATGGCAAGGGAGGAAAAGGAAATAGCGGCATTTGCAGGCTTTATCGGATATTATACGTTTCTGGTTGCATCGTCATGTATGATTAATTCCGGTTTTATGAATTTCGGAGCTTTGAAGATATCCACCATCCTGGGGGTAGAGACACTGGATATGGGAGCGGTTGCAGGTATTGTCTCGGGTATTATAACCGCTTCGCTCCATAACCGGTACCACAAAATTTCTTTCCCGGTGGCAATCTCCTTTTACGGAGGTAAACGGTTTGTGGCGATTGTGGTCATCATGGCCATGGCGGTCGTGGGTCTGGTGGCACCGATCATATGGTCGCCTGTGTCCATGGTCATTGACGGTATGGGAGGTCTGATATCCGCCACAGGGCTGGCAGGGGTATTCGGCTATGGATTCCTGGAGCGTCTGCTGATCCCCACCGGTCTGCATCATGTTTTAAACGGAATCTTCCGCACCACCTCCATCGGAGGGACCTATGAAGGCGTGGAAGGGTGTCTGAACATCTTTTTGCAGTTTGTTGACAAGGTAGACATTTCAGAACTCAGGCAATTTACGGTGTTTTTAGGACAGGGCAAAATGCCCATGATGATGTTCGGCCTTCCGGCAGCGGCTTTGGCCATTTACAGAACCTCACCTCCTGAAAAAAAGAACAAGGTAAAGGCTCTTATGATCGCAGGCGTTGCAGCCAGCATTGTGTCAGGAATTACCGAACCGCTGGAATTCTCGTTTATGTTTATTGCTCCGCCCCTGTTTCTGTTCCATGCGGTAATGGGAGGCCTGTCCTTTATGCTCATGGCGGCATTTAAGGTCACGATTGGAAACACAGGCGGCGGCCTGATTGATTTCCTGATCTGGGGCGTGTTCCAGCCAGGATCCCGCTGGTACTGGGTGATCATTACAGGACCCTTCTTCTCCGTGATCTATTATTTTGTATTCAAAAGTTACTTGACGAAAAGACAGCTTTCTGTCGACGTATCCGACGAAGAAGAAGAGCCGGATTCCAAGGAGAGCACCATGGAGGAAAAGCAGCATGTCCTGGCATCCAGAATCATAGAAGGACTTGGTGGACATAATAATATCGCAGTGGTGAACAACTGTCTGACCAGACTTCGTGTGGACATAAAGGATATGGGGATGGTGAGTGAAGAGCTTTTAAAGAAAACAGGCGCTATGGGATTTGTCCGTTCCGGTGATACCCATATTCAGGTGATTTATGGGCCAAAGGTGGAAGGGATCGCCTCTAACGTAAGGGAAGTATTAAAATATTAATAAGCAAAAAAACTGTCTGACCGTGCCAGTCATGGTGAGACAGTTTTTTTTAGTTTATCAGGGAAGAGTGGCGGAGCCGTCTGTGTCTGCCTTTGAATTCTGTTTGATCCTGGCGGCCAGTTCAATAAGGAGCTGGACAATGGTGAAGATCCCAAGCCTTGGATTGATATCTACATGGCGGTATTCTTCATTCAGGTCATTGGTGCAAAGGGCGATGGTGCTGTAGGGGATCAGAGGGCTGTCCTTTTCACAGGTGAGCAGGACTGTGATGGCGCCCCGGGCCTTGGCCTTGCGAAAGACCGACAGATAACGTCTGGCATCTCCATGGGCCGTGATGATGAAAAGAACGGCATTGCTGCTGATCTCGTGTATAAGCCCATTGAGCAGGCGCTGCCATTCCACCAGAATGCAGGGATAGTCAAGGGTAGTCAGGACCGTCTGAAGATATTTGGCGGCCAGGGAGCTTAAATTAGAGCCGTAGATATAGATGGGCCGGTCGCTGGTTAAAAGCCCGGCAATCTCCTCCAGCTTCTCCTCATCCACCTGATCCAGATTGTCCTTAAACAGGGCAAGGGAGTGGTGGACCAAGTCATCTGTCCGGAAGGTCTGAGGGTGAAGCTGCTTTAATTCCTTGCGCACCTGGTATTTGAATTCGTTATAGCCCTTTAAGCCAAGCTTCTGGCAGAAACGGACAATGGTGGCGTTGGAGGTATACAGACCTGCGCTTAAATCGTTTAAATTGGCATATACGGAAGAGGGAAGATTGGATTCAAAATACTTTAGGATCTCTTTTTCCGTATCCGTAAGGGGAAGCTGACGTGCTTTTTCAAATAAAGGAATCATGGTTTCCTCCCTGTTCTGCCTGTTCTCTGACGGACAGCTTGTAGTGAAGATAACTGTGTATGATGACGTTGATCACATAAAATACCGGAAGCCTGGAGGTGAACTCCGCTCCAGAGTTTTCCCGCTGGTCGGTGAAGAAACGGAAATTGACAGTGGCCAGGTTGGCAACTGCATTGTTGGTATATGGGGTAATGGAGAGGATGGGGATATTGTTCATCCGGGCGATTTTTCCAAGGCGCAGGGTGGGGCCGAAATCCCCTGTGGTGCTGATCAGGATCAGCAGGGATTCCGTATGGATATTTCTCAAAATGTGCTCCCCCATTTTGCCGGATTCGATCTTGTACACGTTCTGGCGTCCGATGGAGAAAAGGAGCTTTTCAAAATAGTCGCTTAGAATGGAAGTGATCCCTCCAGGCGCCCATAGGTAAATGGTGCAGTTGCTGTCAAAATACCGGAAGGCGCGGCTGAGCTGGTCCTGGGATATGAGGTTGGAGGTTCCTTCCACGTTGGAGCACAGGCTGTCAATGAGGATCCGGGTGGTGAAATCCTGTGCCTTTGAAGCAGCAGGCCCGGAATTTTCTTTTCTTCCTTCGGCCCGGAGGGCATATTTGAACTCCGCAAAGCCGGAATACCCAAGTTTCTTGCAGAAACGCAGGATGGTGGCAGAGGAATAGGATGTCTGGGAGGCCAGTGACTGTATGCTCATATCCAGAACCTCTTCTGTGTGTTCATAGACAAATTTCAGGATGTTCAGTTCGTTGCTGCTCAAACTTTTGATAACAGCGTCATCCAGATGAAGTGTGACCATGGGAAACCTCCTCAAAAATCTCTTTCGTCCATTTTATCACGAATACATGATAAGTCAATGCTGGGACCAGTGGGAAATGGGCCGGCTGCCTGGGAAAAGCCCTGTGGAATCAGGATCAGTTTAGGGCAACAGATTGACAGGATGGCCTCTTTGTGCTACATTCAGGACATAGAAAGGGTGAAAGGAGATGATGCCTGTGGCTGAGATCATGCCTCATATTAAGCTGTCGGAAGAACATGCCGTTCCCTATGGGCTGCTGCCGGGAGATCCAAAACGTCTCGACCGGATCGCAGCCTGTCTCACAGAGGTGGAGGAACTGGCCTGGAACAGGGAATTTCGAAGTCTTAAAGGAAAATACAGGGGAGTTCCGGTCATGGCGGTGTCCACTGGGATTGGAGGAGCGTCCGCTGCCATTGCAGTGGAGGAGCTGGCAAGGATCGGGGTGAAGGCCATGATCCGGATCGGAAGCTGTGGAGCGCTGCAAAAGGGAATCCGCCTTGGGGATTTGATTCTGGTCAATGGGGCTGTCAGGGATGACGGAGCCTCGTCCTCTTATGTGGATTCCATTTATCCGGCTGTGCCGGATACGGAGCTTTTGCTGTCCTGCATGGAAAGCGCCGGACAATTGGGTGCAAGAACCCATGTTGGAATTGCCAGAAGCCATGACAGCTTTTACATTGATGAGGAAAAGGAGGTCTGCGCCTACTGGGCAGGGAAAGGAGTGATGGGTTCTGATATGGAAACCGCAGCGTTATTTGTGGTGGGTGGACTGCGGGGAGTGAAAACCGCCTCTATTTTAAATGTGGTGGTTGAGCATGAGGAATCCATAGAAGATAACATCAACAGCTATACGGTTGGAGAATCCGCTATGATGAGGGGAGAGCATTTGGAGATCCTCACGGCTTTGGAAGCCTTTGTCCGGCTGGATAAAGGTTGAAAGAAAAACATGTATGGAGGAAGAAGAGATGAAAAACTTATTTAAAACGAAATTGAATGCGGCCTGCTTTGTACTGATTCCGGCCTGTATTGGAATCAATTATTTAGGAAAGCTTTTTGCGTCTGTTTTAAAACTGCCTCTTTGGCTGGATTCCATCGGCACCTGTATCGGCGGCATTCTGGGCGGTCCTGTGATCGGCGGAATCTGCGGAGCAGCCAACAACTTGATTTACGGCTTTACCACCGGTGATTCCATCACTCTGGTCTATGCCCTGACCAGCTTGGGAATCGGTGTGGCCGTAGGAATCATGGCAAGGCTGGGCCGTATGGAAAAGCTTTCAGGAGCCATTCTCACTGCCTGTGTGGCAGGCCTTACGGCTGTTGTGATTTCCACTCCTTTAAACATTATTTTCTGGGGCGGGACAACCGGAAACATCTGGGGAGATGCTGTCTTTGCCTGGTCACAGGCCTCAGGACTTCCCGTTGCCCTTGGCTCCTTCCTTGATGAAGTCATCGTGGATGTGCCGGATAAGCTGATCACCCTTTTGATCGTGTTTGCCATCATCAAAGGACTTCCAAAGAAACTGACCTCCCTTTACGAAGTGGATGATGAAGTACTGAGTCTGGATTAAAGCAGGAAAGGCAGAATTATATGAAAAGTATCAGTCTTTACGTGGATAAAGATACATTCCTGACCAGGCTCCATCCCTTTGCTAAGATGTTCTATATCCTGGCCGCCGTCAGCGCACCCTTAATCGGGGGTGCGCTGTGGATGTACGTCCTGTTTTTAGGCCTCAGCCTATGCCTTTTGGTCAGCGGGAAGATCATAGGTCAGGTTTTGCCCTTGATCGCATTTTCTTTTACCATCATCATCACTATTTTTTTGATACACGGCCTTTTTAACCAGGAGAACCAGAAGGCTTTGTTCCATCTCGGCCCTCTTGTGTTTTATCAGGAAGGGCTTCTTTATGCGTCCGGGATCGGGCTTAATATCTTAAACATGCTTTTGGCCTTTGCTACCTTTGTATTGACCACCAAGCCTGCGGACCTGGTGGAGACACTGGAGCAGGCAGGCTTTTCCCCCAGGTTCGGATATATGATCAGCTCTGTTTTCCAGATCATCCCCCAGATGATGGGAACTATGAACACTATCATGGATGCCCAGAGAAGCCGTGGCATGGAAACAGAAGGGGGCCTGCTTGTAAGAGCCAGGGCGTTTATCCCCCTGATCTCGCCTGTGGTCAGCAGCTCCCTGATCAACACCAGGGAAAGAGCCATTGCCTTAGAGGTGCGGGGATTTGATTCAAGGAACAAAAAGACATTTTTAAGAGAACGCAGGCTAAATGGCAGGGACAAGGCGTTTATGTCATTTATGGCCCTGCTCATTGCTGGTTCTGTTCTATGGAGGGTGCTTGTATGGCTTTGATTGAAGTGAAAAATCTGAAATACCGGTATCCCCACAGGTCAGACCTGGCTCTTGACGGCCTTGATTTTCAGGTGGAAAAGGGCCAGTTTATCGGAATCGCAGGTGAAAACAAGGCAGGAAAGAGCACCTTATGCCAGGCCTTTGCCGGTCTGGTGCCCACCATGTTCCGGGGGGCTTACGGCGGCGGGATTTTCATTGACGGAGCGGAGGCGGCCAAGACGCCCATTGCCGCATTGTGCCAGAAGGTGGGGCTGGTGTTCCAGAATCCGTTTAACCAGCTTTCCGGAGCAAAGGATACGGTTTTTGAGGAAATCGCCTTTGGGCTTCAGAATCTGGGGATTCCCAGGGAAGAGATTTTTAAGAGGGTGGAAGAAAATCTAAAGCTTTTGGATATTGAAAAATATAGAGACAGGAATCCCTTTGATTTATCCGGCGGGCAGACCCAGCGGGTGGCAATTGCCAGCATCCTTGCCATGGAACCTCAGATCATTGTTCTTGATGAGCCAACATCCCAGTTGGACCCTCAGGGAAGCGAGGAAGTGTTCCGGGTGGTTGACAAGCTGGCGAAAACAGGCATCACCATTATTATGGTGGAGCAGAAGATTGAGAAGCTGGCTTTCTACTGCCATAAGATCCTTCTTCTCCACAAAGGAAAGCAGATCGCCTATGATACTCCGGAACGGATTTTTTCAAGGGATGATCTGGAGGAACTGGGGGTTAAACCGCCGGTTTATACCCAGGTATGCAGGGCCCTTGATGTCTGCAGGAAAGAGGGAGAGGACAGGCTTTATCCTGTCACCTTAGGACAGATGGAAGATTTAAGGGAACAGTTTCCTCCAAGGCTTTCCGGAAGGACCTTTATAAAAGAACAGGAAAGAGAGCAGGGTCAGGAAGTGTTCCGGATCCAGGATCTTGGGTTCCGTTACCAGCCGGACACTCCGGTGATTGAGCACCTGGATCTTCGCCTGGATCCAAGACCTACTGCCATCATCGGCCAGAACGGAGCAGGAAAAACTACTCTGGTCAAGCTGCTGAAGGGACTTTTAAAGCCTGATGAAGGGGAGATCTTCTTTGAAGGCGAGGATATATCCAAAAGGACCGTGGCGCAGCTTGCAGGAAAGGTGGGATATGTATTCCAGAACCCGGATGACCAGATATTTAAAAACAGGGTGATGGAAGAGGTCATGGTGGGACCCCTAAATCTAGGGATGAGCCGGGGAGAGGCACAAAAGAGGGCCGCAGAAGCCCTTGAAATGGTAGGACTTATGGAGGCAGCAGAGGAAAACCCCTATGATCTGGATTTATCGGAACGGAAAATGGTGGCAATAGCTTCGGTGGTGGCCATGGACCCCATGGTTCTGATTTTAGATGAACCGACCATTGCCCAGGATGCAAGAGGAAGGGCCGTGCTGGGACAAATTGTCCGTACCTTAAGGGAAAAGGGGAAATTTGTCCTGGCCATCCTTCATGATATGGATTTTGTAGCGGAATACTTTGAACGGGTCATTATCATGGCTCACGGAAAGGTACTTTCCGACGGGCCGGGAGAAGAGGTCTTTTATGAGAAAGAAAGCCTGTCCAAGGCCAGGCTGGAGCAGCCCCATACCACCGGGCTGTGCCAACTCCTGGGCTATGAAGGTGCATTTATGACGGCAGAAGATATGAAGGCTGGGGATAGATAGCCATTATGTCTCTGCGCTTTTATCCCCAGGCAGGAAACGCCTGGCTTATAGAGGAATTCCTTTGAAGCCAGGTGTTTTTTATGTTGGAATTAAGCCTTTCTAGGTTTTTCTGTCAGGAGGGCAGAAGACTACAATCGTCAGGGGAGTGGTGATAGCCGGAATGCTGCGCGTGGTAAACGCGTAAATAACAAGAAGAAAATGGCCGCCTGGATTGTAAAAGAAGGTCTGACCGTTGGAAAGGAGGATCGTTGTCTCACTTTGATCGGACAGGCTCAGTCTCAGGGTTTGGTCTGAATTCATCAGGTCTTCGTCAAAATAATCAAAAACAGCTTCATACCCATCACTGTTTTCCGCAAGGACGACCGCTGTAAACTGTGGTGGATAAATAAGGGGCACAGGCGCTTTTGTATCATAGAAGGCAACGATGAAATCACCGGTGTTAAAGGTGTACTGGTCAAGGACATAGGTTTGGGGAGTTACAATAAAATTGATCTGTCCCAGGCTCTCACTCATTACAGAAATAATCATGGTGCAGCTTTTATCGTCAGAAGAGGTCATTAAGGGATTGACGGAAGTCACTGTTCCGTATACAGGAGAATAGCGTGCCATAAAAGATCCTTTTCATCATTCTTATTTTTATCTTATGAAGGAGGAAGTGGCATTATGAAATATTTTGCATTCATGAAAAAACGGAATTTTCTTAAGACCTCCAAAATGGAAGTTATTTCCAGGAATCCCATTGCGCCCTGGGAGGCTGGGCGTCAAAGGGGAAATCGTAATAAAAATGTCAAGAAATATACCGTAAATATTTAGACAAATTTCGCGTTTTTCATGTATAATAAATTCTGAACGAAAAGGTCAGTAAAGAGGTAGGAATTAAATGGAAAACGTGAAACCGCGCAGCAGAAAGAAAAAGCCACTGGGATTAAAGGGTTGGGCAGCAATTGGAAGCGGAACTGTAGCTGCAGCGGCGCTGATTGCTGCTTTGGTCTATCTCCAGACGGGCAGGCAGTATGAAAAGGTGTTTTTCCCTAACACCACGATCAATGGTATGGATGCATCTAAGAAATCCATAGAAGAAGTAAAGAAGTCAATCGCTTCCGGAATTGATGGGTATGTGCTGTCAATCAGGGAGAGAGGGGGAAACCCAGAGGAGATAAAGGGAAAGGATATCGGCCTTGAGTCGGTTTTTGACGGAAGCCTTGAAAAGCTTTTGGCAGATCAGAAGACCTACCAATGGCTGAAGCACATAAAAACGCCCCAGGAATTTGATATAGGAACCATGATACAGTATGACAAGGACAAATTGGAAGCGGCTGTTTCCGGCTTATCCTGTTTCAAAGATGAGCTTGTGGAGAAGCCGGAGAACGCCCGGGTTTCCGACTATGTATCGGGACAGGGTTACACAATAGTGGCTGCCAAGGAAGGAAACCAGTTGGACCCGGAAAAGGTGAGGACAGGGATTTCCGAGGCTGTGATAAACTTAAAACCGGAGATTTCCCTGGAAGAGCTTGACGCTTACGTAAAACCACAGATCCCGTCTGACGATCCCCAATTGATCGCCCAGGTGCAGACACTGAACAAATACGCCAATGTTACCATTACATACAGCTTTGGAGATGAAAAAAAGACTTTAAACGGCGATACGATTTCAAAGTGGATCGGAATCGGAGAAGATGGAAAGGTTTATCTAAACAGCTCCGCTGTCACTTCTTATGTGAAGGAGCTGGCCTCCAAGTATGATACATCCAACAAGGCAAAAAGCTTAAAGACCTCCTATGGGCAGACAATAAAGATCACGGGAGGCAGTTATGGCTGGAGAATGGACCAAAGCGCCGAGGCAGATGAACTGGCAGAGCTGATCCGTTCCGGACAGAGCCAGGCCAGGGAGCCTGTTTACAAACAAAAGGCAGCCAGCCACGGGGACGCTGATTACGGCAGAACTTACGTGGAAGTGAACTTAACGGCCCAGCATCTGTATTTCTATAAAGATGGAAAGCTTGTGGTGGATTCAGATTTTGTATCCGGTAATGAGTTAAAGGGCTGGTCCACTCCTGCGGGAGTATATTCTCTTACCTATAAGCAGAGGGATGCTACCTTAAAAGGAGAAAATTACAGGACACCGGTGTCTTTCTGGATGCCTTTTAACGGAAATATCGGTTTTCATGATGCCACATGGCGCAGTACCTTTGGAGGCACGATCTATAAGACCGGCGGTTCTCACGGCTGTGTCAATCTGCCTCCTGCCGTGGCAAAGACCATGTTTGAGAATATTGCATCAGGGGTTCCGGTTTTGTGCTATCATTTGCCTGGAACGGAATCCAAGGCAGCCTCCGACGGAACTTCAAAGCCGGGAGAGACAAAGCCTGCTACAGAGCCCACCACTGCAGCCAAGCCTACGGAAGCACCGACCACGGCTCCGCCCACCACTGCGGCTCCTCCTGCCACCAGGGAACCTGAGACAGAGATTCCAACAAGCGCTCCTTCTACAGGGGGTGAGATCGGACCTGGAGTTTCCAGTACTTCAGGCAATAAGAAAACAGGGCCAGGCGCAAAGAAATAGCGCTGCCCGGCAGAAATATATGGGAGTAAAGCCTTAAGCTGCTGCTCCGGCTGTCAACATGAGCCGGGCAGCAGCCTTTCTTTTTTGTGGGAAAACAAAGGATCTTCTTGACAATGGAAGGATGGTGATATAGGGTTTGATATATGGAAGCGTATAGATAAGGAGGAACGTGAAATGCTTAATAAAGATACCTTTGTGCCCATACAGTTTTTTAAAAAAGAGGCTTACACCGGGAGCATGAAAGGGATGCGCTACCGGATAAAAAAGGAAGAGGAAGAACTTTCTGTCGTGGTATATCCGGAACCCTATTGCTATGAGGCGACTCCTGAAGAGAAAAAAATACGGGCGGCCTTTCCTTTTACGGAAGAGGGACGGAAACAAGTGGTGGACTGGATCAATCATCAGTATGAGGAAAACCGGCTGGTCTGGGAAAAGGCCGCAAGGAAATGAGTCTCTGTATATTTTTTGTCCCCACAGAAGATTGATTCAGTAATAACGGAAAAATTTTATGAATGGGCGGAACCGGAATACCGGATACCCGCCTTTTCTTTTATTTAATCTGGCAGAATTGATTACTATGAATTATAATGTAAACAATACCATTTGCAGAGGAGGAGAAAAGGTTGAAAACTTTAATCTACAAGATTCTGAAAAGTTTACAGGTTCGTATCGTGATTGTCTTAATTATCTTTATTTTCATTCCATTTTTCTCTTTACTTAGTTACAATTTTTCCAAGGCAGAAAAACGTCTGATCGATAAAAAGATGCAATTATTAGATGGAAATATTATTCAAATCAAGCAAAATATAGAAAATATTTTAGAAAACAGCATTAAGTTATCAAACATATTAACAACAGATAAAACCCTTTTGTCAAATTTAAAAAACACAGTTCAAGTGAAGGAACCTCCTGGGAACTTATACGATCTGACCAATTTCGATGTGATTGCAATGATCAACATTGAGGCAAGGTTATCTTATGCCAAAAGCAATATGTTTTATAATTATGCCACAGATGTTATGGTACTGGGAATGAATGGAATTGCATATTGCTCAAATGATATGAGCAGCAGCTATAAGGCGAAACAGTTCTATCTAAACGATTTTGCAAAGCAAGGCCATTACAGTGGAATTAACGAAAACAGCGATAATATCGTTTGGCAGGCGCCATTTGTTTATGGGTTTGACCAAGAGTTTCAATGTATTTCAATGCGAAGAAGAATCAAGGATGATTATTCCAATAAAACATTGGGGGTAATCATGATCAATATGGATATTAGTAATTTCAAAGATATCATTAGTGACGATATGGACAGCATTACCGTTGCCGTAGTTAATGAACAAAAAGAAGTGGTTTATCAATCTAACCATGATTTTCATATAAATGAAAAGCTATTGGAGGGAGGGAAAGAAATCGCTGAAATTGATGGACAGAGTTACCTTTACCGGGAAGTGGCGTTAAGTAAAACAGGCTGGTCAGTGGTGGCATTATCTGATTACGATAAAGTTATGAAAGAGATTCGTGATTTAAAGCATCAAACTTATTTAATTAGTATCAGTATTTTTATAGCGATTTTATCATTAACTATTTTTGTGATTTTATATATTACAAATCCAATTAAAAATCTGATTAATAATATCAGAAATATGGAAATTGGCAGTTATCATTTTGATGAAAGTTCCAGCCGGCAAATGAAAAAAAACTTTGACAGTGACGTAAAAGATTTAATACATACATTTGATTATTTAATAAAACGCACACAAGAGTTAGTAAATCAAGTGGTCGAGGAAGAGCGGACTAAATCAGAACTTAAATATGAGATGCTCAGAGCGCAGATTAATCCTCATTTTCTCTTTAATACACTTAATACGATCAAATGGTCGGCATTGATGAATGGGAATGATTACATTGCAAAGCTGATTGTTGAGCTTGGGAAACTGTTAGAGGTTAGTATGAATAAAGGCGTGGAGGAAATTACTTTAAATGAAGAAATTGATTTAATTAAGGCATATATTTTTATTCAAAATGCAAAATACACAGACAATATTAAACTGCAAATCTCAATGCCGGAAGAATTAGGAGAATGTCTCATAGGCAAATTTTTGTTACAGCCAATTGTAGAAAATGCGATTGTCCATGGATTGGAATTTCAGCCAGGAGCTGTTTCTATTGATATTACCCAGATAGATGATAAACTATCGGTAATGTTAACCGATACAGGAAAAGGATTTACACCAGAGGCATATAGTGATGAAACGGGTTTTGTGTATAGCGGAATTGGTCTTAAAAATGTATCCGAGAGAATCCAGCTAAAATATGGAAGTGATTATGGTGTACAATTGGTTAGGGATTATAAGGAGGGGGCAAGAATTTTACTGATGCTTCCTCTGTTGAGAGGTGTCTATGTTAAAGATAATTGTTGTTGATGATGAAATGCTTGTTCGGGTTGGTATTGCCTCCTGCATTCACTGGGAAGAAAATGGATTTGAGATGGCAGGGCAGGCTGGCAATGGCAAAGAAGCCTTGGAATTGGTGAAACAGAAACGGCCGGATATTGTTATTACAGATATTAAAATGCCGGTAATGGATGGAATCGAATTAATTCAATGTTTAAAAAGAGATTTCCCCAGTGTGAAAATTATTGTATTAAGCTGTATTAATGAGATGGAATATGTAAAAACAGCAATGAAATTGGGAGCCGAGGATTATATTTTGAAGCTTTCCATGGAAGAGTCGGTTTTATTAAAGGCATTGGCAAAGGTACAAAAAACCATTGAGAAAGATCAATTGAAGACGAATAAAAATATTGCCTTAGAAAAATTGATGAATCAAAAAGCGCAGATTATTCTGGAAAACTTGTTTCGAAGTTATCTAAATGGGAGCATTGGGGAAGAACATTTTCAGGGGGAGCTTAAATTATTAGGATACCAAGTGCCGCAGACAGGGTATCGGGTGATATACCTGGTAATTGAAGACTACAAGCGGGCACCTTCAAGAAGCAAGATTGGAGATAGTCAGCTTCTCAAATTTTCCATTACCAATATTATAAAAGAGCTGTTAGCAAATCAGGAAAGCAATGTGATTGAAATGCAGGAGGGGCATTATCTGATTGTCTATGCAAATCATTTAAGTACCATGGGAAGCCGGCAGTTTTGCGATAAACTCAATACCATAACAGGAAATTATCTGGAGTTTCAGTCTTTTTTTGGGATCAGCAAAAAGCCGGCAAGTTTTACAGAGTTAAAGGAACGGTATGAGCAGAGCCTGATGGCGATAGAACATTGTTTCTATCAAAATAGAGGGGATCTTGTGTATTGGGAAGATATTTTCCTGAAAAATTTTCATCACAGCAGAGTGATCAAGACTTCTTTGGAAACAGATTTTCGAAATTGCGCAATTAGTATGAATATGGATGGCTGTCGGCAGACACTCAAAAAGATGGAGGTCTGGTTAAATCAAAATTATTTTAAACCAAAGCAGGTGAGAGAATTTTTCGTTAATTTGGCCTATGAATTCCGGCGGATTATCCGGCGTTTTTTTGAGGAATCCAATATTCAGGAATTTGAAAAAGAAGTTTTGACAGAACAGGTAAAACAAGCGGATTATTTGTTTGAGATGGTAGATTGTTTTGTTAGTTTTACATATGTTGTTGAACAGAATTTGCGCTTGATTAATAAAAGAGGTGAGCGGCAGGAGATTGTAACGATCAAATTATATATTGAAGAAAATATCGGAGAAAGAATCAGCCTTGATCAGGCTGCCAATATGTGCCATGTGAATAAAAGCTATTTATCCACACTATTTAAAAAAGAAATGAACGAGGGATTCAATGACTATGTAAATAGGGTGAAGATGGAAAAAGCAAAAGAACTGATAGAGAAAAAGCAATATAAAATTTATGATGCCGCCTGGGCGGTGGGAATAAAAGATGAATCTTATTTCAGTAAATTATTTAAAAAGCATTTAGGAATCAGCCCCAGCCAGTTGCGAAGATAAAAATTGTTGTATTAAAATCCAAATAAAATACCTTTTTTGTTTTATTTAAAAGTTGGAATAAAAATAGTCCCTTACGGAAGGAAAAATGCTAACGATATTGCCAAATATCCAGAATTACATTACATTGTAACATACAATATTTTCTTTTATAATGATGGGGTAAGAAAATAAAAATGAAAGCAATGGAGTGGAGGGACTATGAAGAAAATTTTATCTTATATGTTAGCAGCAGCATTGGCAGCAGGTTCATTGACCGGATGTACATCGGGTGTAAAAGAGACAACTAAGGCAGCGCAGACAGGTAATCAGGAAGAATCAAATGCAGCAGGAAATAATGGTGAAAAGATTAAGCTGGTAATTTGGGGGGCAGTACCAGAGGATAAAGGGCCTCAGCAAGTATGTGACAATTACAATGCCCTCAATACAGGTGTAGAAGTAGAGTATGTCAGATATGTCAATGATGAACAGGGAAATGTAAAATTGGATACTGCTTTGATTTCCGGGGAACAAATTGATATTTTCTTTAGTTATGGTGCGGAGAAACGTGAAAAGAGAGTGAGTGCCAATCTTGCCTTAGATTTATCGGAGCTTTGCAAGCAGTATGATATTGATGTATTGCGTGATTTTGGAGATGTTGCAGAAAATAATATTACGGAAGATGGAAAGATTTATGCGATTCCAACCTATAAGCAGGCAGATTTTATTATGGTAAATAAAGATATGTTTGAACAGGCAGGAATTGAAATCCCCAAATCATGGACATGGGAAGAGTTAAGTGAAGTGGCAAAGCAATTAACCGTAGAACAAGGTTCTAAAAAAGTATATGGTTTTTTAAAGAGTACAGACGGTAATGTTATCAATACATTTGTTGCCACCAATGGCAATAAGGATTCTTGGATGAATGAAGATGGAAAAACTACAAATTTTGTTTCCAATGAGAGCCTTAAAAAAGGGTATGAAGTGATGAACCAAATGATGTATGTGGATGGTTCGATGATGACCTGGGAGGATATGATTGTACAGAAAGTCAGCGCAAATGAAGCCCCTATCTTTTTCAACGGAGAGGTTGCCATGGTAGCTGCCGGAAGCCATCACATTCGAAATATTAAGGATGTAGCTACTTTCCCAAGAGATTTTAAAGTGGGATTTGTGGAGATTCCAAGTTTAACAGCCGAACAAAAGACATACTATGCAGCAATTAATACACAAGATGATATGTCAATCAATGTTAAATCAAAGTATAAAGAAGAAGCAATGGCATTTATCAAATGGTATTATACAGAAGGCTATGACCCCATGATTGAAGGCGGCAGGATTCCTCTTTATCAGAATTATAATACAGACAGAATAGCAGAATTAATGCTGGCTGGTGCGGAAGATTTAGTTGATATTGAATCCTTTCAGAACGTTATGTTTAAAAAGTATGACAATATGCAATATGACGTGAATAACACCGGGAAAGCAGAAATTGCTAAAGTTATGAAAGAAGAAATGGAAGCTTACTTTTTAAAACAATATGATTTGGATACGGCACTTGAAAATATGCAGAGCAGATGCGATGAAGTGTTAGTCAGACAATAAAAAGGAGCAACATTTCTATGAACGTAAGGAAAAGAAAAATTTTACGTAATCTTGAGGGCTATTTATTTATAGCCCCAAGTTACTTATTAATGTTGGTTTTTTCAGCATTTCCTATCTTGTTTTCTTTTTATATCTCTTTTTCAGAGTGGGATATGATCTCAGGATTTGATAATATCAAGTTAATTGGTGTGAAAAATTATGTTGTCATGTGGAGTGACATTTGGTTTAGGCAGTCGTTAATTAATAATCTGGTCTATACACTTGTGGTTGTGCCTGTAACCTTAGTGCTGGCCTTATTATTAGCTGTTTTTATCAATGATTATGTCATCGGAAAGAAATTAGTCCGATTGGGTGTTTTTTTGCCCCATATTACAAATATTGTGGCGATTTCCATGATTTGGTCCATGCTTTATAGCAAAGAGGGACCCATTGGCCACGGTGCAAGAATGTTTGGCATAGAGAATGTACCTAATTTTCTGGCTGATAAACAATGGGCATTGCCCTCCATTATGGTGATGATGATTTGGTTATCTTTGGGATACTGTACATTGATTTATATCGGCGGACTTCAAAGTGTACCAGAGGATCTATATGAAGCTGCTAAAATTGATGGTGCAAGTTGGTGGATCTGTCTGACCAGGATTACCATCCCAATGATATCTCCAACGACTTTCTTTTTATTAACAACACAAGTCATCAATTCTTTTAAAGTTTTTGGACCGATTCAGATGATGACGCAAGGAGGACCGGTACGGGCGACTACCGTATTGGTTTATTATATCTACACTGCAGCCTTTGAATTTTATAAATTTGGCTATGCGTCTGCAATGGCGATGGTGCTTTTTGCAATTATTTTAATTTTGACGATTATTCAGTGGCAGAAGCAGAAGCAATGGGTAAACTATTGATAAGGAAGTGATTAAGTCATGAAGAAACAAAAAATAACAGTGAAAAGTGCGGTAATCACGGTCATAATCTATATGATTGCTCTTACAATGCTAATTCCATTTGTTTGGATGATTTCGTCTTCATTTAAAAGGCCGGCAGATATCTTTTCTTATCCGATTAAATGGATTCCGGATTATTTATATTTAGAGAACTATAAATACTTGTTTGAGCATGAAAATGTGTGGCTTACCTATTTTAATTCAATTAAAGTGACATCAATTAATGTAATTGGTTCTTGTATTACCAGTGCATTAGCGGCGTATGCTTTTGCTAAGATGAAATTTAAGGGCAGAGATATTTTGTTTTTGCTGTACATATCCACATTGATGGTTCCGAGTCAGGCTACTTATGTACCTAAATTTGTGTTGTTTACAAGGCTTAATCTGGTAAATACACATTGGGCGCTGATTCTTCCAGGATTATATGCAGTATTTGGAACTTTTTTAATGAGACAGTATTTTATGCAGATTCCAGACGCATTAATTGAATCAGCACAGGTAGATGGTGCTTCCCATTTTCGGATTTGGCACTCGATTATGCTGCCAATCGTAAAACCGGCATTAGCAACCTTTGCAATTGTGGTATTTGCTCATCATTGGAACGATTATGAAACTCCGCTGATTTTTATCAGAGATAAAAATTTAGCAACGATTCCCCTGGCATTGGCTAATTTTACTGATGAGAATGGAAGAATGTACCATTACATTATGGCTCTGACGTCTATTTCCCTGATTCCAATGTTTACTGTGTTTATTCTTGGCCAGAAATATTTTATAGAGGGAATGACAGCCGGAGCGGTAAAGGGTTAGGGGGGGTATAGAATGGTGAAAGAAATGTATGATGTGGTTGTAGCAGGAGGCGGCCCAGCCGGAGTTGCAGCGGCAATTGCAGCGGCCAGAAGGGGAGCGTCAACGGTATTGATTGAGCGTTATGGCTTTTTAGGGGGAATGGGAACCGCAGGTTTGGTGGCGCCATTTATGAATTACTATGCCGGTGAACAACGGTTAATCAATGGTATCTTTAAAGAGATAACGGATCAGCTCACTGATATGGAGGCATTTGGCGGCTCTGGTGATCCTCTGTCCTTTGACGCAGAAGCACTAAAGCTGGTACTGGATCAGATGTGTATGAAGGCAGGTGTAGACGTGTTATTTCATACCTTTGTCTCTGGCATAACAAGAGATGGGGCCAGGCTTACGCAAATCGCCTGTGTCAATAAATCGGGGAATCAATTGATAAACGGAAAAATATTTATTGACGCAACTGGAGATGGCGATGTGGCGGCTTATGCAGACTGTCAGTTGACGGTTGGAAGGGAGCAAGACGGATGCTGTCAGCCGGTGACCTTAATGTTTAAAATGGGCGGAGTCCATAAAACGGTCTGTGGCGGAGTGGAATATGAGGTTCCCAAAGAACATGGGCTGCCCCAGGGACGAGTGTTATATTTTGGACTGCCCAGAAAAGGTGAAGTAGCGGTAAACATGACCAGAATGACAGGAATCAATCCCATTGATATAAAGGATATTTCCAAAGCGGAAATGGAGGGACGCCAGCAGGCATGGGAAATTGCTGCATATTTAAAAAAACATGTGGAAGGATTTGAACATGCGTACCTTATGACAACTGCTGCACAAGTTGGAATCCGCGAGTCCAGACATATCATAGGAGATTATTTACTGGATGATCAGCATGTGTTAGATTATAAAAAATCAGAAGATGATATTGCCTGGTGCAGTTATAAGATTGATATTCACAATCCCTTAGGGGATGGAACAGAAATTCGGGATTTAGAAGAAAATCAGTATTATGGAATCCCGTACCGCTGTTTAACACCAGTGGGAACAGACAATTTATTGATTGCCGGACGGGCAATTTCGGCCAGTCATAAAGCGCACTCATCCTTACGGATTATGCCGACTTGCTACGGCATTGGTGAGGCAGCAGGAGCTGCGGCTTATCTGGCTCTTTCGTCGGAGAATGTCAGAAGTGTAGATATCAGGCGGCTACAGGCAGGAATCAACGCGGTGTGATTTTTAATTCCACAGCCTTAGGATTGATTTACCTTTCAGAGCTGTAGTTCTATTTCCCCCTTTCCTAAATGAATGAAGTATGGTATGATAGTGTATTATTGGAATTACTGACATGGAGGAAGAGAAATGGAAGCGAACAAAGAAGAAGTGGTTTCTAAAAACTTTATTGAACAGGAGATAGATAAGGATCTTGCAGAGGGCGTTTATGATCATGTGCAGACCAGATTTCCGCCGGAGCCTAACGGCTATCTGCATATCGGACATGCAAAATCGATTTTACTTAACTATGGCCTGGCTCAGAAGTATGGTGGAAAATTCAACCTCCGTTTTGACGATACAAACCCGACAAAAGAAAAAACAGAATTTGTGGAATCCATCATGGAGGATGTGAAGTGGCTGGGAGCTGATTTTGAGGACCGCCTTTTCTTTGCCTCCAATTATTTTCAGGAGATGTATGATTGCGCCGTTCTTTTAATAAAGAAGGGGAAGGCATTTGTCTGTGATCTGACTGCGGAAGAGATCAGAGAATACCGGGGGGATTTTAAGACTCCGGGAAAAGAAAGCCCTTACCGGAACCGCAGCGTGGAAGAGAACTTAAAGCTGTTTGAAGAGATGAAGGAAGGCAAGTATAAGGATGGGGAAAGGGTTCTCCGTGCCAAGATCGATATGGCGTCTCCCAACATCAACATGCGTGATCCGGTTATTTACCGTGTGGCCCGAATGACTCATCATAACACCGGGGATCAGTGGTGCATTTATCCCATGTATGATTTTGCCCACCCAATAGAGGATGCCATTGAGCGCATCACCCATTCCATCTGTACTCTGGAATTTGAAGACCACAGGCCGCTTTACGACTGGGTGGTTAAGGAGTGCGAATATGCAAATCCTCCACGCCAGATCGAATTTGCAAAGCTGTATCTGACCAATGTGATCACTGGAAAACGCTACATTAAGAAGCTGGTGGAGGACGGAATCGTTGATGGATGGGACGACCCCCGCCTGGTATCCATTGCAGCCTTAAGAAGAAGAGGCTACACCCCGGAATCCCTCCGCATGTTTGTGGATCTGGTAGGCGTATCAAAGGCCAACAGCTCCGTGGATTATGCCATGCTGGAATACTGTATCCGTGAAGATTTAAAGTTGAAGAAACCCAGATTGATGGCGATCCTGGATCCGATCAAGCTGGTCATTGACAACTATCCTGAGGATACCGTGGAGTATCTGGATGTTGCCAACAACATGGAAAATCCTGAATTAGGAGAGAGAAAGGTTCCCTTTGGGAAAGAGCTTTATATCGAACGGGAAGATTTTATGGAAGAGCCAATTAAGAAATATTTCCGCCTTTTCCCAGGCAATGAAGTCCGCCTGATGAATGCTTATTTTGTCACCTGCACCGGCTGTGAAAAGGATGCTGACGGCAATGTGACGGTAGTGCACTGTACCTATGATCCGGAGACAAAAAGCGGCTCCGGCTTTGAGGGCAGAAAGGTAAAGGGAACGATCCACTGGGTGGCTTCCTCCACCGCAGTACAGGCGGAATGCCGTCTGTATGAAAACATCGTGGATGAAGAAAAAGGAAAGCTTAACGAGGACGGCAGCTTAAACTTAAATCCAAATTCCTTGACAATCTTAAAGAGCTGCTATGTGGAGCCCAGCTTCTCAGGCACAAAGGCTTATGACAGTTTCCAGTTTGTGAGAAACGGATTTTTCTGTATTGACTGCAAGGACAGCAGGGAAGACCATCTTGTATTTAACCGGATCGTTTCATTAAAGAGTTCTTTTAAAATAACAAAATAAACTTATGACAGGCCGTGATGGCCGGTCAAACGAGAAAAATGCTGCATGACCGGGAGAAAAAGGACGTGCGGCATTTCTTCATATCCGGTAAAGGATATCCTGTGGTATGTCTTTACACCCGGTAAAACGGGGGGCTGTGTCCAAACCTATGAGCAGGAAAGGAGGAGTTTTTCATGGAACTTCTGATACCCTTAAAAAACCAGTCTGGAATGCCCTATTACAGCCAGATTTACAGCTATATCAAAGAGGAAATAAAAAAGGGGAATATAAGTCCGGCTACCCGCCTTCCGTCTACAAGGCAGCTTGCGGAGAATCTAAAGGTCAGCCGCAGCACCACCCAGATGGCTTATGAACAGCTTTTGTCAGAAGGGTATATTGAGGCTGTCCCCTGTAAGGGGTATTTTGTATGCAGGATCGAGGGCCTGGTGCACACGGGCCAGGAACTAAAGGATAAGATTCCGTCTCTTTTTCCTCCCTCCTCCTTTGGCAGGGAAAAGGCTGGGGAATGGAAGGTAGACTTTTCCCCCAGAGGCATTGATCTTTGTGCATTTCCCTTTAATACCTGGAGAAAGATATCGAAAAATACTCTTGTAGACGATAACCGGGAGATGTTCATGCCGGGAGATCCCCAGGGGGAACCTGCCCTCAGGGAAGCCATCCGTTCCTATCTCCATTCCGCCCGCGGGGTGAACTGTCAGGCAGAACAGATCATTGTGGGAGCAGGAAGTGAATACCTTTTGATGCTGCTGTCCCAGATTCTTGGGAGGGAGCAGGTGATCGCCATGGAAAACCCCACCTATAAGCAGGCTTACCGGGTCTTTCACAGCTTAAAGTACCAGGTGGTTCCTGTTGCCATGGACCGATCCGGCATGGATGTGGAGCTTTTGGAAAAAAGCGGGGCTCACATCGCCTATGTGATGCCTTCCCACCAGTATCCCACCGGCATCGTAATGCCGGTAAAGAGGAGGCAGGAGCTTCTTGTCTGGGCCTATGAACAAGAGGGGCGGTATCTCATCGAGGATGATTATGACAGTGAATTCCGCTACAAGGGAAAGCCCATCCCTGCTTTGCAGGGAATGGACGGAAGAAACCGGGTCATTTACTGCGGGACCTTTTCCAAATCCATTGCGCCTGCCATCCGTGTAAGCTACATGGTCTTGCCAGCACCTTTGTTAGCCGTTTACCGGGAGAGGATGAATTTCTATGCCTCCACAGTATCCCGCATTGACCAGAACATCCTTTATCAGTTTATGGCAGAAGGACATTACGAGCGCCATTTAAACCGGATGAGGGCGGTCTATAAGGCAAAGCACGACGTGCTGTCAGCAGGTCTTAAGCCTTTTGAAAGCCAGTTCTTGATCAGGGGAGAACATGCGGGGCTTCATCTGCTTTTAACGGACAGGAAGAAAAGGGCGGAGAGCCTGCTCATAAATATGGCGGAAAAATCCGGGGTTAAGGTTTATGGAATGTCGGGATACTTTATCCATGAAGAGCATAATGACTATCCGTCAACGGTTGTTCTTGGATTTGCAAGCCTTACGGAAGAAGAGATAAGAACAGGACTTACCCTGCTTTGCCGGGCCTGGTCCGTGTGTGACCATAAGGAGGGATTTTGTGAGTGAGAATTGGGAGGATCAGAAGAGAAGGGAAAACCTTCGAATCATCCTTTGGATCGGGCTTATTACGGTGCTTCTGCTGCTGCTCAGCATTGCCGGTACCATAAGGAATGAAAAAGAATATGAAGAGCCAGCCGGGGATTATACAGAGGTGGGAAAGGCAGAAGCAAAGGCTCTGGCAGCGCCTTTGGAAGAGGTCTCATCGGATGAGATAATCCTTACCTCCGGAGATGAGGAGTTTTTAACCCGGCTGACAGAGCTGTTTGACCAGGGGGACTTAGAAGGGGCCGCCAGAGTGTTAAGCGGTTATGAGATTCCCTGGAAAGACTTTCCCTTCATGTATGACGGGACAAGGGTGAAAGGGGAGATATCTTCCGGCAAAGGACTGGTGTTTGTAAAGGCTTCTACGGTTTTTTACGGAAATTTTGCATCAGGAAAGCCGGAGGGAGAGTGTACGGCCCTTCAGGTCCTTGAACTGGAGGAAGGGAAACGCTATGATTACTCCTATGGGACATGGGTGAAGGGAAAGATGAACGGAAACGGGGAATGCGGCTACAATTATTACGACGGGGTATCAGAGGGAATTACAAAGCTCAATGCAAAAAGAGGGGCTTTTCAGGATGATCTGATGCAGGGAGAGATCACCTACACCAGCACCAATGCAGAAGGGGAGGCTGCCGTCTGGCAGTTTTATGTGGCTGATGGCGTGATCGTAAAGGATGACCGGTGGATAAAGGATACGGATGATTCCGGCGGGCCCATTTACAAGCTCATGGCAAAGGATGATGATATCCATGCTTATATTTTAGGGGAAAGCGCCATAGGAGAGGACAGGTGGAAAAACCTGCTGGTTTTTCCACAGGCTTAAAAAAGGAGGCCTTGACGGGTGAACCAGGAAATCTTAGACCGTCTGGGAGTCATTACAGACGAGGAACGGGAAATGATCAATGGGCGGACGGAAATTGACCGCAACCGGTATACCGAGGGGCAGGACCTTATCATTGACAGCAAAAAGATGCTGGAGCACGGAAAGATGATCTCCATCAGGCCCCATACCAGGTTTGTCCATTTCCCTAAGCACAAGCATAATTACATTGAAGTGATCTATATGTGCAAGGGGGAAACAGTCCATATTATTGACGGGGAAACGGTGGTTTTAAAAACAGGGGAGCTGCTGTTTTTAAACCAGCATGCCACCCAGGAGATCCTTCCGGCAGGAGAGGCGGACATTGGGGTAAACTTCATTATTCTGCCGGAATTTTTTGACACTGCTTTTGAAATGATGGGAGAAGAGGAAAACCTTCTGGGGGATTTCCTGGTAGGCTGCCTTTGTTTTGATCCCCGTTACGCCAGCTACCTCCATTTCCAGGTAGCAGATGTGCTGCCGGTACAGAATCTGGTGGAAAACATGGTTTGGACCCTTTTAAGCAACCAGCCTAATAAAAGGAGCATCAACCAGATCACCATGGGGCTTTTGTTCCTCCAGCTCATGCATTATACGGATAAGATCAGCCATACTCCGGAAAGCTTTGAACAGAAGCTGATCTTTCAGGTCCTCACTTACATTGACGAAAATTATAAGGAGGGGGAGCTGACTGACCTTGCGGCTCTGCTTAATTACAATATTTACTGGCTGAGCCGGACTATAAAGAGACTGACCGGGCGGACCTATAAGGAGCTTTTGCAGGTGAAGCGGCTGAATCAGGCTTCTTTCCTTCTTTTAAATACCAGGCTTTCTGTTGCGGACATTTCCATTGCAGTGGGCTATGATAATACCAGCTATTTCCACCGGATCTTCCGGAACTATTACGGAATGTCCCCAAAGGAATACAGGGATTCGGTTTCTTAAGCAGAGGTAAGGGAAGAATACGGAAGGTGAAGAGAGAAGGGGGCTCTAAAATTGCGAAAGTCAGTTCGTGCCTGGAAAGAATAAATGTGTAGTGACTTTACGTTTGGCATATGGTATAATATTTTCATTAAATTTAGGAGGGCTGGGTATGACTGATAGTGAAAAATTGGAGCTTTTATTACAGGCGGTAACTAATATTAAGTCTGACATGCAGGAGGTCAAGGCTGACATGCAGGGGGTCAAGGCTGACATGCAGGGGGTCAAGGCTGACATGCAGGGGGTCAAGTCTGACATGCAGGGGGTCAAGTCTGACATGCAGGAGGTCAAGTCTGACATGCAGGAGGTCAAGTCTGACATGCAGGAGGTTAAGACTGACATAGCAATTTTAAAAAAGAAAGTATCCGTAATTGAACTAACACTTGAAAACGAAATCAGCCATAACATTATGGTCATTGCAGAAGGTCATTTAGATTTAAATCGTAAACTCGATGAAGCCATACATCTTACCAGTGATATTAAGGCGAAACAGGAAATTCAGGATTTATACATCAAAAGGCACGATAATAAACTGAGAGCCAAAGAAATCTCATAGTCAACCGGTAAAACAAAATATATTATACTGCATATAAAGCGTAAAGTCTGGCAGGGCATTACGCTTTTCTTGCATATCTTTGCATTAATTCCTGTGCCGAAATCAAATCAGGGAGTCTGATTTCCTTTATAAAGGAGATTGGGAAATCCTTCCAGAGGGAAAGGAAGGATTTCCTGTTATTCCAGCTAGGTTTAATTCAAAGCAGCATATCTTTTGACAATGCAGAGCTTTGTGGAAAATACGATATGGACCCTATTATTTGTTTTTGATTTTAAAAGTCCCGTGAATCAAATCGATTTCAACCACAGTGCCGTCTGCAAATGCAGTCCGCTGCCGGAAAGGATCATCTTCTATGAATTCATGGGACAGCATTTCACACATAGCCACCTTTTCGTGAAGGGAAGCAACAACGCCGCAGCGGGCAGCCATTTCTTCCTCTGAAAGGATTTGATGGCCGCCAAAGGAGCCGTCGATGTTTTCATAAGCCCCATCCCGGATAAAATAGGGTGCGCCGCCGTTTAAGAGGGCATAGAGCATGAAATCCTCTTTTTCATATTTTTCCATCATCCAGGGGATGATCAGGCAGTCATGGTATACTAAGTTAAAGAGAGGCACCCCCATCCCCTGGCGCTCAGCTCCCGGCTCGTGCATCATAAAGGAATAGGGAGCGTAATGACAGAACACAAGGCTCCTTACGGACCAGTCCGTCACTTCTTCAGAGCTTGGAAGGATCCCCTGGGAAATCAGGTATTCAAAGCAGAGACTTCGGTAGTCCAGGCATTCCTTCCGGTTGATCCGGTGCCATGGGTGGTCGCATTCGTCAGGCTCGTTGCAGGTGAACACATCCAAGTAGGCACAGTCTAATTCCACTCCGTTTTTCCTGATTTCAGTAAAATTCCTTTTTACATAATAGGGAGCCTGGGTGGCGCACAAATAGGTTTGTGGCCCGCCTGCCCAGTTGGCATGCTCCGTAAGGGTCTTGTCAGGCTTTTGGGCTGCAAAATTCTGGTCAAAGGTTTTTGCCCTGCGGTAATAATCCCGGTACTGGTCGTGGATGCCAAAGGAGTAACCATACTTGTGCATGGTATCCGCAAGCTCTTTCATCTTTTCCCAGCCCCCAGCCTCTTCGCAGGCGGGGAGGTAGTCCGGATGCTGGTTGTCATAGCCTGGCTCCGCCCATCCATCCAGATGGAGGTACAGCTTTTTAAGGCCTAAATCCTTGCCGAAATGATGGACCTCACCGGTTCTTTTCTCAAAGCTGTATACATGGTTGTTTTTGTCCGGGTTTTCCGGGTCAAAGAAGCGGGAGTCCGGCATAACCAGGGTCTTGATCCCCTTATGGATGAAAGAAGCGCCCACCAGCTTGTGAACAGGAGCTTTGGCGGCCTTTTCCTTCAGGGAACAGAAGGTGCCCTGCTCTTTTACATAGCTTCTGTAATGCTTGCAGATGTCATTGTAATCGCAGTCTGATAAAAAGGAATACCGCATGGTCCTGCGGCCGTTCATTTTCCCCAGGCTTGGCAGCCATTTGATGCCGGTGTGGGTATAGGGACCATTTACCGGATGCTCCGCATAATAGGCGGCATCCCAGGGCTGTTCACAAATAGCCAGGTAGCTTTCCCCATCTTTTACCTGGCTAAACCAGGGCATGTAAGAGCCGGCCGTGCACATCATACCGTCAAAGGGCAGTTTTTCCAGGGGTGTTTCCCAGGTGTTTGGTATGAGCAGCCCCTGCTGGATGTTCAAAAGAGTATACCACCGGTCGCTTTTCGTTTCAAACTCCATGTATCCGGGCCAGTATATTTCTGAAACCGGGATGCTGCTTTCTGTCAGGGGGATCCATTCAAAATGGATGTCCTCTGTGGCATATTCCATCCATGAAACCGTTTCAAAGGCCAGTTCAAGATCCCTGCCGTCTAACTGAAAGCCCTGGTAATGGCTGATGATCCCTTCTCCTGCCCCTGTTTTCCACTGGCTATGGGTGATGGAAGCGGCGTCCTGGAAATAGACGGTCTGTCCGCCGGTCACAAGGCGGGGCCTATACTCTTTGTCCCATTTCCAAAGCGCATTCCCATGCTTTATAGAAAACAGGAGGGAGCTTTCCTCAAAGCTCAAGGCGGTTTGATTGATTATAATGTCTTGCATTGTCCATCCTCCACTGATTTGATGGTTCTAATATAGCACTTTTTTGGAAAAAAGCCTTATGGTATCATCACAGAATCTTGTCAAATCATCCGGTCCTCCACCCTCTTTTTCTTGCTGGCATTTGTGATCTCATTGGAATATTTTTTGACGGAATTAAAATACTCCAGGGGAGACATTCCGGTTGTCTTTTTAAACTGTTTGGAAAAATACTGCAGGGAGCTGTAGGATAAGTAATACGCGATCTCCGTAAAATTCATGTTGCCATCCCGCATGATCTCCTTGGAACGCTCGATTTTCATTAAATTAAAATAGTCAATGGCCCCGCAGTTTTTTTCTTTGTGAAACAGGGAATGGAGGGTGGAGCGGCTTATGGAGAATTCATCGCAAATGGCTTTTATGGAAAGGTGTTCACAGATGTGGAATTCCATAAACTGAATGATCTGCTCCAAATGGGTGGAATTGGAGGAAAGGGCCATTTGCTCGGTCAGAACCCCATGAATGGGCCCGCTGTCCACTTCAAAATGATTCCGTTTTACATGGATCAGGAAAATCTGCAGGTACAAAAGGATGAGCTGGGCAGCTCCAAAGGCAGGGGAAGATGCCAGTTCCACCTTTTCCACGGAAGGGATGTGAAGGGGAGTGGAAAAGGCCTGCCTTGCTTCAGCGATGATCCTGGAAATGAGGAAACGCTCCTCCTGATTTAAGGAACAGGATTTCTCATCAAAAGATCTCATGCTTTCGCTGGTGCAGCGGAACGAGACGGCCACCAGGTTGGGTGCCTTATTCCCCATGGCCTTCAGGGCATGAAATTCATTTGGCTTGTGAAAGATCACATCTCCTGCCTTTAAGTGGTAGATGGACTGGTTTGCCTGTACGGTGATCTCCCCTTTATCCACATAAAGAAACTCCCAGAAATCATGGGCTTCTCCTGAAAATACGAAATCCTTCATATATTCAAAGTAGTGGACGGTTATGATCTCCCGGATATCAAATTCTATATTTAACGGTGTGCTGCAATATGCCATTTGGAATACCTCCTTTGGCTTTTATGGTAGCATGAAATGAACCGGCTGGCAAGATTGGATAATTTGATAACAAGACAGGACAATCTTGCAATTCAAACTCATGGAATAAGAGTATAATAGAGAAAAATAATTATTGGGCCAACGGAGGCGTTCATGGATTCATATGAATGCCTCTTTTTGTATTTTTTGGTAAAATCCGTTGAAATCACCGTAATAAGGGAACACTATTTAAAAAGATTTGTGCACAATAACGGAAAAAACAACGAATTTGGCAATGAGTCCGGATAATAGTATAAGCATATCATTCCAGTTCATTATATAATGATAAAAAAAGAACCATGATAAGAAGGGACGATTATATGAAAAGAATTACAGTTGCCATTGCAGGCCTGGGAAGCAGAGGCAAGGATACTTACGCAACCGTTGCAAAGCTGCTTCCTGAAAAGATGGAGATCACTGCCATTGCGGATATTGAGGAATCAAAGGTAGAAGAGGTGGCCAGAGAATACGGAGTACCGAAGGAGCGGTGTTTTTCCAGTGCGGAGGAGATGTTAAAACAGGAAAAGCTTGCCGATGTGATGTTTATTGCCACACAGGACAGACAGCATGTGGGCCACGCCCTTCCTGCTCTTGAAAAGGGATACGATCTTTTGCTGGAAAAGCCTGTTTCACCGGATTTAGACGAATGCAGGGAACTTTTAAAGTCTGCCAGTGAGAAAGGACGGAAAATAGTTGTCTGTCATGTGCTGCGCTATACGCCCTTTTACACAAAGGTAAAAGAGCTTATTGATTCCGGAGTGATCGGCGATGTGGTCACTGTCATGGGAATTGAGAATGTAGGCTACTGGCATCAGGCCCACAGCTTTGTCAGGGGAAACTGGAGAAACTCAGAAATCACCAGCCCCATGATTCTTCAAAAGTGCTGTCATGATATGGACCTTTTGTTGTGGCTGACCGGAAAGACCTGTGATTCCGTGAATTCCTTTGGAAGCACCTATTTATTCAAAGAGGAAAAAGCGCCGGAGGGCGCCGCAAAGCGCTGCTTAGATGGCTGTAAGGCCAAGGAAGAATGCCCCTTTGATGCGGAAAAAATCTACATAACCAATGAAAAGACCGGCATCGCCCATGGCAAGTCAGACTGGCCCTGCAACGTGCTCACCCTTCATCCTACGGAAGAATCCATTATGGAAGCCATAAAGACCGGGCCCTATGGAAGGTGCGTGTATCATTGCGATAATAATGTAGTGGATCATCAGGTAGTGAATTTAAATATGACAGACGGTTCTACCATCAGCTTTACCATGACAGGCTGCACAGAGGAAAATTCCAGATACGCCAAATTCATGGGAACAAAGGGAGAGATTGAAGCCAGCCTTCATTCCAATCTCATCATTGTAAGGCCTTTTGGAAAGGAAAAGGAAATCATAGACGTTTCCAAATTGTCTGATGATTTTTCCGGCCATGCAGGCGGCGACAACCGGATGGTGGAGCAGTTTATTGATATGGTCAGGGAAGGAACCCAGCCCAGTCATTCCATGACCACATTGGAAAAATCCCTGGAGAGCCATTATATAGCCCTGGCAGCGGAGCAGTCCAGAGTTTCAGGGGGAAAGCTGGTTCAATTAAAGGATATTCGTTAAATGAAAGGTTGAAAGAAAACCATCTTCAATCTTGGTTCATTGTATACAAAATATCAATAAAAAAAGGAGAGAGCAAATTATGAAGAAAACAAAAGGAATGAAAGTGCTGGCAATGGGAATGGCCCTTGCCATGGCTGCAATGAGCCTTACCGCATGCAGCGGAGGCGGCAAAGCTTCCAAAGGAGGTCCTACAACACTGAGCTTTGGAATATGGGATGAAAAGCAGCGCCCGGTCATGGAGGCTATGGCTCAGGCCTATGAGAAAACCCATGAAAATGTAAAGATTGAGATCCAGCTTACACCTTATAAGGGAGGCGAATACTGGACCAAGCTGGAGGCAGCGGCAACAGGAGGAACAGCGCCTGATGTATTCTGGCTCAATGTACTTCATGCAGAGGATTATTATGACGGAGGAATCCTTCTGGACTTAAATGATTATTTGAAGAAATCAGATTTAGACCTTGAAAAGAATTTCCCGGAAGCTCTTGTAAAAGCTTATAATTTTGAGGATAAGCAGATTGCAGTACCAAAGGATTTTGATACCAATGCCCTGTGGTATAACAAAGAGACTTTTGATAAGGCAGGGGTGGCTTATCCTACCGATGACTGGACTTATGATGATCTTGTGAAAGCATGCAAGGATTTAAAGGCAGCAGGTCTTGACTCCGGAGCGTATCCTTTTGCCTGCCCCATCGATTTCCAGACCTGGTATTACCCAACAGTATATGCTAACGGCGGCTGGATCTTAAATGCCGACAAAACAGAGACCGGCTATGCAGATCCCAAGACCCAGGAAGGCATCCAGTGCTGGATCGACCTGATTAATGAGGGCTATTCCCCATCAGCAGCCGCATTGTCAGAGACAACTGCCGATGCAATGTTTGAAGGCGGCCAGATAGCAATGGTTTTAGCAGGCTCCTATATGACACCTGAGTATACTGCTAATGACGCCATCAACACCAAGATCAATCTGGTGGAATTCCCGTCATTTAACGGAGTTGAGCCGAACATCATAAACGGACTTGGCTATGCAGTATTTTCAGGAAGTAAAAACAAGGACGCTGCAGCAGACTTTGCATTATGGCTGGGCGGTGAAGAAGCCATGAAGATCCAGGGAGAGAGCGGAGTTGTTATTTCCGCACGGAATGACGCTCAGAAGTATTTTGCCGAGTCCAACAAGGATTTGAACCTGGCTGCCTACACCAATCATTCCGGTGAAGCAAATCCCCTTCCTGTGTGCAAATCCGTGGCAGAGATCTATGATATAGAATTAGAGGCCTTAAAGGCAGCTTATTCCGGCGAGAAGCCTTTAGCAGATGTATGCAGCCAGCTTAAGACTGACGCAGATGCGATTCTGGCAAAAAATAAGAAGTAGGTGTATGAAATGCAGGGTACGACAAAAAAGAAAATAGCAAAGCGGCAATGGAAAGAATGGGGAGAGGGGTATTTATTCATAGCGCCCCTGTTGTTTGGAATCTTGGTGTTTTATATTTTTCCCTTTATCCAGAACTTCTGGTTCAGCTTTAATGAAGTGAATAAATTCAACGTAGCCACCTTTTATGGCCTTAACAACTATCTGGAAATGTGTAAGGATAAAGAACTGTGGAAGGCTCTTGGCAATACACTTCTCTACGTCGGGGTCACTGTGCCCTTGGGCCTTACGTTATCCTTGTTTGTAGCGGCCCTGCTCAATACAAAAATCAAGGGAACTTCTTTTTACAGGACCATCTATTTCCTGCCCTCTGTTACCATGTCGGCCGCAGTGGCGATGGTCTGGAAATGGATCTATAATGAGCAGTACGGCCTTTTAAATGCAGCAATGAAGGCGTTGGAGTTTTCTCCCCACGGCTGGATTACGGACCCAAAGACAGCCCTGTTCATGATTATGATCGTTGGAATATGGGGAACCGTAGGCTATAACATGATCATACTTTTAGCAGGCATGCAGGGGATATCAAGGTCCTATTATGAGGCGGCGTCTGTGGATGGAGCAAGCGGCATTCACCAGTTCTTTAAGATCACCCTCCCCATGCTGTCACCGACTATATTTTTCGTTTTGATCACCTCCATCATCAGCGGTTTTCAGGTGTTTGATACCATTTATATGATGGTCGGAAAAGCAAATACGGCTTATCGCAGCACTCAGACCCTGGTCATGATGTTCTACCGCAATGCCTTTGATTATGGACATAAGGGCTATGCGGCAGCCATATCCATTTTGATCTTTTCTATTATCATGCTGGTAACGGTGATTCAGATGATAGGACAGAAAAAATGGGTCAATTACGACTAAAGGAGGTAACCGATGAAGAGAACGAGCAGTCGAAAAAAGCTATTGATCCATCTGATTCTCATTGCAGGAATCGGTATTACCGTGCTTCCGTTTCTTTGGATGCTGTTTACCTCATTTAAAACAAAGGGAGAATCCATGGCGATCCCGCCTACGATTCTTCCGGAACGGTTTGTTACAGAGGCCTATCATAACGTTCTGACCGCCCTTCCCTTTGGAAGGATCTATATGAACACCGTATTTTCCACGGTCATAACGGTTGCAGGGCAGGTGGTGATCTGTACCCTGGCAGCGTATTCCTTTGCCAGGATCAAATTTCCGGGAAGGGATATCCTGTTTTTGGTGGTACTTTCCGTCCTGATGGTACCGGGACAGATCTTTCTGGTTCCCCAGTACTTAATTGTGCAGAAGATCGGGCTTCTGGATACGCTGTTTGCGCTTTTTCTGCCTAATTTATTCAGTGCCTTTGGGACATTTATGATGCGGCAGTTTTTCTTATCACTCCCCGATGAGCTGGAGGAAGCGGCCATTCTTGACGGCTGCGGCAGATTCCAGATCCTGATGAGGATCATGGTTCCTCTGGTTAAATCAGGGATCGTGGCCCTTGTGATTTTCACGGCAAAGTTTGCCTGGAATGACTTTATGTGGCCATTGATCGTCAATACAACAACAACAAAAATGACCCTGGCTCCGGCCCTGTCCACCCTTCAGGGACAGCATACCAATGATTATCCTGCACAGATGGCAGGCGCAGTTCTGGCTGTCATCCCAATGGTTGTTTTGTTTTTTCTTTTCCAGAAGCAGTTCATTGAAGGAGTGGCCCATACCGGCGTAAAGGGCTAAAGAACCGGTATCCGGAAGTTTTTTAGAATATGAAGAGGGTTGTTTGAAACAGGGAAAGGAAAGCAGATTAAATCCGCTTTCCTTTTCTTTTCATGGAGCCATGAAAAGACCTTTAAAACGGAAAGTTTTCATAAAAGTTCTTCCTGAAGAAATTTCTATAGCGGAAATTATAAAGTAATAAACAAAAGAAACTTTGCATATACTTGGTAATATATGGTCGCTATAAAATATTTCTGTAAAGGAGAGAATCAATATGCCAAGAGGAGTAAGAAAGACATCGCTTGAAAAGCTTCAGGAAGAATTAAAAGAGGTCCAGGAAACGATCCAGCAATATAAGAATAGTATGGTAACTTTAGGTGAAAAAGAGAAAGAGATTCAGGATAAGATAAAGCTGGAACAATTTAAGGAAGTATCAACGATTTTGGACGAGCATGAGATGTCGATCATGGATTTAAAGGAATTACTTATTTCATCGAAAGCAGAGTAAAATGCTTCAATGACTGGAAAAGAGATATGCAAAATGGTATAGAATTGGTGTCAAGATAATAATCATGCGTCACGGGATACTGAAATTCAGTATTTCCGTGGCGTTTTATATTGTCTTTGATTATTGAGGTTTATCTTTGATGGGGTATAGATTAGAGTATCCTGTGACAAGACAGATGGAATGCAAAGGCAGGGCTTATTAGTAGATCATATAAACTTAATAAGGAGGTATAGGAAAGGAGCCAACACTATGAGAGCAAGAGCCATGAACACAGCAGCAGGAGAGAGCTGCCTGATGGATACGGAGGAATTAAGAGCCTAAGGTAATAGTGAGGCCGACCTAACGAATCGTTACCCCATGTACCTGAAAGTACGGGGTGAAGGGGTGACAAATTGATACCCCTTGTGGTTCGTACCGGTGGAGCTGACCGCAATTTTGCGTTGAGTGGGAGAGCAGGAGGTTTTCGTCATGAAGGAAGAAAAGGGTATTTTCCCCTCTCCGATTGCAGGGATCAAAAAAGACACCAAAACCACGAATTTCATGGATTAGATTAAGAAAAGGCAACAGAACCGTTGTGGCCTGCTACCTAAGGTACCTACATCCCGAATAGGTCCGCATGAGTGCCAGTGCGAACAAGATACAGTTCATCTTCATACAATTGGTAAATTAGAAGCCAGTCGGGTTGTATATGGCATTCCCTGTGACCAGAATAATTTCCAGACAAACCATGGTCTTTATTTTTCAGTGGCAAGGGTGCAGGAATTCTTAATGTGTCAATGGCTCTTGAAGTAAGGGAATATTCCAACCTCGTTTTATGCAAAGCTTATAATCTTTTTTAAATTTTGTCGAGGCATTAAGTTTGAGCATAGTTTTTATTCCTCCTCCAACATTGCCAGGAAATCAGCGGTTGAGCCAGGAAAGTGGTTCCCCTTACCAGTTCGCGCCATTTCTTCAACTTCTGCCATTGCCTCCATGGTTTCAGCATTGGGGGTAAATTCTGGATATACATTAACACCCGACATTTCACCAATGTTTTCCAGAATGTTAATGACAAATATCATTTTATCATCGGGTAATTTGTCAATCATGTTTTTTGCTATGTCCTGATAACTCATGGTAACACCTCCTCATAGTCTATATTTTGGTACCGTCTGGGAATTCGAATTCGGCCCGCCAGTTGCAGCCTAAAGCCTCTGCGATTCCTTCTAGTTCTTCTTTTGTGAGAGTGTTTCTCTTTACCTTCTGGTTGAAATTAGATGGTGTGGTGCCTAACTTTCGGGCCAGCTCAGATTGACTAATACCCTTGTAGGATAAGGCCATGTTTATTTTTTGTTCCATTGTCATATTATTATCACCTCTTAAGATCACTATATACCATTAGCTTTGTGATGTAAAGCAATTAATTGATGATATATGGATATAAGTAAAAACTATTTAGAAAAATGTTTGTAAATGCTTGGCAATACTTAGCAAATGCTGTATATG
>NZ_BRYH01000022.1:0-30374 GCF_054772055.1 Lacrimispora brassicae | reverse complement strand
AAATATAATCCAGTATTTAATGTTTAGTATATAAAGTACTGGTAAGAATAAAATTCTCAGACAGTGGGCTAAGGGTTTTGTTATTGTCAATATCTCCTGTTTTTCACAATATTAGTACAAATTTATTGTAAAATTAGTTATAAAAGTGTACAATAAGAATAACAACATTGTTGATATTGTTATTCTTTTTTGGAGGATATATTTGTGCAAACGGTAAACGAACTATTAGAAATTGCAAAAATTGAATTAGGAAAGCTTAATTCTAATGAAGTATTTTTAGTTCGAGATCTATTTAAAGGGTATGAGTGGAATAGAATCTCTCGCCGAGATAGATTACTGCTTGGTACATTGTTTCTTAATTATATTAAATTTCAAGAGACTTACATTGAAATTATTGAGAAGACATCTTCGGGTCAGCAAAAATACAAGAAATCATCCGGTGCCGCTACAGGAGGGAATTGAAATGAATGTAATCCCATTACCAGCCAATGAACCACCAAAAGATACTAGTCGTATTTTTGATTTTTCAATAGATCCTCTTGTTAGGTTGCGTACTGTTGACGCAGGAGAATTTGAAGATATTGTATGTCAATGGGCTTCTGGTTATTTATCTCATTGCGAGCATTACAAAAACGTTGCTCAGATGGGCGGGTCAATGGATTCAGGTAGAGATATCATAGCTTATCTAGATGACTCATTACAAGTATTTGATATATTTCAGTGTAAACGATATAAAGACCCTTTATCTCCATCAACATATATGACAGAGTTTGGGAAACTTTGCTTTTACACTATGAGTGGTAAATATAACATACCTAGAAAATATTTTATTGTTGCGAGCAATGGAATAGGGCAAGAATTGCGGTACTTAGTTGAACATCCAGAAACAATTAATATCCAATTAATCAATAGTTGGGATAAATACTGTGCACCTGCAAAAAAAATTATAGCGACTGGTGTTCCAATGACTGAAGATTTAAGAAAGTATATTACAGAATTTGATTTCAATATAGTATCCGAAGTATCACCTCAAACGCTATTAGAACAATTCTCTATGACAAGTTGGTATAAGTATCATTTTGGTGGTGGCCTACATAAAAGGCCTAAAGTCCCCAAGTTGCAGGAAGAACTCGAGCCGACAGAAATACAAATGGAATACGTTAATCAACTTATGAAAGCTTACTCTACTCGTGAAAAGAAAAAAATCGTTAATGTTGAAGGCCTCAAGCCTATAAAAAGGCTGCATGCCCATTTTAAACGTCAAAGAGAATATTTCCACAATGCAAATGCTTTAAAGCGATTTGCACGGGACGAATTTATTAATGATGATGTTTATGATGATGTGAAAAAACAAATATATTTCGGCATAATCTCGACCTGTGAATCGTCATATGAAGACGATTTGGAAAAGGTTGATGCAACTATTGATAGAGCTCAGCTTTTGCCCGTATCTACAGATGAATTACAAAGTATAAGCATTTTGGACAAAGGCGGCATTTGCCACGACTTAGTAAATGAAGGAGAAATGAGGTGGGTTGAATATTATGATGAAAATACAGATATATAACTCACCAGAAGAAGTTGGTGCAAGAATCCTTTTTATATTAGACATATGCAATAAAAGAATGAGTAAGCAAAGGTTAATGTATTATGATTACTTTTCCCTACACATAAATGATTTAGATCAAAAACAAATCAGCCTTCACCCAGATAATCCAAATCATTCGTCTGAAATTGCAATTAGAAGAGATCTAATCAGCAATGGATTGGATCTGATGATTGCAAAAGGTCTTGTATCAGTAAAATACTCAAAAACAGGGATTTATTATTGTGTAAATCAATTGACACACCCATTTTTACAACTTTTCGAAAATCAATATGTGGATGATTTGAAGAGAAATATTGCTAGTGTTGACAATGTATTTTACTCCTACACAGATAAGCAGATATACAAACATATAAATAATAATATAGGTCGATGGATTGGGGAATTTGAAAACGATGCAGTGATTGGGGGCGAGTAAATGGGTGCATTTGGTATGCAGTTAACAAAACTACAATTAGAAGGTCCGAAGAAAGAGATAGCAGTTATAGAGTTTGATAGTGGACTAAATGTAATTGCAGGTGCCTCTGATACGGGTAAATCCTTTGCATTTGAATGTATAAATTATGCTTTTGGCGCAACTGAAATTCCTGAAGTACCTAATGAAGCTGTGGGATATGAGTGGGTTTTGTTGGAGTTCCTCAATAAATCATTAAACCAAAAAATAACTTTAAAAAGAAGTCTTTTAGAAAGTGAAAGCACCAATATATATTACATTTATTCGGATATTTCAAATATAGAAACAGCAAATTCTGAAACTTTATCCATCTCTTCGCAAGCTAAGAAGAGTTTATCTTCAAAACTGTTGGATGATTGCAATTGTTCATATAGAAATATTTTAAGTAAAAGTTCTGATGGAAAAACTGAAAGATTTACTTTTAGAAAGTTTATTTACCTTATAATGCTAAGCGAAACTCGAATTGTACAAAAAAATGCACCCATCTATTTAGGGGATACAAAAAGGGATCGGACTTCTACAAAAGAAACTTCATCTTTTTTTACTGTTTTGACTGGATTAGATTATCAGAAACATCTTAAACCAGAAAACCCAGAAATAAAAAAGGCGCATCTTAAGGGTGCGATTGATGAGTTGACTATCATTTGTGGGGAATTGCAAAAAGATATCACGGAAACAGAATCTTCTTTAAATAATCTCAATCCTCAGAAGATCAACGCTATAATAAAAGAAATAGAAAAATCTTTGACAGAGCAGCGTCAAATGGTACAAGGATTAGAACATAGTCGGCAACAAGAATTATCTTTGCTTGATTCTGTGATCAGAGATAAAAATAGGATATTAGATAATTTAGCAAAGTTTAAATTACTTAAAAAGAATTATCAGTCTGATATAGACCGTCTTGAGTTTATTGAGCAGACTCATGATTATACAGGACAATTAGTGGATATCAAGTGCCCTATATGTCACACCACCATGAAATCACCCAAGAAGGACAATGAGATTTATTATATAGCAATTGAGAAAGAAAAAGAAAAGTTGAAAGCTCATCTTTTGGATTTAGAAGAAACTATAAATGATTTTGACAGTGACCTTACACTGACGTCTAAACGAATAGTTATAATACAAGATAAGATTGAGGCTTTTAATAAAGATTTATCGGCACAGTCTAATAAGATATCTGAAACACTGATTAAACATGAACAGTACTTAAAAATTCGCGATCAGGTTGTCGCAGTTGAAAACAATAAAAGAAAGTTATTTGACACTAATTCTCGTATACAAGAACTAAATGATCGTATTGATAATACGAAAGTGGTATCCGAAAAAGTCAACATTAAAAAACTATCGGATGAGCTTATGGTGGAATTTTGCAAAATAGTGCAAAATTTATTAGAGGAGTGGACTTTTATTGATAGTAGCGATAAATGTTCGGTGGAATTTAATTCCAAGTCAAATGATATTGTTGTTTGCGGTAAAACGAAAGCATCTTATGGCAAGGGTGCTCGTGCGATTATAAACTCATCTTTTCTAATTGCAATTATGTTGTACTGTCAACAGTATGGGCTTTCACACCCAGGATTCATTGTTTTGGATTCTCCGTTAACAACATATAAAGAAAAAGATAAACAGAAGAACGAGAAGAATGAAGAAGTTTCTAAGGGTGTTAAATCAGCATTCTTTAATAATTTGTCGCAAATCGGAAGGGGCAGACAAATTATAATATTTGATAATGAAACTCCACCTGAAAATCTAACAGAAATCAAATATCAGCATTTTACTGGTAATCCAGATATCGACCGCGCAGGATTTGTTCCTGTTCATTAAGTTTCTGTAGTCCGTTAATAGGTTTTTGTGTTTTATACAGAAGGAGATTAAAATGATTGATTTTAAGAAGCGATTAAATCAAGGTGCTATTGAGAGAAAAACTGACCCGGTGGAAATATATGGAACCATAGACCGTAAGAGTGTTACTGGCCCTTTGCGACCAGCCCAGGAATACATACTTACAAATTGGTATAAAGATTATAAACAAAAACGCGATTTGATTATCAAATTGCATACAGGTGAAGGAAAAACACTCATTGGGCTTCTTATATTGCAATCTCAAATTAACGCAGGGCAAGGCCCCTGTTTGTATATTTGTCCAAATAGATACTTAGTACAACAAGTCTGTGAAGAAGCACAAAAATTTGGTGTGCCATTTTGCTCTTTACTTGATGAACGTGAAATTCCTAATGATTTTTTGTCTGGACAAAAATTGTTAATTACTCATGCGCAAAAACTGTTTAACGGTATGTCAATTTTTGGAGTTGGCAACAGATATATTCCAGTGGATTCAATAATTCTCGATGATTCTCATGCGTGTATAGATGTCTTAAAAGGTGCTTATACAATTACCATTAATAAATCCAGAAATGAAAATTTGTACAATGGATTTTTGGAACTTTTTGAAGATAGCCTTCGAGATCAAGGAGAAGGAAGTTTTATAGATATAAAGACTGGGAATTACGATACATTAATGACTATACCGTATTGGAGTTGGGCTGATAAAAAAACTGAAGTGCTTCAATTGTTGTCAAAAAACATCAGTGATGATCAGATCAAATTTGCATGGCCATTATTGAAGGATTCTATAGAAAACTACGGCTGTTATATCACAAGCAGCCTTATAGAAATTTCTCCCTATAGTACAAATGTAGAAATGTTTGGAACGTTCTATAATGCGAAGCACAGAATATTGATGTCTGCAACTACACAAGATGACTCATTCTTTGTAAAAGGACTTTCATTTGATATTGATGCCGTAAAAAATCCATTGAAAAATGAGAAGCAAAAATGGTCAGGTGAAAAAATGGTTATCTTGCCATCGCTTATTCATGATGATTGTGATAGAGATTTAATTATTACGAAGTTTTCAAAATTAAAGCATTCCAATTTCGGTGTAGTTGCAATTGCTCCAAGTACAAAAAAAGCATCTCAATATAAAAATTTAGGTGCAACTATTGCTGACAAGAATAATATTTTTACTGAAATTGATAAATTAAAAAAAGGAATTTTTGAAAATATATTAGTAATTAATAACCGCTATGATGGTATAGATTTGCCAGACGAAGCTTGTCGAATTTTAATTATAGACTCTATGCCGTACTTTGAAAATTTGTCGGATCGTTATGAAGAAAGCTGTAGACCTAATAGTGAAACAATAAGTAAACGTCTTGCGCAAAAAATTGAGCAAGGAATTGGCCGAGGCGTTAGAGGCGAAAAAGATTATTGTGTGCTACTGATAATTGGTGCAGATATTGTGAAATTTATGAGGAGCATAATAACAAACAAATATTTTTCGATACAAACTCGAAAACAAATAGAAATAGGGATGGCTATTGCAGAAATGGCCCAAGAAGATATCAAAGAAGATACAAATCCAATTGATTTAGTTATTTCATTAATAAAACAGAGTTTAGGGCGCGATGAAGGATGGAAAGAGTATTATTCATCAGAGATGGATACGATTACTGGTTCTGATGATTCTTTAACTATATATGAACAATTAGTCAAAGAACGTGATATTGAGCAACTGTGCTACCAAGGTGAGTATCCCAAGGCGTGCGATGCAATGCAAGCATTTATTGATACACTTCCAACTAATGATAACTTGGAACGAGGCTGGTATACGCAACAGTTGGCACGATATTTTTACTATATTAGCGGAGAACGCTCAAATGAATTACAAAAAGCTGCTTTTAAAGCGAATACGCAGTTGCTTAAGCCTCGCCAAGGAATACGATATACAAGGGTTTCATACATAAATGAAAGTCGCACTAATCGTATCCATATGTTCTTAAACACCTTTACTTCATATGAAGAGCTTAAGCTATCTGTTAGTGCTATGTTGGACAACCTGTCATTTGGTGTTGATTCTGATAAATTTGAAGAAGCTCTTAAAGAAGTGGGAGATTTATTAGGATTTATTAGCCAACGCCCTGATAAAGAGATTCGTAAGGGCCCAGATAATTTGTGGTGTGGTGTAGGAAATCAGTATTTTATGTTTGAGTGCAAAAATGAGGTAGCTGAAGGGCGTACAGAAATTAATAAATATGAAGCGGGTCAAATGAATAGTCATTGTGGTTGGTTTGAAGATGAATACGGAAAAGAAGCAACAGTAACTCGGTTTTTAATCGTACCTACAAAAGAATTATCATACGCCGCTAATTTTACGCATCCTGTAAGGATTATCCGTAAAGGCAAACTTAGAGAGTTAAAAACAAATATAAAGGATTTTATCAATGAACTTGCTCCATATTCGCTAGTCGATATAAGTGACGAAAGCCTACAACGTTTTATAGAACTGCATAAATTGGATGTTAACAATATCCAAAGCTACTCAGAGAACTATTTTCATAAATCAAAATAAGCAAGTGTAATAGGAAAAGCTCCATGAAATAGATTAACGAGTTCATCTGCTAGAATCAGCAGCTTTATCTCCAAAACTGCGTTGGAGTTTTCATCCGGTTTTAATTGTTTATCTATCAGTGTAGTAGCTTAAAAAACACTACTACACAAAGGAGAAAATTATAATGCTATTGTCAGAAAAGCTAAAAAATCTTATTGAGAGCATTACATCCACACCAGAATTCTGGATAATAAATTATTACTTGCGATCGATGAAAAAAGCGCCCCATGGCGGTGTTTTTAGTCTTAGATATCCTAACACATTTCTAAAATATTACCCGGTACCTACATATCTGTTTTTTACACCTAATGCCGAAATCCCGGCTCCCGTGTTGGATACAGCTGATAAATTTCGTGCGATGATTAATGCTGCAGATGTTGATGCTGAAGAATTATTGCAGTATTGCCTAAATATTGACCCGGATGATCCAGGAAATCCTCATAATGGGGGGAGGATGTATATAGCCACTTGCGGTAAGATAATCACTTACGTCGGAAGCAACGAGATGGACCATATGGTCGCTGCTTCTAATGCCATTGAAGGGAAAATAGGCTATTTGGGCAACTTCCGTATTAATGAGGAACGCCTTGTTTTTCTCTTTATTTTCACGCTTATGGAAAGCTGTGCTCACAGGATTCATGATATAGACGAGATCGTGAATTATGAAAAACTGATATTGCCTATTGATAAATATGGCCTGAGTGATGTGACAGATGCGGAATTTGAACGGCAAGGGTTCAGGGTGAATGATAAATACTATCTCTACAATATTTTCCTTGATACATCCATAGGGAGTCCTGTATCTGATGTGCCTAAAACCATTGAGATAATTCAGAGAATAAAGCCACCTGTGCAGATACTTACACGGTGCGACGAAAATCTCGCAGTACCCTATTCACGAATGGTCAGCACGGCTACAGTGGATTTTCAAAAATGGCGTGGCATTACACTAAACTTCGATAATATCACTGAGCAGATGAAGAGCGGCAAAGAAACTATAGTACATTTCGATCCTCAAACGCTACATAAAATCTTTGTTTATATCAAGCGCGGAGCTGATGAAACTGGGGAAGAGTTCTACCATGTGAATGTCGAACAACTCTGGAATCCTGATATATTTACAGACGCTGAGCACGTAATCATGACTAATTATATTCACGGGACATACTATCCAGCGAGTGAAGCATTTGAACATATAGACTTTTCGATAAACCAGTACGACAGAGAAATCTTTGGAGCTAAATACCGCGATGCAGAAAAGTTGACCGGTGTTTCCATCGGCGTATACGGAAATATGCATTACAAGATATGGTGCGCCAGGGGTAGCAATCTCGTACCAACGGTGTGGGCTGACCTTGTATGCGCATCACTTGATGTGCCATTCCGAAGCATTTTCATGGAGACAATTGGCGGTACTTATACAGAGGATTTAATTTAAACATTTTCATACGCGAAGGTTGTATTTTTTATGTAAGAATTAATTATTCTATTGCCTACGCCAAGGAAAAAATGCGTCTTTCAGGAATCCGATTCGCAGCATCTACACATACAGAATGTTGTGTTCTGTTGCAACGAGAGAAAAGATAAAAAAAGAATAACTGATATATAAAGAGCGTGAAGGGTTGAACATCCTTCACGCTTTTTATATACCAAGGAGAGGGAAAATATATGAAAAAGGTCACAAAATTGCCAGCAGATGATTGGAAAGGAGGTGTAGATCAAAAGAAACGAGTTGCAGCTTACTGCCGTATCAGCACGGAATTTGAAGAACAGTATAAAAGTTTAGAAGCACAAGTGAATTACTATGAAAATCTAATTCTGAATAATCCGGATTGGGAATTAGCAGGAATTTTCTTTGATTGTGAGAGTGGGCTGAGAAAATCTAAGCGCAGTGGGCTAGAAGATTTGATGACCATTGTGCGGGCAGAGCAAGTCGATTGTATCTTGACCAAGTCAATTAGCCGAGTTTCAAGAAACGTGTTGGACACATTGTTGATTGTTAGAGAGTTGAAAGAAAGAGGTGTTGATATGTATTTTGAAAAAGAAAACATTCATTCCATTGACAATGCAAAGGAGATAGACATTGCTTTGGGAGCGGCACTGGCACAGGAAGAAAGCCGTAATTTGAGCGGAAATGTGCTTTGGGGATTTAATAGAAAATGTGAAACAGGAGTAAGCCCTATGCTAATCAAGCCGGTATATGGCTTTAAATGTGAAAATGATGAGCTGATTATTGTTTCACACGAGGCTGCGGTGATAAGAGAAATTTTTCACCTGTATCTGGAGGGTAAGACCGTACGACAAATCAGAAATTACTTACAGGAGAAAAAGGTGTTGGCCCCTAGCGGTCGAACAACTTGGGCAGACACCACGATTCGGCAAATGCTAAAATGTGAGAAATATAAGGGTGATGTAATGCTGCAAAAAACTTATACTGAAGATTACTTGACTGGAAAGCGGAAAGTTGATTATGGGCAGCGTCAGAGGTATTATGTTACAGCCAATCATGAGGGGATTATATCTCCTGAAGTTTTTCATCAAGTACAGGACGAAATGTTTCGCAGGGCACGGGTAGTTTTAAACGAGGAAGGGGAACAGATTAGTACGGGTAATCGGTACAGCAGCAAATATTTACTTGGGAATCTATTGAAGTGTGGAAACTGCGATGCAAGTTATTACCGCCGAACTGAACGCGGGAAAATCGTCTGGAGATGCGGGACAAGAATGGAAAAAGGGAAAGTTGTTTGTGGACATTCACCTACTTTGAATGATCGACAGATTAAGGATATTTTAGGTAAGGCAGTATGTAATGGCACTTATGACAAGAGTATTGTAAGAGAAGCAGTAGAACGAATCAACGTTTATGAGAAACAGATTATAATTTGCTTTTTTGGGCAGGCAAATATGAAATAATTAAGTTTGACTAAGGAGGGCTAAAGTAATTAACAGTTTTCAGCTGACTTTGAGAAAAGTTACAGATGGTCATCTGGTAGGATATGAGAAGGAATGTACAATATTGATTTTAATTCCCTCATAGAGAATAACCATGAAGCGATTATCCCAAAGGAATTGTACTACCGGATGCAGAAGGAAAAGGCGCGCAGAGGTGCAATTCTAGCAACCTGCTTCAAAGAAAAAGGATGCACTGCCTGTCAAGGGAAAGTACAATGCCAAATACACGTTATCCAACATCATGGTATGCGTAGAATGCGGTTAGCTCAACCGCAGGAAGGGTATGGTTAAGGCATGAAAAAGTCCGTGTGGTGCTGTGACAACCGTCTCAAGCATGGTTCTAAGAGGTGCAAACATTCACCCACCCTGAAAGAAGACCACATCCATGAAGCGATTATGACCGCAATTAACAGCGTGGTAGAGGATTAAGGAGGATTTGTGTAGGCATTCCGAGAAAATGTCATTCGCATCATCGAAAGCTACTCCCCACAGACAGAGCCTACCGAATACGATGAGCAAATCGAACAACTTCAGCAGGACATGATGAAACTCATCGAGGAAAGCGCTAAAACCGAGTGTGCAGATGAAACATTCGATAAGCAATACTATATCATTGCAGATGAAATCAAGGAGATAGGGAAGAAAAAAGCAAAGGTGCTTCAAGAACGATATCTGGCAGAATCCTATAAATAGCGTCTGCAGGAGATGAATAGCTACACGAAAAAAATTAACTATTTAAAACGGGAGTTTGACGATGACCTTGTCCGCAGATTGCTTCAAACAATCCGGGTTATCAGTGAACGTAAAATAGAAATTCAATTTCAATTGGGCATCGTTATCCGACAAGATGTCGTGTGATGATTAAATGACGGCAGGAGCCGAAAGACCAGTGGTTGCCTTACTCACTATTTCTGTTTATAGAATGGTTATGGCTAAAGCCCTAGTCAATAGAATATTTTTGTTATGATAGATAATTGCTTTGACAGATTGATTTTTTTTAATAAAAAGTGTATAATTTGTATGAAAAAATAGATGGTAAGATTTAATGATAATGTTTTGGTGGTGGGATGATGACAGATGAAAGAATACTGAAAATTAATAGGATATTTAAAGAATACTATCCTATCGTGAAGACTTGTGTTTTGAGAGAAAATAAAATTTGCAGTAGAGATATTACAGAATTAATGGAATTAGACTATATTGTAAAAGTTAAAACGGGATACTATGCCTGGCGAAACGATGTTAAAGAATTAAGTGGTATTGAGTTAGTGCAAAGTATCATTCCAGAAGGAGTCATAAGTCTAGAATCAGCAGCAACGATTCATAAGCTAATTGGTGAAAATACTTTAGAAAGTGCTGTTTGCGTTACCATACCCACAAATATGATTAAACCAACTTTACCCGTTTTGCCTGAAATCAAGTTATTTTATTGTTCGGAAGAAAAACTTCATATAGGACGTACTAGTCTTGAGATGAAGAATAGAACTATCGCTATATATAACAAAGAAAGAACGGTTTGCGATCTTTTTAAGTATCTAGATAGAGTTAATAATGATATCGCATTAGAATCATTAAAAAAATATATGGAACAAAAAGATAAGAATGTACAAAAGTTGCTCGAATATGCCTATCTATTAAGGGTAAAAAAATATGTCGAACCACTAATAGAGGTGCTTATATGAGTTTGAGATATAATGAATATTTTAAGGAAGGCGGGAGCGAAATATAATGATAAAGAAATGTCAGGTTTTCACTCCTGCACAAAATGTAATAGAACTTTTAGATTCAGTAGGATATATATCAGATTTACAAGGTAAAAAGGTAATCGAAAATGCATGTGGCGATGGCAATATTTTAAAAGTAATAGTTCAAAGATATATCGAAGATGCATTAAGTAAAAATGAAAATAGTGATGAAATTAAGAATGGTCTACAAAGAGATATAGTTGGAGCCGAAATTGATAGCTTGCATTATAATAATTGCATAAACAATTTGAACATGGTTGCAGAATGTTTTGGAATTACTAATGTTCAATGGAATATACTAAACAGAGATTTTTTACAACTAAACATAGAAGATGAGTTCGATTATGTAATTGGAAATCCACCCTATATTACTTATCGGGATTTAGGTGATGAAACAAGAGCTTATTTAAAGGAAAATTACATATCATGCAAACAAGGAAAATTCGACTATTGCTATGCATTTATTGAAGCAAGTCTAAAATGTTTAAAAGATAATGGAAAACTTGCATATTTGATACCTAGTAGTATCTTTAAAAACGTTTTTGCGCAAGAATTAAGAAATATGATTTTACCCAATGTCTTGAAAATTATAGACTATACAACTCAAAAATTATTTGAAAAAGCTCTTACTTCATCGGCTGTTTTGGTGTGTGAAAAAGGTGTGTTTACACAGCACATATTATATCATGATGTTGCTAATAAAATCCAATACAACATAGCGAAGGGCAATTTAAACGGAAAATGGATTTTTTCAAACAACAGGGCCAAGACAATATCCCCTAAAAAATTTGGAGATTTTTTTACCGCCTCAATAAGTATTGCAACTTTATTAAATAAAGCATATATATTAAAAGAATTTAAAGAAGAAGAAAATTACATTATTTGCGGAGATTATAAAATAGAGCGTGGTGTAGTGAGGGTAGGTGTTAGTCCGAGGTCATTAAACTACAAAAAAACAGAGCTCATTATATATCCATATTCTTACCAAAATGGTATTTTAGTAAGATATAGTGAAGCAGAATTTGAAGAGAAGTTTCCGGAAGCCACCAAATACTTAATGTCACAAAAAGATAGATTAGATAAAAGAAAGTCGGATAATGCGATTGAATGGTTTGAATATGGACGAAGCCAAGCATTAGCACATTTAGATCAACCCAAACTACTTCTATCGACTGTCGTAACAAAAGAGGTGAAGGTATATGAACTAAACAGAGAATGCATACCGTATTCGGGTATTTACATAATACCAAAACAAGGCACATCTTTAGAAAAAGCGAAAGAGATATTGGAAAGTCCTACTTTTTACAACTATGTCAAAGGAATTGGAATTAATGCTAGCGGTAGCTCTTTGCGTATAACAGCAGTAGATGTAAATGATTTTAGGTTCTAATAATTGGAGGTGTTTTTATGGAAAAAATGAAATATAAAATTTCATCAAGGGCTACCATTCTTTTGGGAAGAGAAAGTGTCTCAAAAGTTGACGGTGCTGTTATAGAATTGGTTAAGAACACTTACGATGCAGATGCTTCAATATGCTATGTCTGTTTTGATATAGAACATAATTCTATATACATTGTTGATAACGGTATTGGTATGACAAAGGAAACAATCGAAAATTATTGGATGATGATTGGAACCGATAATAAAAAAGAAAATTATAAATCGAGTAAAAATCGCATAAAATCAGGTGAGAAAGGCATCGGTCGTTTTGCGTTAGACAGATTAGGAAGTAAATGTGAAATGTACACTAAAAATCAATTGAGTGAGCATTTAATAATTTGGAAAACTGATTGGACCAACTTTGAACAAAGTGGAAAAACACTTGACGAAATAGAAGCTGATTTTGATTATTTGGACAAAAGCTTTGAGCAATGTATCCCTGACTTCATATTAAATAACATTAAAAAAGTTGAATCGCAGATAATAGAAAGTGATTTTAAAGATAGCACAAATCAATTTTTAATTCCCCTACTAACAGGTACTGTACTTAAAATAAGTGATTTGCGTGACAGTTGGGCTGAAAAAGAAATTAATAATATTATTAATTCAATGGGCTTTCTTTTACCTCCTTCAGAAAACAGTGAATACATTATATGTGTACAAAAAAACGTATCAGATGTAGCAATGATAGTTGAAAATGAAATCACTGAAGAATATGATTATAGATTAACATCGAAGTTCGACGGAAACAATTTTGATATTTCGTTACATCGGAATGAATTTGATTTGAATAAAATCCCTTCTGAACTATTTGATTTTGAGAGATTTAAAAAATATCCATATAGAAAAAGTGACTTTGAAAAAGGAGAGTTTAAGTTTAGATACAGCATATCTGAATTAATGGGGACTAATAATCAAAGTTATATAGACCTTGTGAAAAAAATTGGATGTTTTGATTTTAAGTACACTTTTATGAAATTATCACTTCAAGATGATTCAAAAGAAACATTCTTTTATAAAGAAATAAGCAAAAAGCGTAAGCTTTGGTTAGAGCGTCATGGGGGAATTAAAATATATAGAGACAATTTTTTAGTTAGACCGTATGGAGACCCAGAGGCAGATGCCTTTGATTGGCTAGGAATTGATGCAAGAAGAGCCACCAACCCAGCAGCCATTTCACATCCATCTGAAAACTGGCATGTTAGAAATGCTCAAGGACAGGGAACAGTTTTTATTTCTCGAATTACTAATGACTCCATTTTAGATAAGTCTAGCCGAGAAGGAATTATAGAGAACGAATATTTTAAAATATTCAAAGAAGTGATCGTAAAAATAATCTCGATTTTTGAAAAAGATAGAGCATATGTTGGTCGTACAATGAAAATATATTCTGACATTGTAAACGAAAAGGAAAAGACGAAAAAGCAAGGAAAGGATATAGCAAAAAAGGTATTGGGAGAGGATAAAGGCTCTTCATCTTCAGAACAAGAGGTTAAAGATCAGGTTAAAACTCTTGCAAAAGCTGTTCAATATTTTGAAGAAGAAAGAGAAGAACTGATATCTGAAATCAAGATCTTACGTTCTCTTGCAACAAACGGACTAATAACGACATCTATAGTACATGATCTTAAAGGTATAAATGCGCTTCTTGTAAATAGAGTTGAAAATTTTGAACAAGCAATTAAAATTGGAAACAATATGCTTATAGATCGAAATATAGCCGATTTGCTAAAAAACGATGTATTTTTAAAGTCGTGGATAACTGTAATTACAAATCAAGTCAAAAAGGATAAGCGTACAAGATTAAAGAAAAACCTTTATGAAACTATAGAGGAGATTATTTTAATATTAGAACCAATATTACAACAAAAAAAGATTAGAATCACACTCTCTCATGATTCTAATATTGTTACAAAAAGAATATTTATCTCAGACTTTGAAAGTATTATTTATAATCTTATTATAAATTCAATAGAATCTTTCGAAAAAAGTAAAATTATTGAGAGGTCTATTATTATTTCGCTTGAATCAGCAGAAAATTTCGTGATTCACTATAAAGATAATGGAGATGGTTTAGGCGATATTTTTAAAAATCCATATGATATTTTCAATTATGGTATTACTAGCAAACGTGATGTTAATGGCGATGTAGTAGGAACAGGGTTGGGAATGTATATTGTTGCATCAACAGCTCGTGAATATAATGCCAAATATGAATTAGTGGAATGGAAGTCTAATTTTGCTTTGGATATCTCATTTCCGCTTTGAGGTGATAAGTATGAAACAAAAATTTAAAATAGGTATTTTGGATGACGATTCTAGTAAGGTTACACAGATAATGAGTAAGTTAATATTTGGAATGGCTGATGCTTCACCTGAAAAAAAGCTTAAATATGACAATTTTGAATTTGAACCATATGAAATTAAGGTTCGGTCAGATATACAAAGTATGATAAATGAAGTTTTTGAACAAAAATTAGATTGTATATTAGTTGACTACAAACTTTCGTCTTACGAAATTGTTGATTTTACTGGAATTGAATTTGCAAAATATCTTGAGGATACTTTGTATGATTTTCCTATTTTCATATTAACATCATATGAAGACGATCTTTTCGCTAATGAAATATATAATGCATATCAAGTGTTTGATTTTGATCGTTATTTAAGTGAGCCATCAGAGCGAATTGAATTAAATTTTAAAATAGTTGAGCAAATCCTTAAAAGCATAAAACAAAAAGAGCAGTGGGAATATGAGATTGCTCAATTGCTACCTTTGGCTGGTACTTCTCAAGAAATTGATTCGCGAATTATGGAGCTTGATACAAAATTGGAGAAGTCAATTAACGGAAAATATAGTATACCAGAAAAAGTGAAAAAAGATTTAAGTACTAATAAATTAAATGAATTGCTTGCAAAATTAGATAAAATACTTGATAAGGAGTAGTATCGTGGAGACCCTAAAACAGAAGATACCTACCAGGTCATTTACTGGAGAGATGTGGATAACTAATGTTTCAAATAAAAAAAGATTAGTAGTTGATTTTGAAAAGAAATGTGCATATTGTGATGATCACGATCATTATAGCGGTGGTTTTAATTCATATCATGTAGAGCATTTTGCACCTAAAGAAAGATTTAAACACTTAGAATTTACTTATGATAATTTGCTTTATAGTTGTCCCTACTGTAATATTTCAAAATCTAATAAATGGATTGGTAAAGATGAACATGAAAATATTGTTAAAGATAAAGGTTTTGTAGATCCTTGTTCTAATGAATATAATAAGCATTTAGGAAGAAATAAAGATGGCTCAATAGCCTATATTACTGATGTTGGAAATTATATGTATATTGAATTAAAGCTTTATTTAAAAAGGCATCAATTAATACATAACCTAGAAAAAGTAAGATTTAAAAAAAATCAATTGAAAGCAAAAATTGATGAGATTGCACGAAACGGAAAGGATACACGAGAATTACAAGAGTTTTATCAACAGTTATGCGTGATTTTTTGTGAATATTATGATTTGTTTTTTGAGGAGGATTGTGGTGATTAAAGAGTAAGGGGACTTCCAAGGGCTGATCAGATACATAATGCGCTATAGACAAAGTGTGTTGATTGCGTAAATTTGTGTCCAGAGTAGTTGTTTTAATTAAATAGTTGGCAGATTTATCATCGATACTGATAACATAAAAGCAAAGCATATTCTACGTGAACAAACTCAATATGAGGCTCCGCCAAGGACAAACCACGCTTTGCAGGAATCCGATTCACAGCATCTACACATGTTGAAGTTTATTGTTTAATATCGAAAGTGTAAATTAAGCATAACATGGTCTAGAGATTAATATAAGAACAGGACATCAAAATGTTTTCTAAATATAGGGATCCGGTATAATTCTTAGGCTGTTTCTTTATAGAAAGATTAATGATGTTTTTATTTATAGTAGGTTACAAATTGTGATATTAAGAAGTATAATAAGATGTAAATTTCATATGTACAGAATTTAAAATAACTATAAATTTATTAGATTAAGGAGAAATGGTATGACTAGCACGTTACAAGAGCAAATTGAAGTAGCAGCAAGGACAATAGCAACAGATAGTTATGCGATGTCAATAGGAGAACTTATAAATATGTATAGGGATGGAGAAATAGATATTCATCCTGAGTTTCAGCGAGCATATAGATGGGGGATAGATCAAAAGTCAAAATTAATTGAATCAATATTACTTGGAATACCAATGCCGCCTATTTTTATTTTTCATCGAAGAGATGGAATCTGGGATGTAATAGATGGGCAACAAAGATTATCCACTATTTTTGAATTTGCAGGTATATACATGGATGAAAATAAAAAAGTGTGTCCCAAAATAAAATTAGAAAAAACTAAGTTCTTGTCTGCATTAGAAAATATTGTGTGGGAGGATGAAAACGAAAATGTATATCAATTAACTCAAGCTCAACGATTACTGATTAAGCGAGCGAAAATTGATGTAAAGTTACTCAAATCTACAAGTGATAAGGACGCAAAATATGATTTATTCCAAAGGCTGAATACAGGAGGATCACATTTAACACCACAAGAGATAAGAACCTGTCTAATTATTATGGAAAATAAAATTTTTTATGATGTGTTATCAACAATGAGGGAAAATGTAGATTTTAAAACTTGTTTGCCTCTTACTGATAGAGCGATTAAAGAACAAGAGGATTTAGAATACATAATAAGATTTATTGTAGCAAGACATGGGGATATTAATAATATGCCAAGTAGCCTGCATGAATATTTTGATAATACAATAATAAACCTTATTTCATCAAAAGTATTAGATGTTGAAAGAGAGGTGGAAATATTTGAAAAAACGTTTAGATACATAAATAATATGTTGGGTGAAAATGCATTTAAGAGATATGATATAGAACATGATAAATTTGTGGGATCTATAACATTAAGCGCATACGAGGCTATGGTACCTGAAGTAAGCAAAAAAATCGATTATTATATGTCTGAAGTTGCTCAGAATGAATTTATGGAAAGAGTTAAACTGATGCATGCAAATAAGCAATATGGGCCTTTTTCGGGGAGAAGATCAACTAATAGATTTACAGCTTTACTTAAAGTGGGTCAGGAGGTTTTTTAATTGGCCATAAAAATTAATAGTTTGGAGATGCTTTTAGAGGAATTAGATCAAGATTTACAATGGAGAAAAAAAGAAATATTAGATATAAGGACTCTTATAATAGCAAATAATTATTTGCCATGTTTGTTACGCTCTTGCTTTACATTAGCATGTGCGCATTTCGAAGGATATATAAGATATGCATCAAATGCATATATAGCATATATTGCCGGACAAAAAATAGAATGTCGTAAATTGAAGTTAGAGATAGCGGCTATTTTAATTAGAAAAAAACACTATAATTTATTTTCTAATAACCAACACAAAGTAAAAACTTCAATTGTAAAGAAAGCACTTGAAGAGTATGAAAATATATTATCAAAACAGTTCATTATAAAGTTAAATGATAATGCAGAACCTATAGTTGATGAAGATGAGCCTGCAATACCTACAGAGTCTAATCCTAAACCAGATGTTTTGAAAGAAATTACTCAGATTATAGGGTTAGATTATGAGAATATGTTTGAAGCAAGAGAACCATTTATTGATCGTGAATTGTTAAATCCTAGACATAATATTGTACATGGACGTAGACGAGTGCCTAATTATAATGAAGTTATAGAGGTGACGGACTATGTATTAGAAATTATGGAGGTATATAAGGAAGGGGTCTATTCTTTAGCAGAAAAAGAAGATTACTTAAGGTGATAAATAGTATACTCTTCTCTTATAAGAAAATGTGAGATGTTTCCACTAAGGCCAAACTGCGCCTTACGGGAATCTATTTCACACATTCAACACATACAGAAGTAGTTGTCGAAATTTGTCGCATAAAAGTGTGAGACTTATGATATACCTTTTTTATATAATGTTGTAAAATGATAGTGAAATTTTACTATAAAAGATTTAATATTAACAGGATTAGTATTATTTGTAGATAGGCGTTAAAGACCTTTAATAGCAATGTCGAAGGCTTTTGCCAAAATAAGAAAAAAGGTACCACATATCGAAAGAGTATTGGCTCTCAGATTTTATTGTAAATAATTCTGGGGGTCTGATTTATATCTAGTGGTTGGGAGGTTTAAAATATCTATATCTGAAACTATAAATATTAATACATAAATAGTAAGTGTGAATGTCAACGAAAAAGTGTAAGCGATGAATAACCTACCGTTCCAAATATCTTCGATTTTGTGAAATAATAGAATTAACTTGGAGATGGTCTTATCTAGTTAATTCTCGATTGTACACATTGGATTCGTTTACTACATTTCTTGTGAATTCTACTCTTGACCACTCCAAAATAAATCATGGAGTTGGAGTCAAATGAATATTACGGTGCGGTGAAACCGCTGTTCCGGTAAGGTGGAAACCGCCTGTCCGGAACAGGGAAACCGCAGATACTCTTTTTATGTTACATGCAAGTTTACTCGCTTAAGGACTGATTTAGTCCATATACCTCTCTCATGGATCTGTAATTTCCTGGATCAGTGGGAATGATATTGATCTTATAGGCATCATGTTTGATCCTATCCAGGATTGCTTCCGCCAGAGGGCTTTCATCTCCTCCAAGCTGATCAAACCAGCCACTCTGTTCATACTGTGAGCAGAAGATGGTAGATGATTTACGGCGGCGTCTGTGAAGCAGTTCAAGGATATCATGTTGTTCCGATTCTGTTGGTTTCAAGAGAAGCCATTCATCTATGATGAGAAGAACTGGATTTGCATACCTTGCCTGAACTTTTTTATAAGTCCCATCATTCCGTGACATCTCCAACTCAAGGAGCAGGTCCGGAAGTCGGACATATCTGGTCTTATAGCGCTGCTTGCAGGCTTCCATGCCGAAAGCACAAGCCAGATAAGTCTTCCCACTGCCTGTAGCACCTGTAATAAATAGATTACGGTGTTCAGTGATATATTCGCAGCTGGCCAGTCGCCTGATGAGCTCCCGGTTCAGCTTGCGTCCTGAAGAATAGTTGATATCTTCAATATAAGCTTCAGGCTGGTCGAATACAGCATTCCGGATCAGTCTTTTCAGACTGTTTCCTTTACGGTTACTGTATTCGATATCAACCAGCATGGCAAAGCGGTCCTCGAAGGAAACTTCCTTTATTTTTGCATCGTTCATCTGATTACGGAAAGCATCTGACATAGCTGTCAGCCGCATTTCAATTAATTTATCAATCGTACTTTGGTTTGTCATGATACTTACCTCCTGTAATAGTCTGCACCTCTTGTGAGGGCATGTTTATTCTGTGTGATTTCTGATGTATAAGTAACATTAGATTCTTGTATGAGCTTGTCCTGTCCAGCTGCAAGGATGTTTTTAATGCTCTTGTAGCTTGGCTTGGCTGTATAGCTGAGAGCCTTTTTACAGGCACTTTCCAGCCGGTCAACAGAATACTTGTCTGCCAGCTTTAAAAGCCCCATACAGCTTCGGTAGGATTGTTGCTCCACACGTTGGGAGTTAAGGATTGCATAAACCACAGTGCACGTATTGACACCAATTCGCTCTGCCCACTTACGGAAGCGATCGCCATTCCATTCCAGATATTCCTGATGGTCTTTTGGCATGTGCTTCGTAATTGTGCTGTATTGTCCCTTGCGGCCATGGAGCCGTTGATGGGAGGCAATGCGGTTGTGGTTGTAAAAAACTTCGATCGTTTTATCTGTAACCCGGACATCAACCTTGCGTTTAATGTATTCATATGGAACCGAGTATAGCATTCCATCGCAAGATATGTGATAATTGAATTGAACGGTGACTTGTTTCCATTCCGCCAGTTCATATGGGGTAGCAGGTAAAGGTGCCAGCAATGGCAGTTCTTCGTCGCGGAAGAGTTCATACCGGCTGCCCTCCTTCTTTTGGAATGGCCGATGGCTGAATGCTTCCAACTTTTCTCGAATGGCACAGTTTAATTCTGGCAAAGAGAAGAACTGTTCATCGCGTAATGCTGCAGTAATCCAGGTAGAGATATTCCCTACGGATCCTTCCGCATTTGGTTTATCTTTGGGTGCCCTTACCCGGGCAGGGATGACAGCTGTACCATAGTGTTCCGCCATCTCATGATAAACAGTATTAACACGTTGGTCGTACCAGTTTTTGTTATGAATCACTGCAGTCTTGCAGTTATCTGGTACAAGAATTCTGGCGACACCTCCAAAGTATTCGTACATGTGGATGTGTGCAGTAATCCAGGCAGTCTGTTTCTCATTGATGAATGCTTCAACATATGGATACTGACTGTAAGTCATGACACCAACAAACAGGAAAGCATCTAGAATCTCTCCTGTATCAGGGTCAATGATGCGGGCCGAATCCCCAGCCCAGTCAACTTCAACCTGTTCTCCAGGTTTTCTGCTGATATGCATGGTTGCCCGGCGTTTCTGTTCATCCTGTTGGATGTGGTAACAGAATTGAGAATACATGAGTGGAATATCGCCAGAAAGTCGGCAGGCCTCCAGGTATTCTGTCCACAAAAGCTTTTTGTTGACTCCATTACGGAGCAGCTCTTTGCGAATGTGGTCATAGTCTGGCGTTCGCTTCTTCGAAGTATCAGCTGTTTTCTTTGTATCTGGAAAAAGCTGATTTGCCAAGACGACGTCAGTCAGGTTTTCTGAAAGTGGCCATTCAAGATGTTTTTCTCTGGCTGCTTTGAGAACCTTGTTGACAGTTTTCTTTGAAACACTGCAACTTAATGCAATGTTTGTCTGACTGAGATTCAGACTTGCGAGTCTGAGTATCTCACGATACTTGGTCATAGTGTGACCTCCTTATACTGTATTTACGTCATTGACGCATAAATACAGTATAAGGGAACTATAGCTACGGTTTCCAACTCCGGAACAGCGGTTTCCTATAAAACGGAATGGCGGTTTCCTGAGACCGGACAGATGGGGCATTTTGCCCCGGAATACTCAGTCAAATGCTACAAAATCATAGACAACCACGACGTACCGATCAGGATTGGATGAATCTGATTCAGGAATGCCGCACTAGCGGCTTAAGTGACAAAGATTGGTGTGAGCAACATTCTGTTCCAATCAGTACGTTTTATACCAAAATCTCAAGGCTGCGAAAAAAAGCCTGTGGTATACCAACTGTTCAGAGCCATGTGGTTTCTAATCCGCAGCAGGTAGTTCCACTTGAAATAATAGATGAACAGCCTCTTGCTTGTGAGAATCAGGCAGATATAGGAGCAATGCCGCATGTTCCGGCTGTAGTTCTAAACATCCATGGATGCAGCATTGAAATAGCAAACCATGCAGCAAAAGAAACCATTATAAATATACTTTCTGCGCTGCAACAGCTGTGTTAGGTGAGCTATCCGGAGTTGCCAAAATCTACATCATAACTGGCAGGACCGATATGAGACGCAGCATTGATGGTCTCATGGCAATCATCCGGGATACCTATGAAATGGATCCTTATGGAAATGCGCTGTATCTTTTCTGTGGAAGAAAAAAGAATACCATAAAAGCACTTCATTTTGACAAAGATGGCTTTGTCCTATATCTAAAAAGGCTGGATAATGGCCGATTCCAATGGCCAAGGGATGCATCGGAAGTACGCCCACTTTCACGCCAGGAATTCCGCTGGCTCATGGAGGGACTCTCGATTGAGCAGCCAAAAGCAATCAAGCCTGTTATAAAGAAAAAGGACTTTTGATTTTGTGCAAAATAGAGAATCTTAAAAAACTTTTTTTGATTCAAAATGCTCTGCGTCGATAGTTATTCACATATTTACGAAGAATGAAAAAGTTGTCTGCGGATAACCCATAAAGGATTCTTATTGTAGTGGATAACTCTCAAAAACGTTCTAAAAACGGTAGTTTTTCTATGCTTTTCTGTGATTTTAGGTTTCGTCATTTTAACATTACTATACCAGTGGACTGTTTGCATTTTTACCTGAAATTCTTTATGATAGATGGTAAGAAATCACCTTGAAAGGAGCGGGCAAATGTCACCAGATTATGACGAACAAATCAAACTTTTAAACCGTATAATTGATCAGCAGTCTGCCCGCATCAGCGAGCAGGATACTACCATAAAGGAACTCCGCACACTGGTAATTGAGTTACGCTCCCTTAAGGAGAATCTGGAAGGAACCCTTGAAGAGTTCCGCAGACAGTTGTTCGGAACAAAGAGTGAAAAAACTCACATCAAAGAAGAAGAGTCTTCTGATCCAGCAACTGCAGATACTCCTGCCATTATAACAAAAGTTAAGGAACATACACGAGCCCGCAAGAAGAAAGCTACAAGAGAAGAATTGTATGCAGATATCCCAATCAGGGATGTCATTTGTCCTGTTGCAGAGGAAGACCGTCTTTGTGGTTACTGTGATGCCCAGATGCAGTTGCTGTGCTACAAGGAAGTAAGAACAGAACTTCGAATTACACCTGCGAAAGTGGAACGGATCCGATATCTTCAGGAAGTTCTCATCTGTCCGGAATGTAGAAAGGATGGAGATGGAACGATTGCCCAGGCAAAAACACCTGCCCCACTGTTACCTCACAGTCCGGCATCGCCATCAACGGTTGCATATGTTATGTTTCATAAGAGTTTTGTCAATACTCCGTATTACCGTCAGGAAGCATGTATGCTCCAGCTTGGTCTGCAGCTGCCAAGGGAAACCATGGCAAACTGGTATATCCGTGGTGCACTGGATTATTTCCGACCAATCTATGAGCGGATGCATGAACTTTTAATTCAAAGAGAAATCATTCATGCAGATGAAACGACATGTCAGGTGCTTCATGAAGAAGGAAAAACGCCCGAATCGAAATCCTATATGTGGATATATCTAAGTGGCAGTGATGGTCTTACACCAATCGTGCTGTATGATTACCAGTCAGGACGAAGTGGAGATTTTCCTAAAAACTTCCTGGAAGGATTCTCTGGTATGATCCAGTGTGATGGGTACAGTGGTTACAATAAAGTGGAGGATGTAATTCTTGTCTGCTGCGTTGCCCACTGCCGTAGAAAGTTCTTCGAAGCTATTCCGGTACAAAGACGCCGGGATCTGAAGCTTCTGGATGTAAATTCAGAAGAAACAATTAAAAAAATAGAACTTCCATCATCTGAGGAAAGAGAACACATGATTCCTGCAGAGGTTGGACTTATTTATTGCAACCAGCTCTTTTTCATAGAAAAAGGGCTAAAAGGAATGGATCCAGAGGAACGCAAACATAAGCGTCAAGAACTTGAAGTTCCCGTATGGGATTCTTTCTGGACCTGGATTGATACGCTGGATCCGCTCGGTGGAAGCAAACTTGCCAAAGCTGAATATTACGCGATACGGATACCATCAATACGCTTTATGATACCGATTGTCTGCGACAGGATACCACTTCTTATATGAGCATGCAGCACACATAAAAATACCGCCGATATGCGCAATGATGCCGCCAAGTAGTAGAATGATTTCAAGACATAAATGTCTTAATTCTACGAAAGGAGGCCTATACTATGGCCAATAAAATCAATGTGCGGCTCATCCTTGAGCTGCATGCCGGCGGCTTGTCGCAAAATCAGATTGCTAAGACCCGGCATTTATCAAAAACTTCTGTCAGCACGGTACTTCGAATTGCGACAGAGAAAGGAGTCACCCTTCAAGGTGTCAGCACTTTGGCTGACGATGAATTGTATCATTTGTTCTTTCCAGACAAGTTTCAAACGGAGCGACTATACCAGCTGCCCGATTATGATTACGTCCACTCAGAACTGAAAAGAGTCGGCGTCACATTAAAACTGTTATGGCAGGAATACACGGATCAATGCCATGCTGATGGAAAGTTTGCTGTCGGGTATACAAAGTTCTGTGACGATTATGGAGCCTACGTTTCTTCCAAGGCTCTGACGAACCATCTGCAGCATAAACCAGGATACCGCTGCGAAGTGGACTGGAGCGGACCTACCATGAAGCTGGTCAATTCTCATACAGGTGAGATTACCACAGTCTATCTCTTTGTAGCCTGCCTGCCCTACAGTCAGCCTGCATATGTGGAGCCGACTTTTGACATGAAGATGGATACCTGGCTTCGATGCCATGTCCACATGTATGCATTCTTTCAGGGTGTTCCAGTCTGCACCATTTGTGATAATCTCAAAACCGGCGTTGTAAAGCATCCCAAAGAAGGAGAAATTATCCTTACAGATGCATACGAAGCACTGGGTGGGCATTATGTAACAGCAATCATGCCAACCGGTGTAAGAAAGCCAAAGCAGAAGGCCTCTGTAGAAGGTACCGTAGGTAAGATTGCAACAGCTATCATTGCAAAACTCAGGAATCAGATATTTCATGACTTCATCTCATTGCAAAAAGCAGTAAAAAAAGCACTTGCAGATTTCAATAATGCTCCTTTTGAAAAGCGAAAATACAGTAGAACCGAAGTCTTTCTGGAAGAAAAGAAATACCTGCACAGTCTACCGAAGATTTCTTATGAGATTGCCTCCTGGGAACGGGACCGCAAGGTTTATCCAAACTGTCACATATGCCTCAAAAAGAACTTTTATTCTGTTCCGTCATTATACAGAGGACGTACTGTTGATATCAAGTATACGGATACGACGATTGAAGTATACTGCAACAACCAGCGTATTTCATCTCATGCAAAGTTTCCAGATTATGTCGAAAACCAGTATGATACATTTGATACGGACATGCCGAATGAATTCAACCAACCACAGATGAATGATGAAAGAATGCTTTCCTGGGCATCCACAATCGGAGACAATACCCTGGAAGTCATCCAGCGTATATTCCGAAGCGTCACCATAAAAGAACAGGGCTATAACGCTGCACTCTCTGTATTGAAACTGAGTAAGAATTATTCAAATGACCGATTTGAATCTGCCTGCCATTTCGCCTTAAAGAACACCGCTTCGCCCCGTTACAGATATCTTAAAGCGATTCTGAGCAATAATCAAGACATTGTGATGCAGAACAAGCAGACTGTTGGCTTACAGAAGCCATCTTCTACAAACAATGAGGGGGCTTATGTGCGCGGTTCAGATTATTACGGAGGTGGGCACAGTGATAAATGATGAAACCAAACGTAAGCTGCGTGAACTAAATCTGAGGGAGCTGATTGACGCTCTGGAAGATCAGGAGGTACAGGGGTCATCTTACGAGGCAATGACATTCGATGAGAGAATTAACATCGCAATTGATTCGTTGTACTGCCGAAAGAATGCTACCAGAGCGAAACGCCTTCTGAAATATGCCAAACTGAGATATCCTAATGCGGATGTCAACACGATCTTTTATGAAGGGCGTGGGATTGACCGTAATCAAGTTCTTGAACTTGCAACCGGCAAATATTTTATCACATGCCGGAACATCATCATCAACGGATTTACTGGATCTGGTAAGACACATCTGGCGTGTGCTCTTGGAAAAGAAGCATGTCGGCATCTGTATCGAACTCGGTATATGAGGCTCCCAGAGATGCTTGAAAAATTTAATCTTGCTGAGCAGGAAGGTAGTGGAATCAGCCGGGTTGTAACAAAAATCGCCAACTATCACCTCTTGATCATAGATGAATGGCTCATGGATATTCCCTCTGAAAAAGAGGTGAATTACCTTCTGGAAATATTTGAAAAACGATATGATCAATGGCCAACCATCTTTTATACGCAGTACAAACAGACCGAATGGCATCCTCGTCTTGGGGGTGGCGTGGTAGCTGATGCCATTATGGATAGAATCATTCACAATGCAACAATTATCAATACCGGTAATTACAATATGAGAGAATTTCTAGCAAGCCATCCACTGTAATAGTCTTTTAAGATACCGCCCTTAACCGGGCGGTATCTACAAGCGAATTGCTGGTATCATTCAAGCGTATCACCGGTATCAAAAAAGACGACCTGCGGTCTTTATGCCGCGTAATAATCACCAAAGCCATCACTTATGCTAAAAACCATCAGAAAACTTTATGTAATTATCTGCTGGATGGACGATGTGAGTTATCGAACAATGCAGCGGAACGGCGTGCCAAATCGTATGCAATCGGACGTAAGAATTTTCTGTTCATAACTCGGTACCAGGAGCAGATGCCAGTGCCATTGTATACAGCATGATTGAAACTGCAAAAGCAAACCAGATCAATGTGTTCCAATATCTCTACACAGTATTGTTATATATGCCGGACTATAAAAATGAGCCCAAAGGGATAGAAATGCTACTGCCATGGAGTGATTTTATAAAAGAACGCTGCTCAGGTCTGATCGATACAGAAACGGTAACCCCAGAAAACCGGGGAGCATTGCCTATATAAGTTATTTTAATTGGAATAAGGTTAAATGGTAAACGGTAGGTTGTTCATCGCTTACCAGAGATTTACAAAGGGGGACTGGACGCTTTTCAAAAATAAAATTGCTGATTGGCAGGAAGCCTATATGAATAAGCTCAGTAAGGAATATATAGAATTACTAAGTGAAGATGCAAAGCCATCAGAAAAGTTTTGGAGGCTGGACAAGAGAATAAAGGCAGATAGGAAGAAAACTGGTGTTCAACTAGAAATGAGCCGGTCGAACCTTATTTATAACATTGTTTCACTTATAAATGACGGTGCAATTAGCTTTCAGGATCTTGCAGAGTTCAGTGATGAGCTGAAGGAAACTGTAAGCGCCTTTGTTAAGAGGTAGTTTGGAGTATACGGAGTTTTGAATGATTGACACTCATGAAATGCTCTATTGGAACAATCAATGGTATACGGTCTGGATTTTGCCATCTTCAAAGCGAAATCAGAAGTTTTCGGGCTGAACGGATTTTGCGGACAGCGGTCGCAGATGATAGAAATTCGTAGGTTTTTAAAGATAAATGCAAAAGAGTTGGAATGATGGAAGGGAAAAAAATGAATAATGAGCGCATGAAGTTGCCTAAATTTCTCAAAGAAGTGGATGCACTTTCAAAGAATTTAAGCCATGAAAATATGGAAATGCTGATCCACGAGATAGCAAGAACGTGGCCTGAAAATAGAAGAAACAATTTGCTGCAATTGATGAGATCTTATGAAAATATATCAGAGAGCGAATCCTGCCAGAAGTGCATTGATGATGGAATATCTCAAATAATACTTAGCATAGAAAGCATTAAAGAGAGATTAACACAAATCAACTCTGCAGGTCGTCTTTTAGAAAGTGAATATAATGAAGAGTGGGATGACTGGTACAATAGTGATGTAGATGAGGTTCTCTTCTCTGACCCAAAGGGAATTTTAAAGGATATTAATGAAGCAATGGAATTAATTCATGCCTGCGTTGATAGGGAGTTATATAAAGAGGGATATGAGCTTTCAGAAATTCTATCTGTATTGGAGGTTTCTTCGGAAGGGGATTATTGCGATTATAATGGCTCCCCTTTATATATGTATGAGTTAGATCAATATAATTTATTAGGGCATGCGTATATTCCGTTTGTAAAGGAATGTTTATATCTTACCTATATGGGAAACCAGCTTGAAGACAGAGCAGATGAAATATATTGCATGATGGGAAATTTTAGGTGTAATGATGTGAAGCTTGAGGAGGTCATGCAATCTGGAAATGATGAACTACCACAGTTTGATGCCTTTCTACCGATGTGGATAGGATACCTTGGTACACAAAAAAGTAAATCAGCGGACAAATTATTAAGAGAAGCTCAATCCATGATTCAGGATGAAAGCTGTCTATTGGAAAATGCAAGAAAATATGTGACGGAGCATCCTTCCTTGTATCAGCAGTTTTTAGAGATAAAACTAAATTCTGATGAAAGTGATAGCATGTTTCAAATTGGGATAGAAGCAATGGAGAAAATCCCATCTTCTTATCTAATCAGGAGCGAAATAGCACTTCTTACAGCAGAGTATGCAGTGAAATTGAATGATCATGAGAAGATGGAAAAATGCTGGATTGAAGCATTTCGTTCTGAAACTACAGTGGTTAACTATATGCGAATAAGAATCTGCTCTAATAATTGGAAACAATGGGAACAGGAACTTAAATTTATTATAGAACAGACTTATCAGAAAACGAAAAATCGAGAAAAAAGTCTTTCTTACGACATGAATGCCAAGAGGGAAAATTATCTTTATCAAGAGGGCTATTGTACTATGCTGTTTTTTGAAGAACAGTTTGAAAGGATGTATTCGGTGGGTATGCATGAAAAGAATGCCCTTGGTTGGTCATCAACGTTTATGAAGCAGGGACTGGCATTTATGTTTTTGCTTCTGTTTCAAGGAGAAAAATTTCCGGAAGGTATGAAGGCAATGCAAAGCAGGGCAAAGTCTGTCTGCGAAATATCCGCTGATAAGTTTTATCGGGGAACGGAAATTAATTCTAAACTATCGGATAATGAATTGTTTTCACAGCTTTTCAATTCATGGAAGAATGAAGTACAACTAACAATAGAAGAATCAAAGAAATGGTTAGGGAAAATTGAAAAATGGATTGCCGGCAGAGTGACTGGGATTATGGAAGGAAATCATAGAAACTATTATGGGGAGTGTGCTTCCTTTATCGCTGCATTTGGAGAAGTACAGGAGTCTCTTGGTATTCCTGATGCTAAGGCGCATATTATGGAGAAATATAGAAATGAGTATTCCAGACTAAGTGCGTTCCGCAAGGAATTGGTGATATATGGAATGAAAAAATAGATGAATCCATGATATTAAAAAACAGCGGATGGGATATGGGAGTAAACATACTCCATCGATACAAAAGGAGATTATATGAAACTATTTCAAAAGACAGCAGAAAAATTAGAAAAGGAATATCAACTCTTCTTGGATTATCTTGAGCTAAATGAAGTACAACTGTCAAAGCGTACAGGTCATATTGGGAAAAAGGATTGCTTTGCATTGAATGGCTTGTTTGATATAGTTCAGGAGAAATACCTGACATATGGAAGAACATAGGATTATTATACAGTAATTGATTTCTTTTATTTTTTTTCGATACGTGCCGGTATTCTTAAGATTGTGAGCAAGAAAGGGAAAGGTATGACCGTTCAAAAGGGTCAAAGATATTCAATATTTTTCCATATGTCGGCTATGGAACGGTATATTCTTATGATGGCGATATGGCTTGGGGAGTATCAGCAGGCACTGGGGGATTTTCGTTCGTCATTTATGAGAGACGGAATATTTGAGGTGATTAGAGGAGCAAGGGAAGAGGAAGCACTACAGGATCCGTTCAGAGGAAGGATAGTGTCACCCTGGGGAAGCTATTATATTCCGGAGATTCGCCTTTTTGCATTATTCCAATTGCTTCGTATTCAATGGTTGGAGGATAAAGAAGAGAATAAAGATAATAAGTTTCGAATTAAGACACCTGTGAATGTCAACGAAAAAGTTTACCACTCGCTGACGAATTTGTTTACCACCTCGCTAACTAAATAGTTTGCCACTTATCAGATATTTGCTAATGAATTTGTTTACCATTAGCGCTAGTGAAAAAGTTTACCACTTGCTATCGAATTTGTTTACCACTTTGTTTCTTAATATAGGGAAGCACAAATGTACTTCCCCTATGTTGTTACCATCCACAGAATTCAGGAAATTCGATTCCATGATTTCTGAGAAGTTCTTCCAGAGTATCTGCATGTG
>NZ_BRYH01000021.1:0-1189 GCF_054772055.1 Lacrimispora brassicae | reverse complement strand
GAGGTAGGAAACTTCTGGTATTTTACATGCTTTCAGAGTGTTTTTCCATAGAAGTTATTTTAATAAAAGCAAGTTGGGATATTGAAAAGTACTGACTTAGAATAGTTGAAAATAAGAGGAAGGTCCATTGATGACGAATAATAGTTTAGATGGTAAAAATAGACTTTAACTCAAAAGTGTTGTAGTTTGAAAATGGTTTTGAACCAAATACTGAGCTGAAAAGTGACGTTTTTTGCTCTCCTAAAACAAGTAAATATATAAAGTAAATATTGGAAACACAATAACAGACAGTTATTAATTACCCCAAATGATGCTTTTGTGTTCCACAGACACCGCAAATCTGAAAAGGAGGTAAGTCTAATCAAAGTCAATATTATGTTTCCATAATGGCTTATCCTATTCCTAGTCTCATCCTTTATTTCATAGATGGTCCTGCAGTAAATGACTTCTCCATAGACAGTTTTGATAGTGTTTTTTCTGACCTTTATGGCGGTAGGCGGCTCTGTCCCTGATCCCCATCAGATAGGCATCATACTTTTTCAAAAGCTCTCTGGTGTAATTCTTTTCCAGTTCACGGATCCATTGATAAATATTTTTTTCCAACTCCTTGAAAGTAATGCCGTTTCCCTTTATTGTGGTATCCATCATACAACTTCCTTACGTTTTTGCCTCATAACTTAATCATAAGACATTTCTATATGATGGGGAAGAAGTTTCGTACCTCTTCCTTTTATTTATTTTGTCAATGATAATTATACTATAAATAAGCCGGTTTTGCTGTATTTCTGGGTATCATAACGCAGATCGTGCAGAATGGTTTTTCTGGTTGTGGGAGGATTGTGGAAGAAGTAAAAGAAACGAAGATGCGTAAAGTCGATGTAGATGAACAACTGAGGCTATCGAACAGCATTAAAGCGATGTATATTTCTACTCCGGTAGTACTGAAAGACAGAAAAATTGTACAGAATGTGGTCGGTATAAAAACTAAGGTGTCTATGTCACAGATACTTAGGGTATAAAGCAGAACAGGTGAAGGTTTCGGTGCTTTTATCTGTTCTGCCTGTTATAAGATAAGATTTTTGAGTTTCGTATTGTACAGAATTTTAGCGTCACCTCTGTAGAGTTTTACTATGCCTTCAATTAAAACGCCCATCTTTGCTATAAATACAGAGGACTGCCATAGGGCAAT